>CAZMWF010000047.1:0-17519 GCA_964570075.1 uncultured Syntrophaceae bacterium | reverse complement strand
TGTCAAGAAAGCCCTTGAGGAGCCTATTCGTCAGATTGCAAATAACGCGGGTCAGGAAGGCTCTGTGGTCTGTGAAAGGGTCAAAAACGAAAAGGGGGCATTTGGATTCGATGCGGCTAAGGATGAGTATACCGATATGATTGAGGCGGGAATCATAGACCCCACCAAAGTGGTCAGACTCGCTTTACAGAATGCCGCATCGGTGGCCTCTCTTATGATCACTACCGAGGCCTTGGTTGCTGAAAAGCCAGAGAAGAAACCCGCCTATCCGTCCATGCCTCCGGGAGGCGGAATGGGAGATATGTATTAATCCTCGATCACTCCCCCAAGGGTGAAGAAGGCCTGGAGATCGTCTCCAGGCCTTCTTTTTTGAACTTGCAATTGCCTCCTGATGAGAGTAATATTTTTTAACGATGAAAAAAAATGTCTCCATCGAGCTGAAACATCTTGAAACGTTCTGTAGGGTGGCCGAACTGAAGAGTTTCTCAAAAGCCGGCCAACAACTCTTCCTTACCCAGCCGACGGTGAGCGGTCATATCCTCTCCCTGGAGAAATCTCTCTCCCTTCGGCTCTTTGATCGATCGGGAAGAGAAGTCCGCCTGACGAAGGCAGGGAAAATCTTCCTCCAATATGCCTCAAGGATGCTCCGTCTCAAGCAGGAACTCATGAACGCCTTGTATGAATTTTCCCAAGGAATTCATGGGGAGCTTTCGATTGGCGCAAGCACCATCCCAGGAGAATACCTTCTCCCAAAAATGTTAAGTGCCTTTAAAAAAGACCACCCCCATTTAACCATCTCCCTTAAAATATCGGATACGAAAGAGGTGATCCAATGGGTGATCGACGATCTGGTCGAATTCGGTCTTATCGGGGCTAAATTGAATCGGCCTTCCCTTCACTACGAAAAATTTGCCGAAGACGAAATTATTCCTGTGGGACTTTCCACCCATCCCCTTAGTAAAAAGAAAAGAATCCCTCTCGAAGAGGTGATGAAACAGCCCTGGATCATTCGGGAAGAAGGGTCTGGAACTCAAATGGTAGTAGATAAAACATTGAGAAAGAAAGGAAGAACCCTTAAACAGTTTCATGTGGTGATGGAAATGGGAAGCACCTCCTCCGTGAAGGAAGGCGTGAAGGCAGGACTGGGTTTCGCCTTCCTCTCTAAAAGAGCGGTAGAAGATGAACTCAAATGGGGTCTCCTTTCCAAAATTGACATCGAAGAATTAGAACCTATTCTTCGACCCATTTATATCGTATCTCGTCGGGGGAGAACTCTTTCTCCCATGGGTTTAGGGCTTCTTAAATTTCTAAAAGAAACAGGATACCAGTAATGAGAAGGACTGTCTCAAAGACTCTTCCGTCCCATCGTTTCCCATTAGCTATGGCTGTATCTCTTTTCATTCATGTCGCCCTGGTTATCTTCCTTAGCCTAACCCCTTGGCCCACCCCTCTCAAGGCCATCCCAAAAACCTATCTCGTGGCCTGGGTTCCTCCTTCTGTCCCAGAACCGGAAACTGCAAAACCAACCCCCGCTTTAGAAAAAAAAGAGATCCCCAAACCTGTTGAAAAAATGAAACCGGTTGAGAAGACTAAAAAGAATGATATCGTTGAAAAAATTAAAAAGAAAGAAAGGAAAGAGGAACCTCTCCACCATCTTCAGGAGTCCCTTGAAGAGATAAGAAAGAAAGCAGCTCTTGAAGAGATTCAGAAAAAGGTGGCCAAGAGAGAGACTCCATCTCCAACCCTTTCACCTTCACCCTCACCACCCACTCCTCCTCCACCTTCTCTTCCTTCATCTCCGCCTCCTTCCTCTCCGGCTCCTCCTCCTATCTATCCTTCTCTGTTGGAGGCCAAACTGAACGAATACTACTCTCTCCTCTGGGCCAAGATCAAGGAGTCATGGACCATTCCTGAAAGCCTTTTGAAAGAAAGGCTTGACTTAGAGACCATTATTGTCGTAATAATTGACCAGAACGGAAAAATTCTAAAAACTTGGTTTGAAAAGAGATCCGGGAATGCCCTCTATGATCAAATGGCAATGAGGGCAATAAAAAAATCGGAACCTTTCCCTCCTTTTCCGAAAGAATGGAAAGAATCGACCCTGGAGGTGGGAATCCGTTTCTATCCCGAATAAAATATGTTGAGATCTTTCCCATCCATTGTTACTCTTTTTATCATTCTCTTTCTTCTGATCACCCCTTCAAAGGCACGGGTCTATTTAGACATTAATGCCCCCTCTTTTGTCCAACTCCCTATCGTTCTTCCAAAATGGAAATCATTGGGGAAAACCCCTCCAAGCCTTTCCATCAAGGTCTATGAGATTCTAAGCAACGATCTCCTCCTTTCGGGATTTTTTAGAGTGGTGGACTATTCAAAACTCCCACCTCTCCTGAGAGAGAAAGAGGGGATCCCCGATCCTCTTCTCATCAGCGAATGGATTCATTCGGGTGGAGAGATGTTAATGGTAGGGGATGTATCTTTGGAACCCAATACCCTTCAGGTCATCCTTCGATATCACCTGGTGGATTTAATCGAACAGAAACGTCTTGTGGGAAAACAGATAGAGGGCCATGTCCAGAACCTTCGTTACCTCGTTCATCGAATCTCTGACGAGGTGATCTTTCAGCTCACGGGAGAACATGGAATGAACACGACTAAACTGGCTTATGTCATGAGACAGGGGGAGAGTAAAGAAATCTTTATGGCGGATTTCGATGGGTCGAATGTCAAACAGGTCACTAAAAATCAATCGATCAATCTCTCTCCAGCCTGGTCTCCTGATGGAAAAAAGATCATATTTACCTCTTATCTTAAACGAAATCCAGATCTTTATGTGATGGAACTCCATAAAGAAGGAACCCACCGACTCTCTTTTCAACCGGGTCTAAATGCTTCACCTTCATGGTCTCCTGATGGTAAGAAGCTTGCGATCATGTTGAGCCGAGAAGGAAAGTCGGAGATAGCGATCATCGATTCCAACGGAACCAATCCAAGATTTCTTACCAAGGGACACGGGAACGAATCCTCTCCGAGTTGGTCTCCCGATGGTCAGTGGATCGCCTTCTGTTCTGATCGATCAGGTTCTCCTCAAATTTATGTGATGGACACGAACGGATCGAACCTCCGGCGTTTAACGTACGAAGGAAATTATAATACCAGTCCCTCTTGGTCTCCAAAGGGAAATCGCATCGCCTTTTGCGGAAGGGTGGGAGGCGAATTTCATATCTTCACGATTGAAGCGGATGGATCAGGGTTGAGGAAACTGACCTCCAACTCCGGCCACAATGAGAGCCCCTGTTGGTCTCCCGATGGGCGTTATATTGCTTTTAGTTCCACCCGGACGGGAAGCTCAAAGATTTATATTATGAACGCAAATGGATTCAATCAAAGACCTTTAACCCCATCGAAAGGAGGTGAATCGAGTCCTACATGGTCTCCACGTTTTTAAACGACTCAATCTTTCAAAAATTTTTTAAAGGAGGGAAACGATGAGTAAAAAAAGAACGACCATTCTCATTCTTCTTGTTTTTTGTTTGGGGCTGATCCTGGCGGGCTGTCCAAAAAAGACCGTCGTCAAAGAAGAACCTTCCGCGGCAGCACGGAGAGAAGAGGCTGCGAGAATGGAAGCCGAACGGGCAAGAGAGGCTCGGGAGAGAGAGGCCAGGGAGAGAGAGGCTCGTGAAAGAGAAGCCAGAGAGAGAGAAGCCAGAGAAAGGGAGAAAGCAAAAGAAGAGCTCGAGAAAAGCTTGATCGCAAAGAAGACCCCCGGCATCGAAGGAACGGTCTATGAAAGTACCCTTCTCAAAACCATCCATTTTGACTTCGATAAATATGATATTCGCCCTGGAGATGCTGAAATCTTGAAGGAGAATGCCGCCGTGTTGAAAAAATATCCTAACCTCAAGATTCAGATCGAAGGCCATTGTGACGAAAGAGGAACCGAGGCTTATAACCTTGCCCTGGGCGAGAGGAGAGCAACCAGCACTAAGAACTACCTCATCTCTCTCGGAATCTCCCCTGATCGAATCACGACCATCAGCTATGGTGAGGAAAGACCATTGGATCCTGGACATAATGAAGAGGCCTGGGCTAAAAATCGAAGAGCTCAATTCGTCATCATTGCGAAATAAAAAAATGGACCGATGAATTTGAGGGGTTGGCTGATCACCGAAACCCAATGGAACCCACTTTATGAACGAACGGAGAAGAGGATGAAAAAACGATTCCTTCGAGGATGGATCCTTTCAGGGATGATCTTGCTTTTGGGATGTGCCACTACCCAGGATGTAAGAATTCTGGATCGGGAGATTCGGAGACTGGAATCTCAATGGGCCCAAACCCAAAATCGAGACCAAAAAGAAAAGGAGGAGTTACGGAAGGAACTCTCTACCCTCAGAGGTGAACTCTCCCCATTAAAACAGGAGGTCTCCTCTTTGAGATCCGAAACCCAGAAACTGAAGGCTGATCTTCTTCTTCGACTGGAATCGCTTCAGACAGAGACACGAATTCTCTCCACTGGAATCGAAGAGTACAAGGAGTATCTAAGAAGACCCACCAGAGAGGTAGACCGATTGAAGGGCGAGGTAGAGGCCAGGGTCAGAACCCTCGAGGAAAGAGGAAAGTCGCAAGATGAACATTTTAGAGAAATGGCCATCCGAATGAAGGGAATAGAAGAGCAATTAAAGGTCATTGAGGCCCGATGGAGAGGTCATGAGGATCGGCTGAAAACGAACGAAGATCGATTAAAAGGAAGCGATGAACGGCTAAAAGGAATCGAAGAGCGGCTCAAAGGAATCGAGGCCAAACTTGTAACCAAACCCTCCGAGGCCGAAAAACCTCCCCTCTTAGAAGAAAAGGTTTCGGACTGGAAAAGTCTTTCTGCCCGAATCGGTGATCTTTATCGAGAGGCCTATGAAACCTTTCAGAAAGGAGATCTGGAAGGCGCACGAAAGAAATTCGAAGCCTTTCTAACCCAGTATCCTCATACGGAGCTTTCAGACAATGCACAATTCTGGATTGGAGAAATCTATTTCTTAAAAAAGGACTATGAGAAGGCTATCCTGGAATATGAAAAGGTAATGGTAAAATACCCGGAAGGGGATAAGGTTCCTTCCGCCCTTCTCAAGCAGGGCCTGGCCTTTTTAGAACTCGGAGATAAGACCAATGCTCGAAGTCTCTTGAGAAGGGTGGTGGAACGGTATCCGAAAACAGAGCAGGCGGAAATAGCAAAGAAAAGACTGGAATCAATAAAATAAGGAAGGGCCCTCTCTAAAAGAAGGAAAGGAGAGGACCCTTCGGGTCACGAAAAACCTCCCCTACTAAGCGGGTGGAGGAGGGACTTCTTCTATCGTTTCTTTCTTCCCTTCGTTTTCACTATAACCCTCAACCCATAGTTCAAGGTTCTTAAATTTCGGAAGCCCGGTGCCTGCGGGAATCAATCTTCCCATGATGACATTCTCTTTTAATCCTCTTAGATGATCTACCTTCCCCGCAACGGCCGCTTGGGTAAGGACTTTGGTCGTCTCCTGGAAAGAGGCAGCCGAGATGAAGCTATCGGTGATAAGAGAGGCCTTGGTAATCCCTAAAAAGAGAGGCTCTGCCACTGCCGGCTTTCCACCCTCCTTCAAGACGCGTTCGTTCTCCTCCTCAAAGACATACTTTTCAACCTGATCATCGACCAGGAAACGTGTGTCCCCAACCTCTTTAATCCTGACCCTTTTGAGCATCTGGCGGACAATGACCTCGATATGTTTATCGTTAATCTTTACCCCTTGGAGTTTATACACCTCCTGAATCTCATCGACCAGATAACGAGCCAGGGCTTTGTCTCCCATCACCCTCAGGATATCATGAGGATTGACCGGGCCATCCATCAAGGGTTCTCCTGCTTTCACAAAATCCCCTTCATGGACACTCACATGTTTCCCTCTCGGGATGATATATTCCTTAGGCTCTCCCACCTCAGGTCGAATGATGACCTTTCTCTTCCCCTTGATGTCCTTTCCAAACTCAACCACTCCATCGATGTCACTGATCAGAGCGTATTCTTTCGGCCTTCTCGCCTCGAAAAGTTCTGCCACTCGCGGAAGACCTCCTGTAATATCTTTGGTCTTGGTCGTCTCCCTTGGAATCTTTACGATGACATCTCCTGCCTCAACCATATCCCCTTCCGAGACAAAGATATTCGCCCCCACTGGAAGGAGGTACCGAGCTTCTGAGGTGGAGCCGGGGATCTTCATCGTTCTTCCTTTTTCATCTTTGATAGAGATCCTGGGACGAAGCTCCGGATCTTTCGATTCCACAATCACTTTTCTCGAAAGTCCTGTAAACTCATCGACCTGTTCCTGCATGGTCACTCCTTCGATAATATCTCCAAATTTGACCCGCCCGGAAACCTCAGTCAGGACAGGAATGGAATAGGGGTCCCATTCGGCGAGCAGGTCTCCCTCTTTGACCCTTTGGCCATCTTTGACCTTCAGTTTCGCTCCATAGATGACGGAATAACGCCTCCGTTCTCTTCCACTCTCATCGAGAATCGCGATCTCTCCATTTCTGTTCATGACGATGAGGTTTCCCTCTCGATTCCTTACGGTCTTGAGATTAATGAATTTGACCTTTCCTTCGATCTGACTTTCGAGAGTCGTCTGTTCTGCCCTTCGGCTGGCTGTTCCTCCAATATGGAACGTCCTCATCGTCAACTGGGTTCCAGGCTCTCCTATGGATTGGGCTGCAATGATTCCAATGGCCTCCCCCACGTTAACGATTCGCCCTCGAGCCAAATCCCTCCCATAGCAAAGGGCGCACACCCCCCGTTTGGATTTGCAGGTAAGAACGGACCGAATCTTTACTCGATCAATGCCGGCATCTTCGATCCGTTCGGCCAGATTCTCATCGATCTCTTCATTCGCTCTGACGATGATCTCTCCGGTAAATGGATCTCGAATGTCCTCCAGAGCCACACGACCTAAGATACGCCCCTTCATGGATTCGATGATCTCTCCCCCTTCGATTAGGGATTCGACTTCAATCCCATCCAAGGTTCCGCAATCCTTCTCCGTAATCACGACATCCTGGGCCACATCTACCAGACGGCGGGTCAGGTATCCTGCATTGGCCGTCTTCAAGGCCGTGTCGGCCAATCCTTTTCGAGCCCCATGGGTAGAAATAAAGTATTGCAACACGGTGAGACCTTCACGGAAGTTTGCCGTGATGGGGGTCTCGATGATTTCCCCGGAAGGCTTGGCCATGAGCCCCCTCATTCCGGCAAGCTGTCTGACCTGTTGAGCACTCCCACGGGCTCCTGAATCAGCCATGATATAAATAGGATTAAAACTTTCTACTTTCTTCTTCTCTCCATTGGGACCTTCTGCTTCTTCGGTCCCCAACTCCCTGAACATCACATCCGCTATATTCTCGGTGACCTGCGCCCAAATGTCGATCACCTTATTGTATCGTTCTCCGTCTGTAATGAGTCCTTCCGTATATTGTTCCTGAACCTTCTCGATTTCTTCCTGGGCCTCTTTTAACAGGGCCTCTTTGTTGGAAGGGATAAGCATATCATTGATACTGATCGAAATCCCGGCCTCCGTGGCATAGCGGTATCCCAAATCCTTTAACCGATCCGAAAGGATGACCGTCTTCTTCTCTCCGCAATATCGGTAACAGTATTCCACCAAAGCGGCCAGCTCATTCTTTTTGATCACCCTGTTGATCAAGGAGAAAGGAATCTCTTCAGGGAGGATCTCTTTAAGAAGAATCCGGCCTACCGTCGTCTCGACCATCGTTCCGTCGATTCGGACCTTAATTCGAGCATGAAGGTCTACTTCCTGGGCATCATAGGCGATTCGGACCTCCTCCGGATTGGAAAACACCTTCCCTTCTCCCTTCACAAAAGGACGTTCCCGAGTCATATAGTAGATTCCAAGCACGATATCCTGGGTCGGGACTATGATCGGTCTTCCATTGGCAGGAGAAAGGATATTATTGGTGGACATCATGAGAATCCTGGCCTCTGCCTGGGCTTCTACTGAAAGAGGGACATGAACGGCCATCTGATCCCCATCAAAATCAGCATTGAAGGCCGTACAGACCAAGGGATGAAGTTGAATGGCCTTCCCTTCGATGAGCAAGGGTTCAAAGGCCTGGATTCCTAAACGATGAAGGGTTGGGGCACGATTCAAAAGGACAGGATGTTCTCGAATCACCTCGTCCAAAACATCCCAAACCTCGGGCCTCTCCTTCTCGATCATCTTCTTGGCACTCTTGATGGTCGTGGCCAACCCTTTTGCCTGAAGAAGATGGTAGATGAAGGGTTTAAAGAGCTCGAGGGCCATCTTCTTAGGAAGACCACATTGATGAAGTTTTAACTCAGGTCCAATGACGATCACCGAACGCCCAGAATAGTCCACTCGCTTTCCCAATAAGTTCTGACGAAATCTTCCCTGTTTGCCTCGAAGCATATCGCTGAGGGACTTCAGGGGTTTCTTATTAGCTCCCAGAATGGCCCTTCCTCTCTTCCCGTTATCAAACAGGGCATCTACGGCCTCCTGGAGCATTCGTTTTTCATTTCGGATGATAATCTCAGGGGCATTGAGTTCCAGAAGCCGCTTGAGACGATTGTTCCGATTGATGACCCTTCGATAGAGGTCGTTAAGATCGGAGGTGGCAAACCGTCCTCCATCTAAAGGAACAAGAGGGCGAAGATCTGGGGGAAGAACAGGAATGACTTCAAGGATCATCCATTCCGGCTTATTTCCGGATTCCAAGAAAGACTCGATGATCTTCAACCGTTTGGCCAAACGTCTCTTCTTAGCTTCCGAGGTGGTCTCTTTCATCTCCGTTCTCAGTTTTTGAGAGAGTTCTTTCACATCGGTCGTTCTCAACAGTTCCCTTATCGCCTCTGCCCCCTGCATGACGACGAGTTGATCCCCATACTTCTCTTTTGCCTCCTGGTACTTTTCTTCCGAAAGGATATCCCCTCGTTTGTAAGGAGTCCCTTTCCCATCCAGGACCAAATAGGACTCGAAATAGAGAATTCGTTCTAACTCCCTTAGGGTCATATCTGCCAGGATTCCGATCTTGCTGGGAATACTCTTCAGAAACCAGATATGGGCGACAGGGGTGGCCAGCCGGATATGTCCCATCCTCTCTCGGCGGACCTTTGACTGGATGACCTCCACGCCACACTTTTCACAGACAATTCCCCGATGTTTCATTCGTTTATATTTTCCACAATTACATTCGTAGTCCTTTGTAGGGCCAAAAATCTTGGCGCAGAAGAGACCATCCTTTTCAGGTTTAAAGGTTCGATAGTTAATGGTCTCCGGCTTTTTCACCTCCCCATGAGACCAGGATTCGATCTTCTCTGGAGAGGCGATCGAGATTCGGATGGCGTTGTAATTGATCGGACTTTTCCCCTTTTCAAAGAATGTCAAATAGTCTTCCAACGTCTCCTCCTTTTCGTTCGAAAATGGTTTTTTTATCTATTCTAAAATTCTTCTTCCCTCTTTTCCTCGATGAGCTCTGTATCCAAACAGAGGCTCTGTAACTCTTTGACCAAAACATTGAACGATTCCGGAAGACCAGGCTCAAAGGTATGTTCTCCCTTCACAATGGCTTCATAGACGCGAGTTCTTCCGGCCACATCGTCCGATTTTACTGTCAAAAATTCCTGAAGGGAATGGGCGGCTCCATAAGCCTCCAAGGCCCAGACCTCCATCTCTCCCAGTCGCTGTCCTCCGAATTGGGCCTTTCCTCCCAAAGGCTGCTGGGTGACCAAGGAATAAGGACCAATCGATCGAGCATGGATCTTATCATCCACCAGATGATGGAGTTTCAGGAGATACATATATCCCACCGTGACCTTGTGATGAAAGGGTTCTCCTGTCCTCCCATCGTAGAGGATCGTCTGTCCACTGATGGGAAGTCCAGCCTTGGCCAAATGCTCTTTGATCTCTTCTTCTGAGGCCCCATCAAAAACAGGGACAGAGACATAAATCCCCTTCTCTAATTTCCGGGCCAACTCCAATACTTCTTCATCGCTCGCTTGATCCAGATACTCGTTCACCTCGCGGGAGGAATAGATCTCTTTAATTCTCCTTCTTAAAATTTTAGGGTTAAAGTTCTTCTGGATATATTCGGAAATCTTTACCCCTAATCCCTTGGCGGCCCAACCGAGATGGGTCTCCAGGATCTGGCCTACGTTCATTCGGGAAGGAACTCCTAATGGATTGAGAACGATATCCACCGGCGTCCCATCCTCGAGATAGGGCATATCCTCCTCGGGGAGAATCCGTGAGATGATCCCTTTGTTTCCATGCCGTCCGGACATCTTATCTCCCACTGAGAGCTTTCTTTTCATAGCCACATAGACCTTGACGGATTTGATCACCCCTGGGGCCAATTCATCCCCCTTCTTTAATTTGGCCAATTTTTCCGCAAACACTCCTTTCACCACATTGATCTGAAGTTCGGCTCGATCGAGAATCTTATGGACCTCTGGTAAAATCCGCTTTCCTTCCAGGACGTCGATCTCTTTGAGTCGATCAAAGGGAATGGCGAAAAGATGTTCCTCTTTAATCTTTTCCTTTGCCTCCAGATAGACCCGATTCTTTTTGGCATCGGCAATCCGATGGGCGGCTCGCTTTCCGATTAGATATTTTCCTATCTTCCGCCGGGTGCTGTTCTGGATGATTCGAATCTCGTCGGCTTGATTTTTTAGCAGGCGTGCCTTTTCCTGTTCTTCAATGGCTTTCGTCCTCTCGTCCTTCTCTTGCCCTTTTCGGGAAAAGACTTTTGCATCGATGACCACCCCCTCAATCCCATGGGGAACACGAAGGGACGTATCTCTCACATCCCCTGCCTTCTCTCCAAAGATCGCACGGAGAAGCTTCTCCTCTGGAGAAAGCTGAGTCTCCCCTTTGGGGGTTACCTTTCCTACCAGGATATCGCCCGGTTTCACCTCTGCACCGATTCGAATGATTCCACTCTCATCCAGATTCTTCAGGGCCTCTTCTCCCACATTGGGAATATCACGGGTGATCTCTTCTTTCCCTAATTTTGTATCTCTCGCTACACACTCAAATTCTTCGATATGAATGGAGGTGTAGGTATCCTCCTTCAACAGCTTCTCACTGATGAGGATAGAATCTTCAAAGTTGTATCCTCCCCATGGCATAAAGGCGACCAAAACATTTCGCCCCAGAGCTAACTCTCCCATATCCGTGGCCGGACCATCGGCAATGACCTGACCCTTCTTGACTCGCTCCCCTATCGAGACGATGGGTCTTTGATTGATACAGGTATTTTGATTGGAGCGTTTATATTTGATGAGGGTATAGATATCGACCCCAGTGTCTGTCTCTTGCTGGCTATCCTCATCGGCACGAATGACAATCCGAGTCGCATCCACATCTTCCACTACCCCATCCCTTTTGGCCAAGACCGTCACCCCAGAGTCTCTTGCCACGACGGCCTCCATCCCTGTGCCGATCAGTGGGGCGTCCGTCCTCAGCAAGGGAACGGCTTGACGCTGCATATTCGAACCCATCAGTGCTCGGTTCGCATCATCATTCTCCAAGAAGGGGATGAGCGAGGTGGCGACACTGACCAACTGTTTGGGTGAAACGTCCATATAGTGAACGTCCTCAGGCTTGACCATGACAAATTCCCCCCCTCTACGAGCAGAGACAAGGGGACTGGTAAATCGACCCTCTTTATCAATGGGAGCATTGGCCTGAGCAATGGCTGGCTTCTTTCCAGCGAGCTCTTCCTCCTCGTCCAGAGCAGTAAGATACCGGATATGATTGGTCACCCTTCCGTTGACGACCTCGCGGTAAGGGGTTTCAATAAATCCATAATCATTCACTCGAGCATAGGTACTCAGGGAGGTGATCAACCCAATGTTTGGACCTTCCGGTGTCTCGATAGGACAAATTCGACCATAATGAGTGGGATGGACATCCCTGACTTCAAACCCTGCCCTTTCCCGGGTCAGTCCTCCTGGACCCAGGGCAGAGAGACGTCGCTTATGGGTGATCTCGGATAGGGGGTTGGTCTGATCCATAAATTGGGAGAGCTGGCTGGAGCCAAAAAATTCTTTGATCACGGCAGAAAGGGGTTTAGAATTGATCAAATCATGGGGCATGAGGGTCTCAATATCTTGTAAACTCATCCGTTCTTTAATGGCCCTCTCGATCCGGACCAATCCGATATGATATTGGTTTTCGAGCAACTCCCCTACCGTCCTGACTCGACGATTTCCAAGATGGTCGATATCATCCACCGAACCCTGACCATCTTTGAGCTGAATCAGGTATTTTACGACCTCGAGGATATCCCTCCTTCGAAGAGTCGTCTTTTCATCTTCTAAAATCTCTTTGATCTTTCCCCGAACATCCTCTGTGATGGTTCCATCCCTAATCGTAGGCATCATCCCGATGGGATGAAGAATTTTGGACACTCGCTGAATTTCATCTGCCATTTCGGGGGTGGCGATCGCTTCGTCAAAATCAAGCCATCCATCCAGAATCCGATCGATCAACTCCTTTCCTCCTGCATAGGTGGCCCCGACCTCTAAGGCCTCTTTCTTCCACTTCTCGGTAAAGACTAAGATCTTGAGCGGTTTCGCCTTTAACCCCAATTTATGATTCAATTTCATCCTTCCCACTTTAGAGAGATCATACCGTTCGGGATTAAAGAAGAGATTGTAGAAGAGATTCATAGCCGTTTCAGGAGTAGGAGGATCTCCCGGACGAAGCCTTTTGTAGATATCGATGAGCGCTCTTTCGGCCTCCTTTTCTCGAATGGATTTTCCGGGTTCGAGTAGGGGCAATTTCTCTCTTTCCTCCCGGGTGAGTTCAATCTTATCCATCACTAAAGTATCCCTGAGGGAGGAGCTGACGTTGATATTATCGATGAAAAGGATTTCAAAGGTTTCGATCCCTCTCTTCTTTACTTCTTCAAGAAACTTCTCGGTGATCTCTTCGTTGTACTCTGCAACGACCTCTCCGGTTTGAGGATCCACGACATCCTTTGCCAGATACTTCCCGATTAAATCTTCCGCTTCAATCGGAATGGCTGTCAATTTACTCATCTCTAACCGTTTGAAGGCCTCTTCGGTAATTCTTCGATGTTTTTTCAAGATCACTTTCTGAGTCTCTGGATCGATGATGTCGGTCGGGGCTTTCTGTCCAACCAGAACCTCCTTGGAAATCTCCTTGACAAACCTTCCTTTCCGGAAATGGATCTTCTCTTTCCGATAGAAATAATCGAGCAGTTCTCGACCGGTGTATTTAAGGGCCCTCAATAAAACGGTCACCGGAATCTTACGCCGGCGGTCAATCCGGACATAGAGGAGATCTTTTTGATCAAACTCAAAATCGATCCAGGAGCCTCGATTGGGGATAATTCGAGCATAATAGAGGATCTTCCCACCCGCATGAGGTTTCACCTGATCCTGATCAAAGAAGACTCCTGGGGATCGATGGAGTTGACTGACGATGACCCGCTCCGTTCCATTAATGATGAAGGTTCCGTTTTCGGTCATCAAGGGGATCTCCCCAAAATAGACCTCCTGTTCTTTGACCGCTTTAATATTCTTGGTCTTTGTCTCCTCGTCCACATCCCAAACGACCAACCGAACCGTGACCTTCATCGGAGCGGCATAAGTCATGCCTTTGAGAAGGCATTCTCCAACATCATACTTCGGTTCAGTTAAGCGATAACTGACAAATTCAAGGGAAGAGGTTTCGTAAAAATCTTTGATCGGGAAGACGGTTTTAAAAACTCCTTGAAGCCCTATCGGCTCCCTTTTATCTGGATCCACATGGGCCTGAAGAAATTTTTCATAGGATTTTTTTTGAACCTCGATCAGATCGGAAATGGGCAGGACCTCTTTGATTTTTGAAAAGTTTTTTCGATAGCGTCGATAAATCGGGACAATATTGGTATGGATCATAGGATCTCCCTCTTTAAATAAAAAGTCTTCACCCTCGAGGACATCTTCTATAAAAACCACCTTGTCCTTTTAGGAGAAGACAATAACGTTTCCTCAATTCGGTTGAAAAAACTACTTAATCTCGACGGTTCCCCCAGCCTCTTCGAGTTTCTTCTTCATGGAAGCCGCTTCTTCTTTTGAAACACCTTCCTTCACAGGCTTGGGAACCCCTTCCACAAGATCCTTTGCTTCTTTTAAACCCAACCCGGTTAATTCTCTTACGACCTTAATGACTTGGATTTTCTTATCGCCGTATCCGGTGAGAATGACATCGAACTCTGTCTTCTCTTCAGCAGGAGCGGCCTCTGCTCCCGCTGGGACTCCAGCCACCGCTGCGGGTGCCACGGCTACCGGGGCTGCTGCTTTGACTCCTAACCTCTCCTCCAGGATCCTCACTAAATCCCTTGCTTCCAGTAAGGTAAGGTTACTGATCTCTTCGGCAATCTTCTGAATGTCGGCCATTCGAAAAAACCTCCTATCGTAGAATTAGAAAGGGTAAAATGGATTCTTTTATTCCCCTCTTTTCCCTCTATGAACCAGAGTTGGATTCCTTGCTCAATTGGTCTACACGAGCTTGAAGAACTCCGAGGAGTTGCTGGAGGACACCGAGAAGAACTCCAGCGAGATGTTGTCCTGAAGTTTGAATCGCCCCTAAGAGTTGACCCAGAATGATCTCCCTTGGAGGAAGTGTGGCTAAAGCCTTAATCTCTTCTGGGGTAGCCACTCTCCCTTGAATTAAACCTGCCTTGATCTCTAAATTGGGTTGATTTTTGACAAATTCAGATAGGATCTTTGCTAAGGGAACAGGGTCTCCATGGGAAATGGCAATGGCGGTAGGACCCTCGAAATAATCGGCTAATTTTTCTAAGGGAGTCCCTCGTGAAGCCAACTTCATCAAGGTATTTTTGACCACATGATAAGAAATCTTCTCTTCCTTTAACCGTCTTCTTAATGTATTGATCTGCTCCACATTCAGTCCACGAAAATTGGTCAATACGGCAGCCTGGAGCCCTTCTAATTTCTTGGAAAACTCTGAAACGATTTGATGCTTTTCAGTTCGATTCAATGAGTGCTCCCTCCTGTTGAGGATCTATCGGATTAGGTTTTTATCAGGCTTCTAATCTTCAATGGATCGATTTTAATCCCAGGTCCCATTGTCGTCGAAAGGGCAATGCTTTTTAAATAGACGCCTTTACTGGTTGGAGGTTTGGCCCGGATAATCACATCTAAGAGAGTCCGGATATTGTCCAATAATTTTGCCAATCCAAAAGAGACCTTTCCTACCGGGACATGAACGATCCCGGCCTTCTCCACCTTGAATTCCACCTTTCCGGCTTTGATCTCCTTGACGGCTTTGGCTACATCAAAGGTCACGGTTCCTACTTTCGGGTTGGGCATCAATCCTCGGGGCCCGAGAATCTTTCCCAATTTACTCACCGCCCCCATCATATCGGGGGTGGCAATGGCTTTATCAAACTCGAGCCATCCCTTGGAAATTTTCTCAATCAGTTCTTCTCCTCCGACATAGTCCGCCCCTGCCTCTAACGCTTCCTTCTCTTTCTGACCCTTTGCAAAAACGAGGACTCTTACAGGCTTTCCAGTGCCGTGAGGAAGGACAGCCGTCCCTCTTACCATCTGATCCGGTTTCTTGGGATCGACTCCTAACCGAACCGCCATATCGACAGATTCATCAAATTTTGCATAGGAGGTCTCCAACAGAAGTTTTACCCCCTCTTCCAGATCGTATCTCTTATTTCGATCTACTTTACTTCTTGCCTCTAAATACTTTTTTCCTCTCTTCCCCATGATCCTCTCTCAAACAATCTCTATTCCCATGCTTCGGGCAGTTCCCTCAATCGTCCGGATCGCGGCTTCCAGATCCATGGCATTGAGATCTTTCATTTTAATCTGAGCAATTTCGCGAATCTGTTCCCTGGTCACCTTTCCTACCTTGGTTCGACCGGGTTCCCCTGAACCCTTGACAATCTTTGCGGCCTTCTTCAATAGAACGGAGGCAGGAGGTGTCTTGGTAATAAAAGTAAAAGATCGATCGGAAAAGATCGTGATGACCACCGGAATGATCATCCCTTCTTGACCCTGAGTTTTGGCATTAAAGGCCTTACAAAACTCCATAATATTGACTCCATGAGGGCCTAAAGCTGGTCCCACAGGGGGAGAGGGATTTGCCTGTCCAGCAGGAATCTGAAGTTTCACCATGGCCACCACTTTCTTTGCCATCTCCCATGCCTCCGAGTAAAGGAACTAATTCTTTTCGACTTGAATAAAATCTAATTCCACTGGCGTCGCTCGACCAAAGATGGAGACCAATACCTTCAATTTTCTTTTCTCCGGTTTCACCTCTTCGATCGTTCCGATAAAATTCACAAAAGGACCATCAATGACCCTCACGCTGTCTCCCACGTTAAAGGAAACCTTTGGCTTCGCCTTTGAAACCCCTTCCTTCATCTGGGCGAGGATCTCCTCCACTTCTTTCTCAGAAAGGGGAATCGGCTTGGTCCCATCTCCTGCAAATCCGGTTATCTTTGGGGTTTCTCGAACAATGTGCCAGGTCTCTTCATTCAATTCCATCTGGACCAATAGATAGCCTGGGAAGATTTTTCTTTGAGAAACCTTCTTCTTCCCTTTTACAAGTTCGACCACTGTCTCCGTGGGGACAATGATGGAGGCGAAGTACTTCTCTTTTCCAAGATTTTTAATTCGTTCCTCTAAGTTTTTTTTGGCCCGATCCTCAAAACCCGAATAGGTATGAACGACATACCATCTCATCGCCATAAAATTTCCATCCATTAAAATAATCTTTAACTCGCTGCTTTTTTAAGCAACTCTTTAACCAGAGCGGACAATCCTGAATCGACGATCCCCAAAAAAAAGGCGATAATGATGACTGTGATTAAGACCACGGCGGTTGCGGCCAAGGTGTCTTTTCTTGAGGGCCAGGTAACCTTTTTCAATTCGACTTTGACCTCTCTGAGGAATTGTTTAACGACCTCATATTTCTCTTTAATCGCAAAGGCCATCCTTTTTTGTCCTACTCTTCCCTACGTGTAACTCTCGGCTCCTTAACCCCTCATTTATAGAAATTGGCAGGCCAGGAGGGATTCGAACCCCCATCACCCGGATTTGGAGTCCGGTGCTCTAACCGTTAGAGCTACTGGCCTTTTTCTTCATTCCTTCACTCCCCTTAAAACTATTTCGTCTCTCTATGAACCGTATGTTTTCGGCAGAATCGGCAATATTTTTTTAACTCCAACTTATCTGGGGTATTCCTCTTATTTTTTGTAGTAGAGTAATTTCGATGTTTACATTCTGAACAAACCAAGGTAATAATGGTTCTCATTCTTCACTCCAGATCGAAAGAATGTCTATTCGAGGATATCGCTGATGACGCCTGCTCCGACGGTCCGACCCCCCTCCCGAATCGCAAACCGCAACTCCTTCTCCATCGCAATCGGCGTAATCAACTCCACCATCAACTGCACATTGTCCCCAGGCATCACCATCT
>CAZMWF010000046.1:0-4259 GCA_964570075.1 uncultured Syntrophaceae bacterium | reverse complement strand
TTTCGTTTGTTTTAATCAGAAACCCATTTCAACAATGGATCGATTCGTAGGATTCATTTATATTCAATCCATCCGCGTTCTATGGGTTTCGGAAATACTCCTGTCGGGCTTAAAATGATTTCCCCGCTTCAGTGAGGCATTACCTTCAATGTTTCTCTTCTCACGGAAGGGTGGAAATAAATTTAGGTTCGACAGAATTACAATGAAAAAATTCCTTGACATGGAAAGGGATTTTGGAATATAAATAAAATAATCATAAAAATCAATCTTGATCTCCTGTACTTTTGAAAAGTTTTTGGGAACCCCCAGAGACTCTTAAAAAGTCCTGGGGGTTTTGATTTTAAGGAGGGATATAGAGATGAACCAAAAGCTTTATGTAGGGAACCTTTCTTTCCGTGCCTCAGAGGAAGATTTAAAAGGCCTTTTTTCAGAGGCAGGCACAGTCCAATCGGTCAAGATTCCATTGGATTCCTACTCAGGAAGATCAAGAGGTTTTGGGTTTGTAGAGATGTCCTCACCTTCTGAGGCCGAAAAGGCTATCTCTCTCTTCAATGGAAAGACTTTTATGGATCGAACCTTAATCGTGAGTCAAGCTCATACCCAGAGGCGAAAAGAAGGGGGATTCAGACGAAGAAGGGATAGAGGAAGGTAATCTTTTACAGCTTGGAGTGAGGTTATAACTTAAAAAAAGAAAGGGGGTTTCTTTGGAGGTTCGAGTTCAAGATAATCAGATCGAGAATGCGATTAAGGCTCTAAAGCGTCAAATGGCAAAAGATGGCATCTTAAAAGAACTGAAGAAGAGAAGAGCCTACGAGAAACCCTCTGTAAAGAGAAAAAGGAAAAGACAAGAGGCAAAACGAAGAAGGGACAAGGTTGCCCGAAGGTTTTCTCAAAGGGGTTCGAGATGAGGGTTTCCCTCTTCTTTATCACATCTAAAGGGAGTGATCACTCCGATGGATCTGAAATTTGATAATAATTCTTCTTGCAGGAGTCCCTTAGAAGGGTGAGGGATTCCTTAACTTCTTGGAAGGATCTTTTAAGAACCTCATATTTCTTCTCCAGTTCCAGATTTTGAGCCAGCGTCTCTTCTAACTTCGCTCGGAGTTGAAGATTTTCTTCATTAAAATGGGAAGTCTCTTTCTCCTTCAATCTCTCCTTTATCCTGGTAAGCTCTAACTGATCCAATTGATACTCCAGCTCTTGAACACGGCGAGAAGCCTCTTCCTTCTCTTTTAGGATCTTGGTGAGCGTGTCTTTCGTAACCCTCAATTCCTGCTGTAAATCTCTGATTCTCTCTAAGGCCTCCTCATTCTCCTCTTTAAGGTAGTTTAGCTCCAACGCATTCTCTTTTAATCGTTGAAGTTCTTTTTGAAGACCCTCCAGTTTGCTCTGGAGATCCTTATTTTCCTGAGTGAGATGATGAATCTTTCTTTCATAGGAAATCCTATCCAATTCCATCGCCTTCTGAGCCTTTTGGGAGAGGAGGAGTTGACGATGGAGATCCTCAATGAGAGCGGAGAGATCCAGATCTCTTGGAGAGAATGGGGCATCAGGAGTTTCGAAAAGGGCTTTTTTCTCAACCCTTCTTTCCAATCTCTCCTCGTCCTTGGGTTCTTCCAATCCAGGGGATTCTTCTTTTACAGAATAAAAAGGTTCTTCCGCCTTTTTCATCTTTGGCATTTTTTCCGCAATAATCCTATCGAACCCATCGGCCTCTAATACCTGGCTTTTTCCTTTCATTCTCTACCCTCCATTTTTATTCGTGAGGAGCCCTACCAGGGAGGAAGCCTGTTTTATCTCAATCGCTCTTTCATATAGGCTTCCATGGCCTTTAACATCTCGATAATCCGTTCCACCTCGGCCTTCATTTTATTGATCTCCTCCAAAACCCGAGTGGCCCTCTTGAGATCAAATTCTAAGGCCGAGGGAATGGTGAGGGAAGAACGAAGCTCAGAATAAAGAAGATGAATCCGATCGGCAATCTCTTCTCGCCTCAACTCCTCTCCCTTCCGGATTGGAGAAATCATCTTCGGTTCCGGAACATCCCATGGCTTTTCAACCCCTTCCTTGTTCAGGGTATTAGGGAATTTTTGGGCTACATTGTTGGTGAATTCATCCGTCATGTCCATTTCCTTTCAACCCAAAGATTTCGTCAATAAGATTCTGAATATCCTCAGCCCCTTTCGAGGATTGAGCAAACAAAAAGATGGGAGTGCCGAGGCTGGTCGCCTCGGCAATCTTTGTATCCTGTCGAATCACGGTACGAACGAGGTATTTTTTATAATGGGTCTCCAAGGCCTTTTTCGATCGCCGACAAATGCGATGGGAGTCATTGTATCGATTCAAAAAGATGAAAATATTTTCAAACACAAAGGAGAAGTCCTCCTCAATGGTCGAAAGGGTTTCAAAGAGAATCTTGAGTCCATGGTAAGAAAGAAAGTCTGCGAGCACAGGAATGAGAAGGTCATTGGAAGCGAGGATGGCATTCAGATTGAGAAGTCCAATGCTCGGAGAGGCATCCATAACGATCACATCATAATTCATTTCAATGGTACTGAGCAATCGTTTTAATCGAAATTCTCTCGAGTTCATTGAAAAGAGCGAAAGTTCAATAGGAGAAAGATTGAGGTTGGATGGGATGATATCCAAAGTGGAAAGATCTGTCTTCACGATGATATTTTCAATATCCTCTTTACCTACCAGAGAATTAAAAAGAGTTTTCGGAAAGGCCTCGCTATTAAGTCCCAAACACTGAGTCAGATGACCCTGAGGATCAAGATCAATAAGAAGGGTCCGAAATCCCATTTGGGCCAAACGAAAACCATAAGAGGCAGAGAGAGAACTCTTTCCCGTTCCTCCTTTAAAGTTTAGAAAAAGCTGTTTTCGAACCGACTTCACTGGAGATGGAATGCCAAGGTAATTCCGATAGTTGACCACATCCTCCGGTTTATAATAACGAGCCCCCTTAGCATCTCTCTGGGCAGGAGGAATGAGGCCCTTCGCTTCCTTCTCAAGAAGTTCCTGTTTGGAGATCCTAAGAAGTTTGGCAAAGGTGGATGGAGAATAGACCCTTTCCCCAAGGATCCGGGCCCTCTGATTCATCACTCCTCCGTTTGGGTTCAAAGATGGATTCTCTTTTGGGTTAGTTTTTGAAGCCTTCGATTCAACTGAGCCTTCACCCATGTTCGAATCTCATGGCTTGAATCACTGATGGCGTTCCACATCTGAGTCTCCCCTTCTTCTGGATAAAGGATAAGAAGGGATGAGAGGGCTGCCTTTCTCACCATGGACTCCTTATCCTTTAGCATCTCACTTAGCAGGGTTTGGCCTCCTTCCACTTCCCTCCATCCTAAAAGGGTGGCCATCTTCCTCCTCACCCAAGGAGACTCATCGTTCAAAAGTGGTCTTAGGAGATTAATATCGATATTCTGTTGAGTCTGAAAGATCCCCTTGAGAGCAATCCTTCTTACCTTTTCATCTTTATCTTTAAGATGTTTTTTAAGAAAGGGAAAAATAATGGGATTCCCTAATTTTATTAAAGATAAAAGGGCTTGGGCCCTTACCCCTGGGTCCTCATCCTCTAAAATCTCCTGTAAAAGGGGTAAGGCAATGGATAGATTCGATTTTTCTATATAGTATTGAACAGCCAAGGTTCTCACTTTAGGATCCGGATGTCTTAAATCATCTATGGCCTGGCTTAAAATCTCTTGATGGGAATAGGGATTTAAGGAAGTATTTTCAGAGGGATCAAAACGAGAGGAAGTCTCTTTTAGGGAGGAGCTTTCCGAATCTTGCGATTTTAAATAGAGGAGCCGGAAATTCTCGGTCAATCTATCCCTCCTTTCCTTCACTCATGGATGTGTCACTTAAACCTCGAGACGAAGTTTTGAAATCAAATTTTAATTGTTCAGCATATTTCTCCAAAAGCATGTCCAATGCCTCTCTCACATAAACCGATTGAGGAACTTTCGTTCTTTGAGAGAGCCTTTTTAAAGCCTCAATCTGTTCGTTGTCAATATAAATAGTTCTTGCAGTCTTAGTTCTTCCCATTTGCCCAACAATTTTATAAAATACAATATAATACAATACATCTATTGTCAAGTAATTAATTGATTAACTTGTAATCCCTCACTCAGATGGGGAATAAGCCCGAGAGGGGTATTGGAGAAACCCAAAGTGCGGCTACCTTAAATGGTCCATAGAAATCCTTACTTTGGTTGGTTTTAATCAGAAACCCATTTCAACGATAGATCGATTCG
>CAZMWF010000045.1:0-9146 GCA_964570075.1 uncultured Syntrophaceae bacterium | reverse complement strand
GAGAAATTCGATATACTTCTCGTCGGGAGAAACCAGGGAAAGACAAGGGCCTCGGAAAGGAGGGAGACCATGGGACTCTATAAAAGAGGCCGACTCTGGTGGGTAAGGTTTAGCTACGATGGGAGGCAGATCAGGAGGTCCACCAAAACTGACAATAAAAAGGAAGCAGAAGATATCTACTGCATCATCCGTAGGGATATCGTTGAAGGAAGATGGATTGAAAGACTTCCAGGTGAAAGAAAGAGATTCAGAGAGATGATGAAAAAGTATTTGATTGAACATTCTTCGAGATCCAAATCTCCTACCTCCTACAGACGGGACCTCTCTCTGGCTAAACACCTCAACGGTTTCTTTGGAGGTGAAATCCTTACCAAAATCACCCCTAAGGATATCTACAAATATAAGATCAAAAGGCGAGAGGAAGGAGCATCGCCTCGAACCATCAACTACGAGCTTTCCCTCATGAGACACGCCTTCAATCTCGCTATCAAAGAGTGGGAGTGGCTGAAGGAAAACCCGGTAAGCAAAGTCTCTAAGGAAAAAGTCAACAATATAAAAGAACGATGGCTGACCTTCGAGGAAGAGGAAAAACTTCTTCTTGCCTCACCCAAATGGCTCCAGGAGCTCATCGTCTTCTCCCTTGAAACAGGACTTCGTCAGAGTGAACTGCTCAATCTCCAATGGTCCCAGATAGACCTCTCGAGACAAACCATGACCCTTCTTGAGCAGAAAAACAGGGCCAAAGATACCCTTCCCCTCAATAATAGGGCCATGGGAGTGTTAAAGGAGAAAGCCAAGGTCCGCTATCTGAGAACACCCTATGTCTTCTGCAGCAACAAAGGAACAAAAATCGATCCTCGAAATCTCCTGCGAGCCTTCTATCAGGCCGTCAAAAAGGCAGGAATCGAGCCTCTTCGCTGGCATGATCTCCGTCACACCTTTGCCACTCGTCTCGCTCAAGCCGGTGTGGATCTCTACAAGATTCAGAAACTCGGCAGATGGAAAGAAATCTCTATGGTCTCGAGGTATGCCCATCACTATCCAGAAAGCTTGAGGGATGGGGTCGAGGTTCTGGATCAAATGAGGGAAAAAATTAGCACAAATTTAGCACAATCGGGAGATGTCGATACACAAAGGATCGTCTAACTTATTGAAAAGATTGGCGCGCCCAGAGGGATTTGAACCCCCGACCTGCGGATTCGTAGTCCGACGCTCTATCCAACTGAGCTATGGGCGCCTCAATATGGCGGAGAGAGAGGGATTTGAACCCTCGGTTCCGATTTTAGTCGGAACACACGATTTCCAGTCGTGCCCCTTCGGCCTCTCGGGCATCTCTCCACCTTATTCGGAATGCGCTTAACGTTATATATTTTATTATTAATTTGGCGGAGGGAGTAGGATTCGAACCCACGTCTCCTTACGGAGAAGCGGTTTTCAAGACCGCCGCCTTAAACCACTCGGCCATCCCTCCAAATTTTTAAAACTTTCTTTAATCCATCTTCTACCCGCACCAGACTTTAAATAATTTTCTTTTTTACGTGCCTCTGTATAATCTGAGGCATACTCCTCATAGATAACTCTCCAAGGACGTCCTCCCTTTGTAGACTTACTTTTACCTGAATTATGCGCTCTTAAACGATTATGAGCACTGCCCTCCCTACTTGAACCAACATAAAATTTTTTTGTGCCTTCACTATACAAAATATAAACACAAGGCATGCTAAACCCTTCTTAAAGCGGTTTTTCCGCCATAGGCGGACCCGCCTCTGGCGGGCAAGACCGCCGCCTTAAACCACTCGGCCATCCCCCAAAATTTGTCATCTTGTTTAGTGCTTTTTCGTGATCCGTTCCACTCCATCCATATATGGCCTCAATACTTCAGGGATCACCACACTTCCATCTTTCTGTTGATAATTCTCAAGAATAGCCACCAGGGTTCTTCCCACCGCCAATCCAGAACCATTCAACGTATGAACATACTCGGTTTTAGACTTCCCTGAAATCCTGTAGCGAATCTTCGCCCTTCTTGCCTGAAAATCTTCAAAATTACTGCACGAAGAGATTTCCCTAAAAGTATTCTGTCCGGGAAGCCAAACCTCGATATCATAGGTCTTGGAGGCAGCGAACCCTAAATCCCCCGTACAAAGATTAACCACCCGATAGGGTAATTTCAGCCTTCTCAAAACCTCTTCTGCGTCATTGAGAAGTTTTTCAAGTTCTTCATAAGAGTGTTCTGGTTTCGTAAATTTAACCAATTCTACCTTGTTGAACTGATGCTGCCGAATCAATCCCCTTGTATCCTTTCCATAAGATCCTGCCTCTTTCCTGAAGCAGGGGGTGTAAGCAGTATAATAAAGAGGGAGCATCTCCTCTTCAAGGATCTCTCCCTGATGGATATTGGTCACGGGAACTTCCGCGGTAGGGATGAGATAGTATTCCAACCCTTCGATTTTGAAAAGCTCCTCAGCAAACTTTGGAAGCTGACCCGTCCCAGTCATCGTTGTTCGATTGACCATAAAAGGGGGAAGGACTTCTCGATATCCATGTTCTCGGGTATGAAGATCTAACATAAAATTGATCAAAGCCCTCTCTAGCTTCGCCCCGAGATCCCAATAGAGGGTAAACCTTGCCCCTGCAAGCTTTGCTCCAGATTTAAAATCGAGAATCCCGAGCTCCTCCCCAATCTCCCAATGGGGTTTTGGTTCAAAATCAAATCTTGGGATCTCCCCCCACCGCCTCACCTCTACATTATCTTCTGAATCTTTCCCGATAGGGACAGAGGGATGAGGAAGATTGGGAATCGTTAAGAGGAGCTCTTCCAATAACCTCTCTTTTTCCTGAACCATTCCATCGAGCTCTTTCAGTGATTGAGAAACCTTCTTCATCTCCCCAATTAACTCGGAAGCATCCTGATTCTCCCTCCTCCTCCGGCTGATCTCCTCTGAAACTTTCTTTTGAAGGGACCTCAACCGCTCCCATTCCTGGACCGCTTTCCTCCGCTGCTGATCGAGGACAAGAAATTGCTCAAGAGGAATCTCCTGTCCCCTTAAAGCCAATCGTTTCTGAACCTCTTCAAAATGGTCTCGGATATATTTCGCTTCAAGCATAAAACGCTTTAATCTTTAAGGGGATTTTCACTTTAGGGAATTCGAATAAAATATTAGCATCAATTTCTATCGAAATCAATTAGGGTTTTTTAATGAGGTTGGGGTTGGGGGAAAGGGGATGCTTTAAAGAGAGATGGCCCGAGATGGTCTCAATGGGCTTTCCGTTGACCAAGATCTGGACCTTCTTAATCTCTGGATAGTTCTGTGTAAGAGAGTGGACAATGGAGTAAGCCGTCAGGATTTCCGCCGAACTTCCACCCGGATGATCTTTCAGTAAGGAGTGATTAAAATTAACTTTCGCCAAACCCTTCTCATTCACCAATACGTTCAAGCACTTGGTTCTTGGAGGGAGGGTTGGAATCAACCTCCCCGAAGGCCCTTTGACGAGTTCACCAAGAAGTTCTTTTGCCTCCTCTCCTAACTCTTTCCTTTTCGAGATCTTTCTCTTTTCTCCGACCAGATAGTCTCCCTCCGGACTGGAGAAATAAAGAATGACCTCTTTCTTCTCCTTCAGGACTTCGAGCTTTTCAAAAAAGGGTTCGATTCTACGGGAAATCTCCTTTCTAAAAAGGATAGAGAAAAAGATCACTCCTCCTATAAGAAAGAAGAGGAGAAGAAAGATCCCTGCCCGACTTTTTTTCTTTCTTCTCTTTCCCATAGTTAGCCTATGAAATCTTCTCCTCAGCCATTTTCCCAACTATAGGCAAAGCATATCGCTTCCCCTGAAGCGCATTAATCATGAGGAGAAGCCAAAGAATAAGGCTGAGAATCCAAATAGGATAGACCAGAAGGTGAATGAGAGGAATCATTCCAAGAACCAAAGAAAGGACGAAAAGACCGAGAAAGGTTATGGTAGACTGCATGGCGTGAAATCTCACAAAAGAACTCTTCTTCTCTAATATGAGGAAGAGAATTCCGGTGATAAACCCGAGAAGATAACAAAGAAAACCTTCCACATTTTCTTCCAGCCCCAAACTGGTCTTCCCTTTTCCTTCCTCTGCCATTTGCCATGCTCCTCCTTTTATTATTTTTTTTCAACTCACCATAACCTATTTTAAGGGAAAAAAGAAGGGATGGCTTCAGGAAGTTGGGCCATCCTTCAAGGGATACTGACCTCTCTCCATGACTTTTTTGAGATACTGTCCTGTATAGGAGCTTGGATGATGAATGATCTCTTCAGGGGTTCCAGTGGCCACCACCCATCCTCCTTCTTCCCCTCCTTCTGGGCCTAAATCAATAATATAATCAGCTGATTTGATGACTTCCAAGTTATGTTCAATCACAATCACAGTATTCCCGCGATCGGTGAGTCGATTGAGAATATCGATAAGCCTTTGAATATCAGCAAAATGGAGCCCGGTAGTGGGTTCATCAAGGATATAGACAGTTCGTCCGGTTTCCCTTTTGCTCAATTCCCGAGCCAGCTTGATCCTTTGAGCCTCTCCTCCTGAAAGGGTGGTTGCAGGTTGTCCTAATTTAATATAACCCAGACCCACCTCTCTCAGGATCTGAAGTTTCTGATAAAGAATGGGAATGCTTTGAAAAAATTCGCAAGCCTCTTCGACACTCATCTCTAAGACATCTGAAATATTTTTCCCTTTATAGCGAATTTGAAGGGTTTCTCGGCTATATCTCTTTCCATGGCACTCTTCACAGGTGACATAAACATCGGGCAAAAAGTTCATCTCCACTCGAAGGAGCCCCTCTCCCCTGCAGGCTTCACATCGACCTCCTGCCACATTGAAACTGAATCGGCCAGGTTTAAATCCTCTCATTCTTGACTCTGGGAGTTGAGAAAAAAGCTCCCGGATGGGCTGGAAAAGACCTGTATAGGTGGCCGGGTTGGATCTTGGAGTTCTACCGATAGGCATTTGATCTACGTGGATGACTTTATCAATATATTCTATCCCTTCAATACTTTGAACCGGGACATTCTGGGCCTTTCGAGAATAGAGTTGTAAAGAGAGTCCTTTATAAAGAGTATCGATCACCAGGGTCGATTTTCCCGAACCAGAAACCCCTGTGATACACGTAAAGACCCCTAATGGAATTTTGACATCGATATTCTTTAAATTATTGGCTCGAGCCCCTCGAAGGATCAAAAATTTATCTCCCACCGCCCTTCGCTTGGAGGGGATAGGAATCACCCTCTTCCCAGAGAGGTATTGACCCGTTAACGAGACCGCTGATCGCACCAATTCCTCAGGTGATCCAGTAAAGACAATCTCCCCTCCTTTCTCTCCGGGGCCTGGTCCCATATCAATCACATAGTCCGCAGATCGAATCGTCGTCTCATCATGTTCCACTACGATGACGGTATTTCCCAGATCCCGTAAACGCTTCAGAGTCCCGAGTAGACGGAGATGATCCCTCGGGTGGAGTCCAATACTGGGTTCATCAAGGATATAAAGCACCCCCACTAAACTGGATCCGATCTGGGTGGCCAATCGAATTCGCTGAGACTCCCCTCCAGAAAGAGTCGAGGCGTTTCGATCAAGGGTAAGGTAATCCAAGCCTACCTCCATCATAAATTTTAACCTCTCCTCAATTTCCCTTATGATGGGTTGGGCAATTTTTTGAGACCGAGGACTGAGTTTCAGATCTTTTAAAAAATGAAGGAGGTCTTTGACGTAAAGGTGGCTCACCTCCGCAATCGACTTTCCTCCGACTTTAATTGCGAGCACCTCTTTTTTTAATCTTGTCCCTTTACAGTCTGGGCAAGGAACGAAGCTCATAAACTTTTCGAGTTCTGGGGTCTCTTCCCCATTTTCCTCCCATTCCCTCTCCAATTCTTTGATGACTCCTTCGAACTTCTGTCTGAATTGGTAGGTCCCCCCTCTTCCCTTCACATTAAAGGAAACCTCTTCTCCTTGAGATCCATAGAGAAGAAGATGTTGAATTGATTTTGGTAATTTCTTAAAGGGGGTAGAGGGATTGAAATGGAAATGTTTGGCTAAACCTTCTATGATAGGAATATAATAGGAACGCCCCTTTTGTTCCCAGGGGAGGATAGCTCCTTCAAGAAGAGAAAGGGAAGGATCCGGGATAATTCGCTCTGGATCAAAAAAGGACTTCGTCCCCAAACCCTGACACGAAGGGCATGCCCCTTGAGGACTATTAAAGGAAAACATCCTCGGTGTTATTTCTGGAAAGCTAAATCCACAAAGAGGGCATGAAAATTTCTGGCTAAAGAGAAGGGGAGGGGCTCCTTCCCTTTCGATCTCCAGAATTCCATCGGAAAGACGGCTGGCTAACTCCAGAGATTCACGGAGTCTCTTCTCCACTCCTTCCTTTATGATAATTCGATCCACAACGACTTCGATGGTATGATGTTTATGTTTATTTAGATGGATCTCCTCACTAAGATCTCTTATCTCCCCATCAATTCTCACCTTTAAAAATCCATTCTTCCTTAGTTCATCCATCTCCTTTCGATACTCTCCCTTTCTCCCTCTCACAATGGGGGAAAGAAGGGTAAGCAGGCTTCCTTTGGGACATCGAAGAAGGGTCTCCACTACCTGGTCAATGGATTGGGACGAAATGGGTTGATCACAATGGGGACAAAAAGGTTCGCCCACCCGGGCAAAAAGGAGCCTCAGATAATCATAGATCTCTGTCACGGTCCCTACTGTAGAGCGAGGGTTGCGAGAAACACTTCTTTGGTCAATGGCAATGGCTGGAGAGAGCCCTTCGATGGATTCGACTTCTGCCCTCTCCATTTGCTCTAAAAACTGCCGAGCATAAGCGGAGAGGGATTCCATATACCTCCTCTGTCCTTCTGCATAAAGGGTGTCAAAGGCAAGGGTGGATTTGCCAGACCCACTTAGTCCCGTGATGACCACCAGGCGATTCCTGGGAATCTCCACATCAATATTCTTTAAATTATGGACCCTTGCTCCTCGGATGACTATCTTTTCCATTTTGATAAGGCCATTCTCGAACTCTCTATCCGAAACCTTCCTTTTCTGCCTCGGTTTCCTATTATAAAAATTAACTCAAAATGAAAAAGGTGTAAATTATTTAGAGCACCTACAAATTCCTACCTTAAAACCTTGACAATATAAAAGGAGATGATTAATTTTTTGGAGTAGTTAAATTTTTTTGGTTTTAAGGTCAATTTTGTAACCCTTTAAAAATAAAAAGGTTTTTTATTAAAGGAGGTGGTGATAAGAAAAATTTAGAGTGATTTTTCTGTTCTTTTATTTTTCTTCTGTTCAAATTTTGAAATCTGAATAGAAAGGAGAGGTCGAAGATGAAGATTAGGCCACTACAAGACAGGGTGATTGTAAAGAGAATCGAAGAAGAGGAGAAAACAAAGGGTGGAATCATTATTCCAGATTCTGCAAAAGAGAAACCTCAAGAAGGGAGAGTCATTGCAGTAGGAAAGGGAAAAATGACAGAGGAGGGTAAACTCATCCCCCTGGATGTGAAGGTAGGGGATAGGGTCTTGTTTGGAAAATATGCTGGAACAGAGGTTAAAATTGAAGGAGAAGAACATCTCATTATGAGAGAAGAAGACATCTTAGGGATCATCGAAGAAAAGTAAAAAATATCCTAAAAGAAACGGAGGTAGGTAGATATGGCGAAGGAATTGAAATTCGATCAGGAAGCCCGTAATTCGATATTACGGGGGGTCAATATCTTAGCCGATGCGGTAAAGGTCACTTTAGGGCCCAAAGGCCGGAATGTGATCCTGGAAAAATCCTTTGGCTCTCCAACCGTGACGAAGGATGGAGTGACCGTGGCGAAGGAGATTGAACTGGAGGACAAATTTGAGAATATGGGTGCTCAGATGGTGAAGGAAGTCGCCAGCAAGACTTCGGATACAGCGGGAGATGGAACAACCACAGCGACCGTCCTTGCCCAGGCCATCTATCGAGAAGGAATGAAGGTCGTGGCCGCAGGAGCCAATCCCATGGATGTGAAGCGGGGAATCGATCTGGCTGTTGAGGAGGTGGTGAAAGAACTAAAAAAATTGAGCAAACCCACCAAGGATCAGAAAGAGATTTCCCAGGTAGGAACCATTTCCGCCAATAATGATGAAACGATTGGGAAAATGATTGCCGAGGCCATGAATAAGGTCGGCAAAGAGGGCGTGATTACGGTTGAAGAGGCGAAAGGGATGGAAACGACTTTGGATGTGGTTGAGGGAATGCAATTTGATCGTGGATATCTCTCTCCTTACTTTGTGACGGACCCAGAGAAGATGGAGGCTGTCCTCGAAGATGCTTACATCCTTCTGAATGAAAAAAAGATCTCCAATATGAAGGATATGCTTCCTATCTTAGAGCAAATTGCTAAAATGGGGAAACCCCTCCTCGTCGTGGCTGAGGATGTGGAGGGGGAGGCATTGGCCACCCTGGTTGTCAATAAACTCCGTGGAACGCTAAAATGCTGTGCCGTAAAGGCCCCTGGTTTTGGAGATCGCCGAAAGGCCATGCTGGAGGATATCGCCATTTTAACAGGTGGAAAGGTGATCTCTGAAGACTTAGGAATCAAACTTGAAAACATTAAACTCACGGATCTGGGTCGAGCCAAACGGATTGTAGTGGATAAAGACAATACGACCATTGTGGACGGAGCAGGGAAAAAAGAGGATATCGAAGCTCGGGTGAAACAGATTCGTGTTCAAATTGAAGAAACGACATCGGATTATGATCGAGAGAAACTTCAAGAAAGGCTGGCGAAAATCATCGGTGGAGTGGCTGTCATCAACGTGGGGGCTGCGACCGAGACCGAGATGAAAGAGAAAAAGGCCCGGGTCGAGGATGCCCTCAATGCGACGAGAGCGGCCGTTGAGGAAGGAATTGTACCCGGTGGAGGGGTGGCCTATCTGCGGTGTATCCCTGCACTGGATAAATTAAAGGTGGAAGGGGATATTAAAATCGGAGTGGATATTGTCAAGAAAGCCCTTGAGGAGCCTATTCGTCAGATTGCAAATAACGCGGGTCAGGAAGGCTCTGTGGTCTGTGAAAGGGTCAAAAACGAAAAGGGGGCATTTGGATTCGATGCGGCTAAGGATGAGTATACCGATATGAT
>CAZMWF010000044.1:0-24325 GCA_964570075.1 uncultured Syntrophaceae bacterium | reverse complement strand
GCCGAAGTCTTATCCATTCCAATTCAATTGGATCCCTCATCCATTAAAAAGAAAGTCATCCAGGTAGAGAAGTCCCCCGGAGAAAGGTTGGATATTACCGAAGCCGATATTGTGGTGGCTGCTGGAAGGGGAATTAAGGGGCCTGAAAATTTTAAAATCATTGAAGAACTGGCCAATGTCCTCAGTGCCTCTGTAGGGACCACGCGGGCTGTGGTCGATGAGGGGTGGAGGGATCTTAAAGATCAAATTGGAAAGAGCGGAAAGAATATTTCAGCAAGGCTCTATATGGCCTTTGGTATCTCAGGGGCCATTCATCATGTCTTAGGGATAGGAACCTGTAAAACGATAGTCGCCGTGGATACGGATCCCAATGCCCTGATTTTCAACTATGCGGATTACGGAATTGTGGGAGACCTCTTCCAGATCGTGCCAGCATTAACGGAAGAATTCAAGAAGGTCCTTGCCTCAGAAGGATAAATAAAGAGGCTCCTATCGAACCTCAAGGGTTGGATCAAACATCATGGAAAAAGTCGATGTGATCATTGTAGGTGGAGGACTTGCAGGGCTCTCCTGTGCCTATGAACTCTCTGATTCGGGAATGACGATATTGGTTTTAGAGCGGGGGGATTTCTCAGGAAGCAAGAATGTCACCGGTGGAAGGCTCTATCTTCGACCCATTCTGAACTACCTTCCTGAGATATGGAAAAGTGCTCCTTTTGAAAGACATGTCACGAAGGAGAGAATCACTTTCATGGGGAGAGACAATTCCACGACCTTTGAACTTTATAGTGATCGATTCAATGAAAAACCCTATCCCAGTTATACCCTCCTTCGGGCAAAGTTTGATCGTTGGTTTTCGGACCTGGTCTCGGAAAAAGGGGTCTTCGTCATCCCTCAGAAGAGAGTCGATGACCTGATCCGAGAGGGCGGAAAAGTCATTGGGATTAGGTCTGGCGAGGAGGAGATCGGAGCAGAGTGTGTGGTTGCAGCCGATGGGATCCTTTCTTTTCTTGCCGAGAAGGCAGGTCTTCGACCTCCTTTTCAGCCTAAGCATTTTGCTGTGGGATTTAAAGAAGTCATTCAGCTCGATTCCAAAACGATCGAGGATCGATTTGGGTTAGGAGAAGGGGAAGGAGCGGCTCAACTCTTCATTGGCTCCATCACCAAAGGAAGGATGGGAGGGGGATTTCTTTATACGAATCGCGAAAGCCTCTCCTTAGGGTTAGTGATTGGAATAGAATCCCTCAACTCTATGGAGCCTCGAGAAGAGATCTATAGGTGGCTTGACGAGTTTAAGGAGAGACCAGACATTAAGAATTTGGTGAGGGGAGGAGAGACTGTAGAATATTCTGCCCATCTCCTCACGGAGGGGGGCATTCATCATATGCCTAAAGTCTTTACGGATGGGATGCTCGTCGTGGGGGATGCCGCAGGATTGGGACTCAACATGTTGGTGACGGTGAGAGGGATGGAGTATGCGATCGTCTCTGGAGTTCTGGCTGGAAGAACCATTAAAAGGGCGAAAGAGATGAACGACTTCTCTGCCTCTTCTCTTTCAGAATATGAAAGGCTTCTGAACGAAAGCTTTATTCTTCAGGAGATGAAGAATTTCCAGTATGTCCCCTCGCTGCTTAGCAATCCAAGGCTCTTTTCAAAATACCCTCAACTGATCTGTGATCTTTTTGAAAGGGTGATGTGGGTGGATGAGGAACCCAAGGGACGAATCTATCAAACAAAGATAGGAGAATTGAAAAGGCAGCTTTTCAGTTGGGAGACCTTTAAGGATTGGCTCCAATTCAGGAAGATTTAACAGGAAAAAATTGGAATATTGGAATAATGGGAAATCAATCTCATTCCTTAATTCAGTCTGGGAGGGGAGATGAAGATCACGGAGAAACTTGCCCTCGATGCCTTTAAAAACGATAGAGAATCCCATATAAAACTGGATCAGAGTATTTGCCTCACCTGCAAGGAGCGGTTCTGTATCTATGCCTGCCCGGCCAATCTTTATTCTCTCAATGAGAAAGGGGAAATGATGGTGGAATTTGCAGGTTGCCTCGAATGTGGGACGTGCCTGATTGCCTGCATCTATGGCTCGGTAAAATGGAATTATCCCCGAGGAGAATACGGGGTTCAATACCGTTATGGTTAAGAACCTTACGATCCTTACTCCGATGGGTTAAGTAGAAATTTTTTTAAAACCCCTTTCACCCTCTCTGGCTTTTATACAAGTCTTTGCTCAAACCGATCCTGATGCGGGACCCCTATCGGAGATCCCTTGGTTTCATTGTGGAAAGAGACACAGATGGAGTGACGGCATGGGATATTGGAGATAGGGAAATTGTAATTCTGAACTCCCCATCTTAAAATGAGTAAAGGGAGGAAGGTTATGGACTTTGAGCTGACAAATCGCCAAAAGCAGATTCGAATGGCAGCCCGAGAGTTTGCCGAAGGCGAACTCGTACCCATCGGGAAACAATGCGAAGAAAAGGGAGACTACCCCCAGGAAGTCATCAAAAAAGCAGCCCAATTGGGTTTCATCGGGGTTTTCTTCAAAAAAGAGTACGGAGGTCTCGGATTGGGTTCCCTTGAGCATGCCCTCATCCTCGAAGAATTCTGGAGGGCGGAACCCGGGCTGGCTCAAGTCCTCAGCCAAACCGTATTTGGCACAGACATGCTTCTTCTCTATGGCTCGGAGGAACAGAAGAGGAAATATCTCCCCCCTGTGGCGAAGGGAGAATGGGTTTCAGGATTTGCTATCACAGAACCGGAGGCAGGAAGCGATACGGCCTCTGCCTCCACTCGAGCTGAAAGAATAGGAGAGGAATATGTGATCAATGGCAATAAGGTCATGATCAGCAATGGGACAGTGGCACAATTCATTCTGGTCTACTGCTTGACCCATCCTGAAGAGAATTCCAAAACGAAACGACACAGTATCCTTCTGGTTGAGACGGATCGACCGGGCTACAAGGCAGACAGGATTCATGGAAAGATGGGACTTCGTGCCGCAGATACGGCGAATATCTATTTTAATAATGTGCGTGTTCCGAAAGAAAACTTAGTCGGAACAGAAGGAAATGGATTCCTTCAATTAATGAAATTCTTAGACCACTCGAGGGCGATCATTGGAGCTCAGGCGGTAGGCCTCTCTCAGGGCGCTTTCGATCAGGCTGTCCAATATGCGAAAAAGAGAAAACAGTTTGGGAGAACCATTGCCTCCTTTCAAGCTACCCAATTCAAGATTGCGGAGATGGCCACCCTCATCGAAACGGCCCGAAACCTGACCTACAAAGCCTGCTGGGCGATTGATCGTGGACATCCCGATACCCAACTCTCGGCCATGGCCAAATGGTGGGCGGCTCAGGTGGCCATCAAGGTCGTCGATGAAGCCCTTCAACTCCATGGTGGATATGGTTATCTGGATGATTATCCCATTGAACGGTATTATCGTGCAGCTAAAATCCTTGAAATTTATGAAGGGACAAAAGAGATTCAAAAATTGGCTATTGGTCGTCGTATTCTCGGGACTTCCTGATGCTCAAAGCCTTGGGATTTAATGGGTTCAAGGGATGATGAAACGGATCGGTGTTTACATCTGTCATTGTGGGACGAATATCGCCTCAACGGTCGATTGTGAATCCCTTGTCCTTTTTTCGAAGAGCCTTCCCGGAGTAAAGATGGCCAGGGATTATCGTTATCTCTGTTCGGATCCAGGCCAGGACCTCATCAAAAAAGACATCACCCATTTTTCCTTAGAAGGAGTAGTCATTGCCGCTTGTTCTCCCCGAATGCATGAAACCACGTTTCGATCTCTTCTTAAAGCGGCAGGACTCAATCCTTACTGTCTGAATATGGCCAATATCCGGGAGCAGTGCTCCTGGGTTCATCAAGATCGGAACGAGGCCACCGAAAAAGCAAAGCGGTTGCTCCAAGCGGCTGTAGCCAGAGTGTTGCGACAGAAGGCCCTGGAAGCAAAGAAGGTCGAGATGAAACCTTCCATTCTGGTTGTGGGAGCCGGGATCGCAGGGATTCAAGCTGCTCTCACTATTGCCAGCGAAGGAACGAAGGTCGTTCTGGTGGAGAGGGCTCCTTTTATTGGAGGCCACATGGCCCAATTGGACAAGACCTTTCCCACCCTCGATTGTGCCTCCTGCATCTTTACTCCAAAAACGGTTGAGGTGGCCAGAAATAGGAATATTGAACTTCACGTCTGCTCCGAGGTGGTGGAGGTCAAGGGCTATGTAGGAAATTTCAAGGTTTCCATTAAAACATATCCTACCTATGTGGATCCTTCTCGATGTACGGGATGCGGAGAGTGTATAGAAGCCTGTGTATTGAAGAAAGGGGTTGCCTCAGAGTTCGAGGAGAGGATGGTGAACCGAAAGGCCATCTATATTGCCTTCCCACAAGCGGTCCCATTAAGGGCGGTCATCGATCCCCAAGCCTGTCTCTTCTTGAGCCGGGGGAAATGCAAAAAGAGTTGCATGGAGGCTTGTAAAGCTCAAGCCATCGATTTTGAACAGAAGGAGGAGTTAATCGAGAAGGAAGTGGGCGCCATCATCCTTGCCACCGGTTATGAGCTATTTGATCCTCATCTCCTCCCTCAATATGGATATGGGATTTATGAGAATGTGCTCACGAACCTTCAATTTGAAAGACTTCTGAGTCCTTCTGGGCCGACCCGGGGAGAGATTCGGCTGAAGGATGGAACTTCACCAAAGGCCATTGCCTTTCTCCATTGCATCGGGAGCCGGGATGAGAATGCCAATCCCTATTGTTCAAGGGTTTGCTGTATGGTCTCGATGAAACAGGCCCATCTGGCCAAAGAGAAGACCGGAAGTGAGGTGTTTGAGTTCTACATCGATATCAATGCCTTTGGGAAAGGATATCAGGAATTTTATAAAAGAGTCAGAGAGGAAGGGATCTTCTTCATCCGGGGGAAGGGTTCCGAAGTTTTTAAACGTGAAGGTCGGTTGGTCGTGGCGGCGGAGGATACCCTATTAGGAACTCCTATCGAGATTCCAGTGGATATGGTCGTTTTAGGAGCAGGTCTTTCGGCCCGCCGAGATGCAGAAAAGGTGGCTCAGGTCTTTGGAATCAATCAGAGTCCGGATCGATTCTTTATGGAGGCTCACCCAAAGTTGAGACCGGTGGCGACCTCGGTGGATGGAATTTTTTTGGCAGGATGCTGTCAAGGACCAAAGGATATTCCGGATACCGTGGCTCAGGCCTCTGCGGCAGCGGCTGAGGCGATCTCTTTGGTCACTCGGGGAGAGATAGAGGTAGAGCCGATTACCTCCTGGATCGATCCAGAGCTCTGTTCTGGATGCAAGCTCTGTGTCGAAATCTGTCCTACTTCGGCGATCCAATTTATCGAGGCAAAGGGGATCTCCTCGGTCAATGAAGCCCTTTGCAAGGGGTGTGGTGCCTGTGCAGCCATCTGTCCTAGTAAGGCGGCCAGACAGAATCATTTTACTCAGGATCAGGTATTGGCGGAGGTAGAGGAACTGGCAGAATGAAGATAGATCCTAAAACCTTTGCAAGAGATTATAACCTCCATGTTTGCATCCAATGTGGAACCTGCACGGGAGGTTGTCCTGTGAAATTCAGGTCTCCTCTGAATATGAGGAGACTGGTTCGACAGACCTATTTTTCTCCTGACCCTTCCCTTTTCAGGAGAACTGAATGGTGGGCCTGTACTACCTGCAGTACCTGCACTCTTCGCTGCCCAGCCGGGGTAAAGAATGTGGAATTGATTTTAGGAGTCAGAAATTATCTGGCTAATCAGGGAGAAGTTCCATCCACCATCCGGGATGCTTTGGAGAATACCCTTCTTCATGGAAATCCATGGGGACGATTCAGGGATCGAAGAATCGATTGGGCAAAAGATTTAGAGATAAAGATTCTGGGCGAAGAGACGGCAGAAAACTTATTTTTTATCGGATGCGCACCTTCCTATGATCCAAGGGTTCAGAGCCTCTCCGTCGCTCTGTTTAAGATCTTTCAGAAGGCGGGTCTTGATTTTGGAATCCTGGGGAAAAAGGAGTCCTGTTGTGGGAATGAGATTCGAAGGATGGGAGAACAGGCCCTCTTCAGAAAGCTCTCCAAGGATAACACCAACCTTATTAAAAAAACGAGAGTGAAGAGGATCATTACCATCTCCCCTCATTGTTATAATGCCTTTAAAAATGAATACCCTGATCTCGACCTTCCTGTTCATCATTACACTCAAGTTTTGATCGAGCTGATCGAAGCGGGAAGAATAAAATTGACAGGGGGGTCTGAAACCCTATTGACTTACCAGGATCCCTGTTTTCTGGGTAAGCAGAATGGAATCTTTGAAGAACCCAGAAAGGTCCTGAGATCTATTCCAGGAGTCACCTTGATTGAAATGGAACGGTCCAGGGAGAGGAGTCTCTGCTGCGAAGGAGGAGGAGGGAGGATGTGGACAGAAGGGTTTACGGAAGGCACTCGAAATGCAGAAATTCGAATTCGAGAAGCCCTACACCTAAAAGCCAAGATTCTGGCCACTTCCTGCCCTTTCTGTCTTTTAACCCTTGAGGATGCTGTAAAGACGTCTGGTCTTGCCGATCAAATTGTTGTAAAAGATATCGGCGAGTTGGTAGAAGAAGCCATCGATTCAAATTCCAATAACCCAATTCCCTGTCTACCAAGAGGCAGGCCAGCTCCAAATCATCATCATCAATGACTCAATGACCCTGTACCAAACAAACCATCTTTGAAAATACTCTTGTTGATTGATCATTGGAATGGATTTGGTTATTGGTGCTTGGCGTTTGGTGATTCAAACTTTTTTAGAGCGGAGGTTCCTATGAAGATCATCGTATGTGTAAAACGGGTTCCCAAAACAGCCGAAGCAGACCTCTTCATCGAGAAAGAGGGCAAGGATATTAAGAAGGATAACCTTGTCTTTGCCCTTAATGACTGGGATGGATATGCGATTAGGGAGGCGGTACGGATTAGAGAAAATTATGGTGGGGAAGTCATCGCTCTTACGGTTGGACCAGAGGATTCAAAAGAGGTTTTAACGAGATGCCTGGCTATGGGAGCGGATCGGGCACTCAGAATCGAGGAGCCCCCTGTTTTCGATGCCCTTCTTATCGCTAAGATCCTTGCTCGAGCCATCCAGGATCACCCCTTCGACCTTATTCTCACAGGGGTCCAGACGGAAGATGATGGATGGGGGCAGGTAGGCGTGGCTTTGGCTCAGCTTTTGGGTATTCCTCATGCCTCGATTGTCAACAGGATTGAAATCGAAAATGGAAAGGGAAAGGTAAAAAGAGAACTGGAAGGCGGTCTGGAGGAACTGTTAGAGGTAAAGCTACCTGCCCTTTTTACCATCCAGACAGGAATTAATGAACCCAAATATGTTTCTCTGGCTGCCATTCTTGAGGCTGAAGAAAAAGAGATGAGAGAGATCGGTCTTGAAGAACTGGGGTTGACCTCAAAGGAGCCTCTTTATGCCATCCTGGATCAGGTCTCTTTTCCACCTGCTGGAAAGATGGCAGAGATTTTAAAAGGGACTCCTGAAGAAGTGGTGACTCAGCTTAGCGAAATTATTAAGAAGAAAAAAGGGTAAAATGGAATAGATTTACAGGGAGGGATAAATGACCGAGATATTTGCCTTAGTAGAACATCGTCAAGGGAAAATTAGAGAGATTACCTATGAGATTCTTGGATGTGGGGAAAGATTGGCCAAAGAGAGGGGTGCTTCTCTTACCGCTATTCTTTTGGGGTTTGAAGTAAAGGAACTGGCAGAAGAGATGGCGATGAGGATCCCCAGAGTTTTGGTGGTGGAAGATGAGAAATTAAAAGAGTTCAACTCCATCTATTATCAGAGAGTCCTCTCCTCTCTCTTCTCAAAATATCAACCTCTCCTGCTTTTGATGGGGCATACCGCTTATGGAATGGAGCTTGCTCCCAGTCTTTCTGTGGAGTTGGACCTCCCCTTGGCAACCGACTGCATCGCTCTCTCTTTTGAAGGGGAGCGACTGAAGGTTCTTCGATCCATTTATGGGGGAAAGGTGATTGCCCATATGACCCTTAAAGAGGCAAAAGGATACATGGTCACCCTCCGCCCCGGAACTTTTGCGCCTAAGCTCCTGGAGGAGGAAAAGGGAGGAATAATGATGGAGCCTTCGCCTCTTCAAGAAGTCACCGATAGGAAACGATTCCTTCAATATATCGAGGCTCCCCTGAGCGGAGAAGATATCTCTCAAGCAGAGATTCTGGTTTCTGTAGGACAGGGGATCGGAGGGCCTGAGCATCTGCCGATGTTTGAGGAGCTTGCCAAGATCCTTGGGGGAACGATTTCCTGTTCACGACCTGTCGTGGATCGAAATTGGTTGCCGAAAGAGAGACAGGTGGGGATTTCTGGGAAAACGGTAAAACCCAAGATTTACATCGCCGTTGGAATCAGCGGGGCCTTTCAGCATGTGACCGCCATCAAAGGTGCTGAAACCATCATCGCGATCAATAAGGATCCAAGAGCTCCCATCTTCAGTGTGGCGGATTATGGGATCGTGGATGATTTTCAAAAGGTGATCCCACTGCTGAAAGAAAAGATTAAAGGAATGAAGTAGGGAGTTTAAGACTTTTCAAAACGTTTCCGTTCTTCAGCCCGAAGTTCTCGCCTCAGGAGTTTACCCACCTTTGATTTAGGAAGCATATCGCGAAATTCAATGTATTGAGGGACTTTATAAGGAGCCAACCTTTCACGGCACCACTTAAGGAGATCATAGGCGCTGACCCCCTTTACATCTGACTTGAGGACAGCAAATGCTTTGATTCTTTCGCCCACCTTCTCATCCGGCACCCCAACCACGCAGGCAGAAATGACAGCCGGATGTTCTTGCAGGACAGCCTCAATCTCTGAAACAGCCACTCGATACCCTTTGTGCTTAATGGTATCCACAGAACGATCCAGATAGAAAAGCCATCCTTTCTCGTCAATCCGGACAATGTCACGGGTCCGGTACCATAACCTTCCATGCATTTCAACAAAACACTCGGCCGTTTCTGAAGGTTTATTCCAATAGCTTCGAATCATATGATCGGAAGAGACCAGCAACTCCCCTGGTTCTCCTGGTGGAACGGGTTCAAGGGTATCCGGATCGACCAGCTTGACTCTCTGCAGAGGGGTGACCTTCCCCGCACTTCCCGGAGGAGCTTCTTCTCCCATTGGAGTCAAAGAAACCCGACCGCAGGTTTCTGTAGCCCCATATCCTTGGTAAATGGGTTTGCCAAATTTTTTAAGCCATCGTTCGGCCACTTCAACAGGGAGGACATCCCCACCCGAGAAGCAGTATTGAAGGGAACTTAAGTCATAATAGTCGATTCGATCATGTTCAAGAATCATCCGATACATCGCAGGGACACCAAAGAAGGTTAGCACCCTATATCTTTGAATATGGTCAAGAAGTCCATCCAGATTGACCTTTGGCAACAGGATGAGGCTATCGCCTGAGAGAAGCCCTCCAAGCCCCATCTGTTGGCCGAGGATGTGAAAGAGAGGTCCCCCTTGAATGACTATATCCTTCCCCTTTGGAATAAAGGGTTCGCTCATAGCTCTCTGTTCAGATACCCCTTCGAGAAAAACGATATGGGTAAAGGGAACCCCCTTTGGAAGTCCGGTCGTTCCTCCTGTATAAAGCATTTCGAACATCTCTTCGGGTTCTATGTTCAGTGAAGGGAGGGAAGAGAAGGACCTTCTTTCGAGGAATTTTTTAAAGGAGAATATATGTTCGCCCTTTCCCACTTTTCCACTGGGGATCTTATTGAGAGAGAGTCCAATCCATCTTTTCCACCAGGGGAGGAGTTCTGCAATGTTAGTGACAATCACCCTTTTTAATCCGGTTTCGGGAAGAATTTGCGAGACATATCCAAAGTTCGTATCCAGGCAGAATATCGTTTCGGCTCCGCTGTCATTGGCCATATATTTCAGGTCCATAGGCGTATAGATGGGTGAGATGGGGATACTGATGGCTCCGATTCGGAGCAGGGCCAACCAGGAGATGACCCATTGAGGGGTATTGGAAAGATAAAGAATGACGCGGTCTCCCCTGGTGATTCCCATTTTTAGTAAATTGGCCGAAAGAGTTTCAACGGTTTCTTTGAGTTGGGAAAAACGCCAGCTTTTTCCCAAATAGATCAGGGCAGGTTTTTCGGGGAAATCCCGGCAGACCTTTTCGAATTGTTCATAGATAGAACCGAAAGACATCTCCATCTCTCCTATACCCCGAAATAAGCGGCCTTGACTTCCGGATTTTCCATCAATTCTCTTCCTGTTCCAAAGAGAATGAGAATTCCATTCTCAATGACATATCCCCGGTCAATGGCTGGTAAGAGTGGCCGAGCAAATTGTTCGGTCACTAAAACCGTGACCCCTTCTTTTCGAATCTGTTTGGTAGCGCGGATCAAATCTTTCTGGAGGATAGGGGAGAGTCCAAGTAAAGGTTCATCCATCAGAAGGAGACGGGGTTTGGTCATCAGGGCCATTCCGATCGAGAGCATTTGCTGTTCCCCTCCGCTACAAAACCCTGCCTTTCTTTTTCTGATTCCTTTTAGATGAGAAAAAATTTGATAGACAAAATCCATGCTTTTTTTAATCTCCTGGTCTCTCCTTAAAACAGAAGCAATCTTTAAATTTTCTTCAACACTACTATCCGGAAAGATGGGATGTCTTTCCCGACTCAACACGATCCCCTTCTTCACCCTCTCGTAGGGTTCGACGTGAGTGATTTCTTCCCCTTCATATCTTATCTCTCCAAGAAGGGTGATCCGTTCTCCACCCCTTCGATCCTCTTTTTTCTTCATATCGATAATCAGTCCTGAGAGGGTATTCATTAAAGTGGTTTTACCCGCACTGTTTGAACCTAAAACCCCGACAATCTCCCCTTGCCGAACCTCTAAGCTGAGATCATTGATGGCCAAGGCATTCTCGAAAAAGACCATCAAGTTCTTGACCTCAAGCATCTTCTCCCTCCTCTTCGCTTCCTAAATAGGCTGCTTTGACTCCCTCATTGTCCATTATCTCCCCAGGAAGACCATCGGCAATCTTAGATCCAAAATTGAGGGCAATAACCCGATGGGCGAGGCGAAACAATTCTTTTAGTCGATGCTCTACCATGATGATTGTCAGTCCTTCCCCATTTAATCTTTCAATGATGGGAAGGGTGCTTGCTACTTCAGACATAGACATTCCAGAAAACAGTTCATCCAGGATGAGAAGTTCGGGCCTCAGGGCCAAACAGCGGGCAAGTTCAAGACGTTTGAGATACCCGTGGGGAAGGCTCGAGGCCACCTTATAAGGGACAAAAGAATCTCGTTCAAACCCAACATCCTCGAGAAGATCAATGGCGACATCGTCCCGATCTCCATACATCCCCCCTCTCAACCTCCTCACCCGTGAAGAGTAGAGGGGGATAATAAGGTTTTTAAAGGCGGATAGCTGGTAGAAAGGCTTCACCATTTGGAAAGTTCGGGCAATTCCCATTTCAGCGATTTTATAGGGTTTTTTCCCGGTGATATCGATTCCTTGATAGAAGACTCGCCCCGAGTCGGGTTTGACAAAACCCGTGAGGAGATTGACCAGGGTGGTTTTTCCTGAACCGTTGGGTCCGATGATCCCAAGAAGCTCCCCTTTTTTCACTTCAAAGCTTACATTGACGATTGCGGCTACACCACCGAAATTCTTATTCAGCCTTTCGACCTTTAAGATAGTTTCATTCATAGGGTTTTCCAAAATTCAGCCCACTTCAGCCATTCTTTCGAATTGATGATACTTTCTTCGGATAAAATGGAAGACTCCCTCTGGAAGCCCAACGATACAGATAATAAGAATGGCTGAGTAGAAGACCACTCTTAAGGTTCCGAAGGCCCGTAGAACTTCAGAAAGGGGGACAAGAATAAAGGCTCCTATAGTGGGACCGGCAAAAGTCCCTACTCCTCCTAATACCGCGGCGGTTAAGGGTAAAATCGAATAGTCCAGTGCAAAGGCAGGCATTCCGACAAATTGGTAATAATGGGTCATGAAGGCACCGGGAAAAGTGCCGACCAGGGCTGCCAAAAAAACGGCCTCTGTTTTAAACCGATAGATATTGATAGCTCCGCTCATAACTGCCCTATCATTGTCTCTGATCCCTTGAAGGACAAGACCATAATCTTCACTGATCAACCTTCGAAATCCAAAAAGGCATAACAAAAGAGCGAAAACAGGGACATAGAGTTCTACCCAGAGGCTGGGCAAGGGGGTGAGGGCACTCAATCCCTCTGTGCCACCTAAAATCTTTGTGGTTTCAATAAACCTCATCAGAAGAAGGGGGAGGGTCAATGTCACAATCGCAAAATAGACACCCCGTAATCTCAGCACAGGAAGGAGTAGAAGAGTACAGATCAAAGCGCCCCCCAGAGTTCCAAGAGGAATGGTGATCAGGGGTGACCATTTGAAAGCATAGTTTAAGGAACCAGTCACATAAGCGCCTACCCCAAAAAAGAGAGCCTGACCCAGAGAGATCAAGCCCACTGAAGCCATCCAATCCCAGCTCAGCGAAAGCAAAGCAATCGCACAGGTAATGACTAAAACCTTTTCCCAATAGAGTCCTACGATGTCTTTCAATAAAGGAAAAACAAGTAAGAGGACAACAGGAAGAACCCTGGGAATCAATAAATAGAGGATCTCTCGATAAGAAGAGAGGGCAAAGATATCTTCACATCTTGCCTTAATTCCTCGATCCAATCTCTCTTTACGAAACTTCATCGACTTTCACTCTCCCTCCTCTCTTCTTACTCCTCACTTTTTGTATCAGACCCTCTCTTCCAGCTCTTTAAACTTCCCAAAGAGGCCCGAAGGTTTGATGATAAGGACAAGGACAATAGCCGCGAGGTAAACGACCATCATCCATTCTGGTTTCAAGTAAGTCCCGGTAAACACCTGCGTATAGCCCAGAATCAAACTCGCAATAAGAATTCCAGACACACTCTCCAGCCCTCCAACAATTCCCACAGCCACTGCGATCAGCAACACTTCATATCCTGTATTGATAGAAATAATTCCTAAGGGAAGGATGATGATCGCGGCTAAGGCTCCCATCGCACATCCAAAGGCTAAGCTTAAAGCGGCTGTTCGGTCGGATCGAATTCCAAGGGAAATGGCGGTGCGTTCATTCTGAGCAATTCCTCTGAAGGAGAGGCCAATCCTGGTATGATGGGTAAAGAAGTAAAGAAAGACAACCAGAGCCAAACCAATCCCGATGATAAAGAGACGCTGATAATCTATCGGGACACCAGCGATCAAAACCGTTCCTTTCTTTAAATAAGGGAGAGTGAACTCATAGGTCACAAACCCCAGATACCGGAACAACTCGAGTATTCCTACTCCAAGAGCAAATGTGGCGATCACCTCGGAGAGGGCAATCCCCCTCACCCTCAAAAGAATGACCCAATAGGTGATAAATCCTAATAGTCCCACCACTCCTATGGTGACCACAATAGCGAGAAGGAAGGGAAATTTCAGATAATGGAGAAGCATCCATACCAGAAAACCACTCAGGATATAGAATCCTCCGTAGGCGAAGTTGGCCACTCCACTGATCCCAAAAGTAAGACTGAAACCTATCGCCGTCAGGGCTAAAATGACGCTATTGATCAAACCGTATATAAGAATACTCGAGAGCATAGAATGTTGATTTGTGATAAAGGATTGAAGGGGCAATCTTCGGGTGAAAGAGGATTGCCCCTTAAGATTTACAGATCAATTTTATTTTTTCATGTAGGGGGGAAGATCGATCTTTCCCTCTGCAAATCCCTCTGGAAACACAACGACTCGCTGTCCAGGTTTCTTCCATTGAAACCCTACCCCCACAGCGGTCTCTTTCGGATTAAATCCAAAAATGACCTGATGATCCTTACCGAACCTTATTCTCCCGACCACTCCATCCATATCGGTCTGTTCGATGGCTTTTACAACGGCGTCAGGATCCACCGTCTTTGCTCGTTCGAAAGCACTGGCAAGGATGTAGATGGCATCATAACTGGGTCCTGGGCCGTGCCCGGAAAGTTCTGTCCTTGCCTTCTCTCCCCATCTCTTTCCATAATTCTGATTAAAGGCCACGGACTTGGGGACCGCCTTGACTGGAATCGGCCCAACCTCATAAATCATATTGATCATTCCCTCCACTTCCCCTTCAAATACCTTCCAGGCATTTTCACAAGCAATCGGGCTGATGAACCCAGCAATGAGAGCGGGAATCTGCATGGCTCGGGCCTGTTTAAGCAGAATCCCACTTTGGGGCATATCAAAGATAGGGACAATCACCTGAGCTTTCTGTGCCCTCACTTTAATCAGGGAAGGTGAAAAGTCAGAAGACCCCGTGGCATAGGTATCAAAGGCGATCACTTCCCAGCCGTTCTCCTTAAACCACTTCTCAAGTCCAGCCCCTGTTCCTTTTGCCCACAACACATCTTGAGTAATAATGTAGGCTCGATTAAACCCAAACTCTTTTCGGATAAACCCCATGACCCCACTAAGATACATCGAGAGATAGGGAGCATTGAGGCAATTTCGAAAGATATATTTGTATTTGTCATATTCCTCTGTTACCTTCTTTTGCATCAAGGGGGTCATGGCAATCGAACAGATATAGGGCAACTTGTATTTCGAAATGAGGTCCATCGTGGACAGTAAGACTTCTGAACGGAAATTTCCTAAGGCAATGGCATGGGGTTTTCTTTCAAGGATGAGTTTTTCTGCAGCGGTGAGGGCATCATGGACTGGAATCCCTGGTTCATGTTCTCGGGTGTCTATGGCGTAGGCCTTAAGAAGATGTTTATTCGGACCGACCTGAACCCCTCCCTTGGCATTAATCTCTTCAATAGCCATTTGGATAGCCATCCAACCATCCCTTCCCTCAATGGAACCCAATGCAGTGGGAACCCCTATAACGATCGGATCACCGGGTTTAAGCTGAGCAAAAGACAGATGAGGACTCACTGCTAAAAATGAAAAGACCAGAAAACCAATTAACAAACCTTTCTTTTTCATAAATCCTTTCCTCCTTTCTTTATTATTTTTAGATCATCCAAGAATGAATTTTAAGTGATTTAATCATACCATTAACTAATCTAAAAATTAAACTATTTTTAAAGAATGGATTAATGTTTATACCAATTAAATATTTTTGTCAATAAATTTTTTTATTGAAAAAAAATATTTTTTTTAATATGATTTAATTATGACAAATTTTAAGCCCATAAAGCCTCCTCGGGTATCGGAAGAGGTGGCCGAACAGTTAAAAAGGGCAATTCTTTCGGGGCATTTTAAACCGGGAGAGAAATTACCACCCGAAAGGGATCTTGCAGAAGAGTTCCAGGTAAGTCGTCTTGCTATTAGGGAGGCCTTAAGAAAATTGGAACATATTGGCTTTATTATCACTCGACAGGGAGTTACAGGTGGAGCTTATGTCACGGATTTAACTTTCGAGTATCTTGCCAATGCCTTTTTAGATCTCTTCTTGGCTAATAAAATTTCGATTCCTGAACTTCATCATGTTAGACTTTTGATTGAACCGGAGGTGGCAAGGCTTGCTGCTTTACATATCACACCCGAATATTCTGAACGTCTTGGGGAAGCCTTAAAAATAGAAGACCTCCCCATCCCTTCCTTATCCGTAGATATTGAAAGAAAACAAAAGATTCATCTGATCCTTGCTGAAATGAGTGGAAATCGGTTTTTCGAAGCATTGGTAAGATCACTGCTGAGGCTTACGAAAAAAGTCGTCGAAGCTGTAAATCCTGATCCAGATCAAGTCCATCCCAGAGGGATGCATGATGGAATTGTAGAGGCCGTGATAAGAGGGGATGCAGAGGCAGCAGCCGAGGCAATGAAAAAGCATACCCTCGATTTTGGAAAAAATTTTATTCAAATGGAAAGGGCATTCAGAGAGAGAAATTCAATTACCCCCTTCTGAATTGCCCTTCTTTATCTCCGCCTCCCAAAAACCTTAGATATCCTTTAGTGATCCCATATCCTAAAAGAGCTCCTGCAAGGACATCCGATGGAAAATGGAGACCCAAATAAATGCGACTCCAGGCGATCAGGGCTGCAAAAAGATAAAGAAAGATTCTAAGTCGAGGAAAACAGGTTGAAAGGAAGGTGGCCATCATCAAAGAGTATGCAGCATGAGCGCTTGGGAAACTGGGATCCAGGATTTCACCTGGGCCCTTTGAAATCTTATCCCCCATCTCCAAAATAAAGAGGGGTCGTTCTCTTTGGATGAGAAATTTTAGGCTGTAAACCACGGCGGATTGAATCCCGTAAAGAAAAAGGAGATGGCGAGAAAATGGTCGTTGACGAGCGATCAGAAAACTAAGCAAGATAAAGAGGATCACGGCGAAATGGCTTCCGAGGTAGGTCAGCCAGGGGAGAAGGTAATCCAAAAGATCTGAGCTCCACCATTCATTGCCCCACTGCAGGAATATTATTTCCCACTCCATTATTCTATCCTTTTATTGAAGGGTTATTGAAAGGGAGTCTTGGAATAATATCTGATAAATTCTTGGTGCGGACACAAATACTGGCCACTCTCTCGAGCTCTTTGCAGGAGGAATTAAAGGCAATGGAAAATCCTACCATCTGAAACATCTCGATATCCCCACCGCTGTCTCCGATAGCGATGGTCTCTTCGGGTTTTACCTTAAATCGATTTAAAATTCTTCTGACCCACACCGCCTTTCTATCATAATAAACCTGAATGTTCACCTTTCCGGTCAAAATTCCGCCTTCATGAAGAAGGTCATTGGAGACCGAGTAGTCAAATCCATATCTTTGGTGCACCCAGCTGGAGAGGAGCGAAAGACCAGAGGAAACCATTGAAAGTTTCAAACCCTTCTCTTTAAGATAACCGATCAACTCGTCCACTCCTTGGTGAAAGGGGACGGTTTTTACAATCTCTAAGAGTTCTTCGATTTTCATTCCCTTCCAGACCTGGGCATCTCGTTCACAAAATTCCTCATAGGAGATCTTCCCGGCTAAAAACTGGTTTTGATAATCCTCTGCAAATCCATACCACTTTCCCAATCGTTTATGGATATACTCCCAGATCGAACGTTCCTGAGTAAGCGTTCCATCCAGATCAAAGATCACTAATTTATAGACCAGTCGTTCTTTCATTTCTATTCCGTCCTGAGAGCCAGCGTCTTTCTCCATAACGATTGACCAGCTCAGCCATCTCCCCAAAATAGATGCACCGACCGATACAAACGTCCACACAGGCAGGTTTGAGCCCCTGATCGATTCGGTGATAACAGAGATGGCATTTTTCAGCCACCCCTTTTTCTTGATTAAATTGCATCACTCCAAAGGGACAGGCCTCGATACATTTTTTACAACCGATGCATTCATTGGAGTCAATAAGCACGATCCCATCCGATCTTTGGGTAATGGCATCGACCGGACAAACCTCCTGGCAGGGAGGGTGTGAACATTGAAGACATCGGGCCGGAGAATAGGTCAGTTTTAATTTCCCATTGACCCTCTGAACCCCTTTCGTTCTCACCTGGATCCATCTTGAACCTTCCGAAAGGTGGTTTTCCTGCTTGCAGGCCAGCTCACAGGCATCACATCCCCAACAGAGATCCTCATCAATTAATAAGGCCAATTTTCTGGTCACAACGTCCTCCCTTCTTTTCAATCTTTCTTAGGGGAGACTCTGCACATCAGAACTCTCAGATTCGTTGCCCCCATCGCAGGATCACAGGTCGAGGGATCGTTATCCGTGAGGAGATTGATATTCGATTCTTTCCATCCATGCTCCGGCGCCTCTTTCTCCGGAAACCACCAGGCATGCTGTGCCCCGATGACTCGTGGATCGATCCCAAGAGTTAATTTGGCTCTCTGATAACATCTCCCCCTTGGAGACTCAATCATCACCCAATCCCCTTCTTTAATCCCCTCTTTTTCTGCGGTTTCGGGATGAATCTCCACCAAAGGCTCTGGAAGAAGTTCTCTTAACCATGGGATCTGTCGATGTTCTGAGTGAAAGAAGGCCGTCGGTCGCATTCCAGTAATCAAGATATAGGGGTAATCTTTCACCAAGTCAGGACGACTGATGGGAGATTCAGGGGGCTCCCGAAACTTCGGTAGTGGATCATAACCCCACTCCTTCATCCTGGTGGAATAGAGTTCCACTTTTCGGGTAGGAGTAGAGAAACCTTTCTCTAAATATTTTCGATATTCCATTTTTCCCTGCAAATGGCCGATCTCCAAAAAGGCCTCAAAGGTTAAGCCTGAGGGAGCAAGAATAGCATTGAGGGCCTCTCTTAAAGTGGGCCACCAGTACTCCTTCTGACCCAATCGATTTCCTAACTCAAGGAGCATCTCGTGGTCCGATTTACACTCTCCGACCTGAATCGCTTTCTGCCGGGCCAGGGCAAATCCATGGCGTTTCCAGATCTCTGCAACATAATCCATCTCTAACCAGGTGGCCGAGGGGAGAACGAGGTCTGCCATTTCTGCGGTTGGGGTTAGAAAGAAATCCGACACCACAAGGAATTCTACTTTCTTCAACGCCTCGTAAACCATGGAGGCATTGGCTCTGGTCATGACGGGATTGGAAGAGATCAAGAAGACCATTTTGACAGGATAGGGTTTCTCATAGAGGATGGCTTCCCATACAAATCTTGGATTGATGATGGCAAAGGCATCGGCAAGCTTAAAGACCTCTCCTCCCAATCGTTTCTTCCTCTGCTCAGGAGAAAGCAATCGATGGAGCCCAAACTGGCTGGCATTCATCACCGGTGGAGGCACATAGAAGACCATTCCTCCAGGGACGTCGAGATTACCGGTCACAGCGGCCAAGGCAATCAATGAACGATTATTATCGACGCAATTGATGCTCTGCTCGATCGCGACTCCCCACTGAATACAGGCCGGTTTCGTCTTGGCGAATAGCCTCGACGCCTCTCTTATCTTCTCTTCAGGAACCCAGGTGATTTCTGAGACTCGCTGGGGAGGGTACTCCTTCACACGATCCACAAACTCGTTCCATCCATAAATCCAGTTACTGACAAACTCCTTATCGTAGAGCTCTTCTTCAATGATGACATGGAGCATTCCAAGGGCAAGAGCCACATCGGTTCCCGGGCGGAGTTGAAGCCAGAGATCCGACCGATCGGCAAGTTTGGTAAAACGGGGATCTACAACAATGAGTTTGGCCCCTTTCGCCAGGGCATCGGAAAGATAAAGCCCTTTATATTCGTCCGGATTGGAGATGATCGCATTATTCCCCCATACCAGGATACACTTTGGATTTCCTTCATAATCGCAGACCGGCAGATTCCCGCAGGTGATCATAGAGGTGGAGACTCTCGGTCCGTAGCACATATGACCTGCCGTAAGAACATTGGGCGTTCCCAGGAGATTTGCAAATCGATAGATGAAGGCCTCATTATCTCGTCCCGTCCCGTAACCGAGGACGATCGATTCAGCCCCATACCCGTTTTTATATTCGTTTATTTTGGAGACCAGCAGATCATAGGCCTCCTCCCATGAAATTCGTTCCCATTGTCCCCCCCCTTTAGGACCTTTTCGTTTTAATGGATAGAGCAATCGATTGGGATGGTAAACTAACTGGAGAGAGGCGATCCCCTTTGGACAAAGGGTTCCCCTATTGATTGGACATTGAGGGTCCCCTTCAATTTTTGTAACTCTCCCTTCTTTGACATAAACCAGGACTCCACAGCCTCCGTGACAGATTCGACAATGACTTCTGAGGATCTTTTCATCTTGGCCTGCCAGGCCCTTCATCTCTTCCTCCTATTCCAATGACTTCTTAAAATGAGAGCGGAGGGTTGAAAAAAATTTAATGTTGGTGATTTTATCGTGCTTCCCTTCTGAACGGTTTAGCAAGAATCTCCAGGACGCGAAAGTCAAAAAAGTTATTGCAGTGAGAGGGCCAGACGACAAGGGCAGTATCTGCTCCTCCTCCCTTAGAAGTCGTTGTTCCTCCCACGGCGATGGTCTTCTCAATCGGGATGGCCCCACTATCTGCAGCCATAATCGCACACTCGATCGCCACTTTTACCCCTACTCCGAAAAGGGATCGGAGGGATTCGGCCACCACTTCACTATGGGAGACTCCAGAAAATTTATTTGTAAAGGATCGTTCCAAGCCTGAAAGGATATGACTCTGTTTGACCACCTGGCATCCCAGGGATTCCAGTTCCTTTAAAATCTTTTGGTCAAATTTCCATACTCCGGGAGTAGAGAAACCTGGCTGAGAGCTGACGATGACCAGATTGGTCTCTTTGGCCATTCGTTTTGCAAATTTAAGCCCTGTCTTTCCACTGGAGCTGGCTACGACCACACTCTTGATATCCCCTTCTTTAAGTCGCTCATAGACGACCTCGATGACGGTTTCTGTATTCTCGATCCCAGGCTTATCAAAATAGAGAATCGAACGGCTCACCCCATGGATGACCTCCTTTCTACTCCCTTAAAGTAAATCTCCATTGGCAGAACATCTCTTTCGGGTGTGGATCAGGCGGAGCAAACAGGCATTCGACTTGAATTCGATCGTCAATGACCTTGGCAAAGTTTTCAAATTCTCCCCGATGCATCTCTTTACAATTAAATTCGTTTAGCCCCCGCTTCAAACGGGCCTCTTGGGTCGCACAGCTTGGAACGTGGATCAAAACCTCGTTGTCCTTTTCTTCGATCTGGTAACTGAGAAGTATGGCCCATGGGAAGTATCTCAGGGCTTTAACGAACCCCTTCAGGCCCTTCTCCTTCAGGTCGAATCGCCTAAGCAGATCCTTCGCTGCCATTGCTGCTACCCTTCCCCATACCTGTTCATTGATCCATTCGGCAGTGGGTTGATCAAACCTTTCCGTCACATAGATAAACCAGAAGGCATCGATCACCCTATAATGCCAGAGTAAAAATTGGATGTATTCCTTCAGATGATGGATGTCCATCTCTTCAAAAATTTTGAGATCCATTTTGGCCCTCTTCGTTCTCTGAAAATGAAAGATTGAAGAAAAAGGAATTACTTTTTCTTTGAAGATTTTTTAGATGTTTTCTGAGAAACAGTCTTTTTCTCGATCGGCTGAGATTTTTTCGCTTCGATCATCTTTCGGACTTCCCGTCGACCCAGCTTCCGAAGAGCAATCATGATTTCTCTCTTTTTCATCTCGGGCTTAAATTTCCCCTTCTCCCATTGATGGATGGCCCCTACCGTGACTCCGGTTAAAAGGGCTAACTCCCTCTGGGTGATTCTCAATCTTTTTCGAAGGCTTCTTATCAGACGAGGTGAAAACCGGGCACTTTTGACCTCCTCTGGAGAAACCTCCATGGAAACCTCTTTCCCCTTTAACTGAAGGGGTGAGGTTCGCTGTAAGGTAAAGAGAGTTTTACGGAGTTGAGAGACGATTCCTTTCAGAGACTTAATCTCTCCTCTAAGGGGAAGGGTCATCTTTTTTACCTCCCTTTTGGCCAAACGAACGATTTCTGACTTGATGATCGATTCCACCTTTCCCATAACATCCTCCTTTCAGATAAGGACCTGCTTTCTCCTTTCCTCGAACCATTCTTTTGCCTTCTGGAGCTTCCTTTTTCTCTCGATCAACCATTTCCTGAGCTCTTTCTCTCTTTGTCGAAGAGAACGATAATTCTCTTCGATCCTTTTTTGAGAGGGAGCTCCGATGGGAGAAGGTTGAGTGAGGACCCTTTCCGGTGCTTGAATCTGCTTCACCTCACTCTCTGAAATGGAAAGATCGAGATTGAACTCTGAGAGAGCCTTCTTTAATCCTTGATAGGAGACTTCCTCCCTTCCCTCCTTTTCAGAATATTTAACTGCTTTTTCCACCACTCTCTTTGCTTTCCTTAAAGGAAGGTGAAAGGAATGGACGATCCATTCCATTAATGGAGTTGCTCCAATAAAATCTCCTCTGGCCAGCTCTTCCATCCTTCGAGAGTTGACTCGTAGAAGTTGAAGGATATCCTTCATCACCAAGAGGGCTGGTTTGACCTCATCCACCAGATCCATAATCCAATATTTTGTCCACTGAGTCTCTCGATTATATCCCATAAAGAGAGCCTTCCCTATGGAGAGAAGGCTCATCAGTAAACCCTGTGAGAGAGAAGCCTTTGCCTTGATGATCTCCAGGGAGCAGGGATTCCGTTTCTGAGGCATAATGGAACTTCCCGAGCAATGTCGATCGTCCAGTTGAACCATATTAAATTCGCGGGTTGAAAGAAGAATCAGGGTTTGGGCCATGGAGGAGAGGTGATTCATGGTAACGGTCAACGCATAGGCCAATTCAGCTTCCGGCTCCCACCGCTGGGTGATGGGGTCTATCGCATTCTCCGTAGGCCCATCAAACCCGAGAAGGGCGGAGGTGAGTTTTCGATCCAAGGCAAAAGAAGTCCCATAACCTGCCCCACTTCCCAAAGGGTTTTTATTGAAAAGGTCGAACCAGTGAGTCAAGCGATGGGCATCTCGAAGGAGGGCCTCTCCAAAGGAAAGGAGAAGATGTCCAAAAGTGGTGACCATTGCATGTTGATGGTGGGTGAAGCCAGGCATTAGGGAAGCCCGATGTTCCCAAGCCCTTCGGAGGACGGATTCGATTAACTCGATGATTCCTTCTATGCCCTCCAAAACTTGATCTCGAAGATAGAGACGCATGTCCAGGGCAATCTGGTCATTTCGACTCCTCCCAGTATGGATTTTTCCACCATAATCTATCCCAACCCTCTCGATCAGGAACGCTTCCACCTGGCTGTGGATATCCTCATAAGAGGGATCCACTTTAAACTTTCCTTTCAGATAGAGGGATTCCAATTCCAGCAGTCCTTTAAGGATCTTTTTACCTTCCGGTTTCGAGAGAATCCCCTGGTGAGTCAACATCATCACATGAGCCTGAGTTCCCCATAGATCGTAGGGAATCAGACGTTCATCGGCAGGAGGAATCCCTTTTATGTCCCTTCCGGATAGGAAATCAATGAGTTCTCGATTCGGGAGACTTTCGAATCGTTCTCCCCAAAGTCGATTGGCTTTCAATTCCTTTATTTTTCCATTTTTTGATTTGATTCGATATGTTAGCACAAAATCCTTTTCAAAACAATGGGTTTTATTATTTTATTTCCCAACCTAAAAAACCATTTAAATAATCCCTTTAATGAGGTAAAAAAATAAAAAATGGGTAGGAGGTAGCAAAGTATTGGAGAGTTTAAAGGATTTGGATCCTTCCAGGGGATCCTTCAGCCACCTCTCCGATGATGGAGGACTGAAGGAGTCCTTCCTTCCATAAGGCCTCTATAAGTCTTTGAGCCTTTTCAGGACGAAGAGAGATAAGCAGCCCCCCCGAGGTTTGAGGATCATAGAAGAGATCGACGAGAATTTCTGGAACCTTGGGATCCACCTCCACATGACAGGAGAAGTATTTTCGATTGGAATAGGCTCCTCCCGGGATCAACCCGTTTTTTGCATATTCCAGGGCTTCCGGAAAGATCGGGACATTTTGGGATTGGATGACCATCTGAACCTGACTTGCCTTTGCCATCTCTAAGGCGTGGCCAATGAGACCAAAACCCGTGATATCGGTACAGGCATGGGCCTCGTAGAGCTTCATCAACTCTGATGCCTTCCGATTTAAGGTGATCATGCTTTCTACCATTTTATGAACCGCTTCCTCGGAGGCCATTTCAGCTTTGAGAGCCGTTGCAATAATCCCGGTCCCAAGAGGTTTCGTCAGAACGAGTTGATCCCCCGCTTTTGCCCTGGCATTGGTCAGGTACTGACGAGGGTTTACGATTCCTGTAACGGCCAATCCATATTTAATCTCTTTGTCTTCAATCGAATGGCCTCCAACCAAAGCGACCTGAGCCTCTTGCATTTTAGAAAGTCCACCTCGAAGGATCTCCTTTAGTATGGCCGAAGGAAGCGTATGGATGGGAAAGGCCACCAAATTCATGGCAGTCAAAGGAGTTCCACCCATTGCATATACATCACTCAGGGCATTGGTGGCGGCTATTTGGCCAAAGGTAAAAGGGTCATCTACGATAGGGGTAAAGAAGTCGACAGTCTGGACGAGAGCGATCTCATCGTTGAGTTGATAGATCCCAGCGTCGTCAGAAGTTTCAATTCCAACCAATACCCTTGGATCTTTTTGAATAGGTAATTCTTTTAAGATTTGATCCAGATCCTCCGGACCAACCTTAGAAGCTCACCCTGCCTTCTGGACAGTTGCTGTTAACCGAATCTCGTCCATTCTTCTCTCCATCTATTAAATGAACCATCTTTTTTAG
>CAZMWF010000043.1:0-9096 GCA_964570075.1 uncultured Syntrophaceae bacterium | reverse complement strand
GTTGGTTTTAATCAGAAACCCATTTCAACGATAGATCGATTCGTAGGATTCATTTATATTCAATCCATCCGCGTTCTATGGGTTTCGGAAATACTCCTGTCGGGCTTAAAATGATTTCCCCGCTTCAGTGAGGCATTACATTCATCGTAATCCCTCCCTGAAAGGTGGAAATAAATTTAAGCCCTCCTTACCCCTCACCCCTAACTTTTTGACCTATAAAATTGACAGGTTTGATGCTAAGAAGATATAATTTTTTGAATTTTAAAAAGGAAGCCAAATGAGAATCTCCAAAGAAGAACTCTTTCAATCACTTCGATCTTTTTCTATTGCCATAGAGAAAGTCTATGATCAGTCTTTTTTAGAGACGAAAGAGTTGATCTATGGTTTGATTCGAGTGGAAGAAGGGAAAAAGTGGATGGTTTTAGGAGAAAAAGAGGCTGTTCGAAGAGACCCTTTCATCGGTAAATACTATCACCAAGGGTTAACCCTCAAGGTTTGTGATCTCAATTGGGAAAATACCCAGGTGCTGATGGAATGCTTCCCATTCACCCGACCGAAATCCCTCAAAGAATTCCCTATCACCTTTGGAGCCGGAGACCGTCTGGGTCTTGCCACCCCTGGCCATATTCGCGCCATTCGAAAATTTGGGATCCGTCCGGTTCTGGCCCAGCAATCGGTTCGAGAAAATAACCAGACAGGAAGGGATTTCAAAAGGGTGATTCAGGATGCCGCTTGGGCTGTCATTCAAGAAAGATATGAATCAGGATATGGGGCAGACGGAGACCATCTAAAATCCCTCCAAGAAGTGAAGGAGGCATTGGATGCAGGGGTCTCCATGATCACCCTTGATCTCTCTGAAAGGCTCTCCCCAGAGGCCTTCTCGGATCCCAAAGAAGAGATGGAAAAAAGATTTATAAGGGAGATAGAAGAGGAGGACCGCAAAGTCCTTCTTCACCTCTTTTTAGACAAGGAGTTCTCATTTGAAGGACCGGTTGGCTTTTCTATTCAATATACAGAAGAGGAAGTAAAACGGAATGCCCTTCTTTTCCATAAAGGAATCGATTTCTGTGAAGAAATCTATGAATTTCTCCTTAAACAGACGGGAAGAAAACCCCTTATTGATTTCGAAATCTCCATAGACGAGACTCCTTTTCCAACCTCTTTAGCCAGTCACCTCTTCTTGATCCTCAATCTCCTCCATCGAGGAGTGCGGATCGATTCCCTCGCCCTAAGATTTGTCGGAGAATTCCAAAAGGGGATCGATTATCGGGGAGAGATCCATGATTTTCGTAGGCACTTCTCTCAACATCGACTGATCGCAAAATCCTACGGAGACTACAAACTTTCCATCCATTCCGGAAGTGATAAATTTTCGATCTTTCCTCATATTGGGGAACTCTCTCAGGGACGTCTCCATTTGAAAACGGCAGGGACAAGCTGGCTCGAGGCAGTCAGACTCATCTCCTTTTGCAATCCCCCTCTCTTCAGAGAGATGTTCCGAATGGCTCTCAACAGATTCGAAGAGGCTAAAAAATTCTATTATGTTACGGCTGAGCCAAAGAGAATTCAAAAGCTGGATCACATCCCTGACTCCGATCTTTCTCAACTCCTCGATCAAGAAGATTCCAGACAGCTTCTTCACATCACCTATGGGTTTTTGTTAAAAAGTAATCTGAAGGACCGAATCGTTAAATGCCTGACCGAACAGGAAGAAGCCTATTGGTCTCTTCTCCAACACCATATTGAAAAACATCTCAATGCCCTTGGATTAAAGAAAGGAGAATAGGTGTGAAAAAGGTAACCCAGAATGAAATCAACAAAATCGTCCAGGAAAAGCGTCCCGAACCCCTCTCTCTCGAGGAGAGCCCTCCTATTTTTTGGGATCATTCAGCTCATCTCTTTGAACTGACCAAGATGGGTCAGACAACCCTCGCAGCAGACCATCTCCTCTTTCCTGAGATCAACGGAGAGCTCTCAAAGACAGTGGGAGATTTCATTCGAAGGCTCCACCCCCTTTTCCTCACCTCCAGACCCATTTCGAAAGATTCACCTAAATCTTTTTCTCAAAACCTCTCTTTCAGGCAGTATGCCTACGAAGTCCTTCTCGAGATGGCGCTCAATTTCTATGGACTGGAGAGCCGGTGGCTCGACCCGAAGGAGAAAGCCTGTTGCCTCCAGTTCATTCTCCATACCCTCGAGGAATGGGAGGAGATAGAACAAAAGGAGGGAGAATGCTCCATCGCCTCGGCTGTCATCGAGAAATGGCTTCTCCAGATGAAGAGGGTTCAGAAGGGAAATAGTATGGTCGCCAAAACCGCCCTCCGGATCGAAGAAGCCCTGGAATCTGGGAAACCTCTTTTTCCCCAATTCCTGAAGAAGGCAGAGGAGGAGATCAAAAGCAACATTTATTACAAAATGGTCAATCAAGGTCTCTGCCGGTTTGGGAATGACTATGCCTTGGGTTTGAGATGGCTCAGACATCTGGGCTATGAACAGGTTTCCACCAATCCAGTCCTCGCCGCCAGGGCCTATCAGGATGATCCCTCTCTGATCGAAATCTTTCGAGAGGAAGTCCGAAGACATCCCAAATTCGGACAGTGGAGGGCAAACCCTTCGAGGTATGCTGAGGAGGTTGCCCTTTTTGCCACCCTCCTTGCCCTCTGGGAGAATCTCTATGTCTTTCGGCCGATCTTCTTTAATCTCAGAGAGATCTCAGGAGGAGGGGTCGTCAGCTTTCAACTCAATCCCAATATTGCCCATCTGGTGGAGGAGAGTATCCGGGATGTCTTTTTAGCCTTCTCCCTGGCCCAGGAAAAACTCTCCCTCTATGACCAGTATCTCCTGGCAGGCTATCGAACAAAGCAGGAGAGAGGGAGGCCCAATCTGGTGATCAAGGTGGCTGCCACCGGACCTTCGGCCCGAACGATCACCCGGATGATCAATTCCTATGGATTTGGCTCGAATATTACGGTGGATTTCAGCGTGAGTCAGGAAGCGACCCTGCTTCTCGAAGAGATGGAGGGGATGGCGGAGGCGATTCGAAAAGGAATCCGACCCACCCAACTCTATATGACCAACATGGGAGGAAGGCTCGAAAGTCATCTGAGGGAGGTAAAATTAGAAGCCTTCTTCAAGGAATTGAAAGAGAAGATCGGAGAGGAAAGGGCCTCTGAAAAAGTCTTGAAGCTTTCAGAGGTCAACGGGACAAAGGAACGAGTCATCAAGGCAAAGACTTACGAGGAGAAGGTGATCGAGGTGACGCGATATGCTCATGGTCAGAGGACGATAAATGAACCCATCTTTGATGCCTTGGCCGATGTGGCCTCGAGAGAGGATCTTGAAAGATGGGAGGAGGCAATTGGAAAATCGGGTACCCTGGTCGCCAGAAGGATTTGGCAGCTCTTCTTCAGTCCTGAGAATCGAAACAGGTGGATCTCCTATTTGATGAAGAAAAAGGGAATTTCAGAAGATCAGGCAAACTTTATCCTCGATCGGATCCACTACCTTCCTGCCTCGAAACGGAAACCCTTTGATACCTTCTGGACCCTCTCCTCCAAGAATCTGGTTCATACGGAATTCCCTGACCATCAGGAGAATGTGAGAAGAATGGCCGAAGGACCCGAGTTTGAACTCAAGAAATTTGAAGAGTCCATCCTGGAGAGCTCTCCAGAGGAGACCCTTCAGCTTCTCTACCAGATAGAGGACTTCATCAGGGCCTATGAGATTAACCCCGAACTTTCGGAAATCTTCAAGGAGGCAGGGATTACGGGAGATTTTGGCCAAAAAGGCCTCCTTCCTTCCGAATGGCCAACCTTTGGCCCTGTCCTGAAAACCCTCTCCGAATTTCAATCTGCCTACAATCACTTCCAAAAAGAGATGGTGACAATTTTAAAAAAATTTTCTAAAATGAAATCAACCAAAAAGAAAAGGTGAAGAAGATGAATAAAGAGGGTTCTATTAAGATTGCAATCTGTAACGAACTCTTCGAGGGATGGCCTATTGAGAAGGTGTTTGAAGAAGCGGCTAAACTGGGATACGATGGGGTGGAGATCGCTCCTTTTACCCTCGCCGATTCGGTCACTGAAATCTCTCCCAAACGTCGAGAGGCTATTCGGCGTGCAGCCGAAGAGAATGGAATTGAAATTGTTGGACTCCATTGGCTATTGGTTAAACCCGAAGGCCTCTATATCAATCATCCTGATGAGCTCGTTCGAATCCAAACTCAAGAATATATAGAGGCTCTTATCCATTTCTGTGCGGATCTTGGAGGGAAAATCCTGGTTCATGGATCCCCTCATCAAAGGACAATTCAGGAAGGATGGAATCCTCAGGTCTCATGGGAGTATGCCAAAGAGACGTTTAAGGTGGCCCTCAAGACGGCTCGAAAGAGAGGGGTTTTTTATTGCATCGAACCTCTTGCCCCTACATTGACTAACTTCATCAATACGGTAGAGGAAGCCATTCTTCTCCTCAAAGAGGTAAGGCACCCTAATTTTAAGATGGTCTTCGATTGTCGAAGTGCCTCGGCCTCTGAAAAATCTTTGACCGAGGCACTGCTCAAGGCCATCGAGTCAGGGTACCTTCGTCATGTTCATGTGAATGATGCGAATGGGATGGGACCTGGCTTTGGCGAGACGAATTTTCTTCCTATCCTCAAAACATTAATCAAAAATAGATATCAAGGCTATATTTCGGTAGAGGTCTTTAACTTTGAACCTGACCCTCAGACGATTGCCAGCCGTAGCATTAAGTATTTGAAAGGACTTATAGAAACTTTAAAATCTCACCCGACGGATTGATAATAGATGATCTTTCTTCTCTCAACTGGAAGAATGAGAGAGATCCATGTCTTTCCCTTCTGAGGGTCGGATTCGAATTTCATCATCCCCTGATGTCGGTGAGCCATCTCTTCGACCAATTTTAATTCAAACTCCATTCCTTCCTTTTCAGCTTTTCTATATCCATCGAAAAGAAAGGAGATTTCGATATACCTCCCTTCCCATCGGAAAGAAGTCTGGTCCTTCGGTGGCTCTTTGGGAGAAGAAAAAGATCTTGTCACAAAACTGATATTCCCATGGTCCGGCATAAAGAGCAATCCATGCTGGAGAATGGAGTTGAACATATACCGAAGGTGTTCATCCGGGACAATGGTTTCGGGTAGGTCCTTCTCAAATCTCTTGAGCAGATAAATATTCTTCTTTTCCAGTTTAGGACGATTCTTTTGAATCGTCTCCTCGAGGAGTTTATGAATGGTTCCTGATTTTTGGAGGGTGAAATTGACCTTAATATAATCGAGAAGGTTTCTCAAAAGAATATCGATTCGTTCCGTCTCCTCCGTCATCACTCGATCGAAATGTTCCCCGAAGAGTCGATCGCTAAATTTATTTCGAGCCTGAAGAGTCATCTTTTTGATGGCTTCGAGGGAGCCTCCGATTCGTTGAAATAATTCAAGAAGAAGAGGAAACAGGAAAGACTTCTCCTTTTCATCTAAAAAGGGACGTTGGATCGATTCATTGGCTTTTATTCGTTTCTCTTCCATCTCTTTATAAAGACGATTATCCATTTTTTTATAAAATTTATCATAAATCCTAAGAAATTACAAATTATTTTAATTATTTTGCCACCTGGATGACGAATTTTGGAACTCCCCTTTAACCCAAAATTAAATTTATATAATAATTTCAACATATTATATTTTTTGAACAAATTGGCACAAGTATTGCTTAATTAAAATATCATGCAAAGGAGATAAGATGAAAGGAAACCAGGTGAGTGTCGAGAACCTCTCGTCTCGGGATGAGATTAAAGGCAAGATTTTTAACATGTTTTCTTTTCAAAAGAACGAAAAATCTTCCTCCGAAGAAAGATCCCTTCCCACCGAGATCAATCATGAATCCCTCCTCTCTTTCGTTCTCGAATTGATTCATCGAGTCAGAGGAAGTCTGGCAGCGATGAAAACCCTTGCCTTTTATTCTCGAGAAAATTTCAGAGATAAGGAACTGGGTGACTATTTCTATAATGTCGTTTCGGAGGATATCGAGAAAACGCTCTTCATTTTAGACTGTTTTTGTGAGTATATCAGCATCAACACCCCGATTAAAAAAGCGAATACCATCAATAATATGATCGAAGAAATTTTACGGGAGAGTGAGAAAGAATTAGAAGAAAAAAAGATTAAGATTATCAAAAAGCAGTTCGATCCCGAACTTCCTGAGACCAGTATGCTGGACGAGCATCTCAGGTTTATTTTGAATTCTCTTTTTCAATATCTCTTATTCTCCATCTCTCTCAACGGACGGCTGGGAATCCTGACCAGAACGATTGAATCTAAGGATTGGAATGGAGAGGGTAAAGAACGCTTGCAAAAGGATTTGAAATATATCGAAATCCTCATCATCTCCACCCACCTTGATTCTAAGGTTCAAGAATTGAGTTCTCTCTCCCCTGAGTCCCCACCGAATCATGAGGAAAAGATGGACCTTATTTTACAGATGGTTAAAAGAATTGTGGAGAAAAATAGAGGATTGATTGATACGAAAATCTATCCCAAAAAAGACCTCAGAATGATCTCTCTTCTCCTGCCCGTTGAGAGAAGAAATGTCTTTCAATTTTTGCTTCCTCCAAATCAACAAAAGAAGTTGGAAAGAAAAGATTAGTTTTAAGGCTTAGAGTTTTTGCCCCGTTCCATTGCTCCTTTCTCTTCGCCACTACCTTTTTCTAAACCTCTGGGTTCACGAACTTTCCCTTGACTCTTACCAACCGGTGCGGATTCTCTGGGTTTTTCCATTCTCTCCTTATCTTTGGGTGGGGTTTGAATGGGCTTCTGGGGTTCAGTTCTTTCAGGGAGTTCCTCTCTTTTCAGAGATCTCGGTTTTTCTATCTCTTTTTTAGGTTCTCTCCGGGGTTGGATCTCCTCTTTTTCAGGGGGCTTTCTTATTTCGATCTTTTCCTCCCTTTCTAAGGCTTTCCTCTCCTTCAGCCTCGGTTTCATTTCTTCCAGTCGAGAACCTGGCCTTAACACAGAAACTTCTGGTCTCCTTTCTAAAGGACGCCTTTCTTTGAATTCTCTCACCTTCATCTCCCGGATGGGTTCGGGAGGTCTTTTATGGTGAGGGATCTCTTTCAACACAGGAATTTTTGCTTCCTTTTCTGGAGGGATATCAGGCCTTCCAAGACTAATCCTTTCATGAAGAAATGGATTCTCCTTGACCTTCAAAGGCTCATGTCTTCCCTTTATAAAATTCTCCCGATGGACCATAGTCACAGCATTGTGGACATGGACATTCTTATAGACGACCTTATGAACATCGATCTGCTTTATATTGACCTGAGTGATATTCACACTATGGGGTCCATAGTAACCATAACCATAGTAGATTTCACCAGGGGCCAAAGGAACCCATGAGACATAATGGGGGGTATAAACCCATCCGACAAACCCGGGTCCCCAAAAGACTGCTCCTCTGGGCGGAGGAACCCAGCACCACCCTATATTGACGATAAAAGCCCATCTTCCATAATGATAAGGAATCCATCCCCACGGCTCGTAAGAAATCCATACATAGTCGCCGCGAATCCATACCCATCTTCCAATTCGATAAGGAGCCCACCCTACTGAGACCACCACCGTAGGAGTCCATACATATCCGTATTCTCTCACATAGACCCATCTTCCATTTTCTTCAAACTCATAGGCATAAGGATGAAGTTCTTCGGGAAGATACTGAGAGGGAGGTCTTTTTGCACTCACCCTTCGGTCTCTCTCCCTATTCCATCTTTCCCATTCATCGGGTGTTCCTAAAGGAGAAAGTTCGGCATAGGTTCCTTCTCGAAGGGAAAGGACCTTTCCTTCATGAACCCTCATTCTCCCCTCCTGAGTCTCCGCATAGACATATCCTTTATAAACAGAGATGTCTGTCTTACCCTCTCTCGTAGTATCGATTCTAAATCTCGCCCTTTCGAAAACCCGAATGGAGGTGAGAGGAGTATCTATCTGGAGAACCTTATTTTTCAATCCCCTATAATTAATATAGGCTCGACCTTCGGTTAAGTAGAATTGAAAAGAGTCTTTTTCTAATGTGAGGATTTCTAAGGCAGACTGTTCATCGAACCTGAGAAAACTTCCTTCCCTTAGGTGAAGTTCGATCCGTCCATCTTCTGGAACCCAGATCCGATCTCCCTCCTTTAAAGGCATATTAATGGAGGCTGGAACCCACTCATCCGTCTCCTCGGTTCTAATCTGGACATCCCCCTCCAGGAGACTGATGCGCAATAAATCCAGACCGGAAGAAAAAGCAAGAGCAGGGAAGAATAAAAAACAGAACATAAACACCCACATTTTATTCTTCATAGATGTATCCTCCTTATCACTCTATTATAACATTTTCATTTCATTAGACGAAAAAAATTTCCTCTTTATTCATGGATGACTCTTACCCTTTCTCGATCGCGGGGAACAAAAAATAGAAGGGGGTAAAAACCGAATATCTTTCGAAAAGCAATTGAATAGACCTGATAAGTAAAGGGGCAAGAGGGCAAGAAAAATGACAACAGGGGTGACAATTATTGTTTGAAGGCGATTTTAGGTCTTAAATCCCTCCTCCCCTATTTTTAAAATTTTATAATAATTTCCGCCAATTATATTTAAACGATTTATGTTCAAAAAATTTGGCAGGTTTTTTGCTCAATATTTAATCGAAATGTTAGGAACAGAAAAAAGGTATATCTCCTTTGAAAAATGGAACGAGATGATGTCAAAAAATACGTTTATCTTCGAGGAGGAAAAACCTAAGCTATTCGATAAGCTTTTCGAAATGTATGGAGATGATTTAGAAGAGGAGGATGAAAAAGGAAAAAAATATAAAAAAGAGGAAAATAGAAAAATCTACTTTTAAGTAATCCCTCACTCAGATGGGGAATAAGCCCGAGAGGGGTATTGGAGAAACCCAAAGTGCTGCTACCTTAAATGGTCCATAGAAAATCCTTACTTTGGTTGGTTTTAATCAGAAACCCATTTCAACGATAGATCGATTCGTAGGATTCATTTATATTCAATCCATCCGCGTTCTATGGGTTTCGGAAATACTCCTGTCGGGC
>CAZMWF010000042.1:0-22655 GCA_964570075.1 uncultured Syntrophaceae bacterium | reverse complement strand
TTCGAGCTCTTCAACTCCTCTTTCGTGGGATAGAGGCCAGTGATCGGGGGAATTATGAGAAGGCGGCTCAATTCTATGAACAGGCAATCAAAGAGGATCCAAAGATCTGTGTAGCTCGTGGAGCCCTTCAGGAGCTAATCCATCTCAAGCTCATTGGACCTAAAAAACGAAGCCGTGAACTTTTGAAATCCTTAAGGGATCGAAGCTCAATTACCGATCAATTGTCTCCCGAAGATTCAATCAAAAGGGAGAGAATACCCACAACTATTCCGCCAGAAAAAGTCCGGACTTATTATCCTTAGTAGTGGGGACGGACGTAAAGATTTTTTGTTACAACAAAGTCTACATTCGATCTGAGAGAGGAAGATTTTAGGGGAGACGCTATGAAAAGATTAATATCAATCCTATTCTTGTTCACCCTTATTTTTTACTCTGGAATCTGTGCAGCAGCCGATCTCGACATCAACACTCAAATTGGTTTTAATTACGACTGGTGGGATGATAACAAAAATAACAAGGGAAGGCAATTTTTTATTCCTATGAGCCTCGAAGCTCGATACCGGGACCTCTCTGTCAGACTCCTCACTGCTGAGGCCTATACGCATATTGACCCGGTGGGTTCTCCAAGTCGGTCATTAACCCATCTCCTCGACACAAAACTCAACTTCTCTTATGAAATTTTGGGTAAATTACCAGTTGATATTCTTATTGGTTTGGATTTCAACCTTCCTACCGGCAAAACAGACCTCAAAGAAAGAGATCGGTTGCTCCTCATGGATCCGGATATCGTTTCTATTACAAATTTTGGTGAGGGATTCAATATAAACCCAACTTTAAGCGTGGCGAAAGAGTGGGGAAACTGGGTAGTTGGTATTGGTGTTGGGTACATCTGGCGGGGGGAATACGATCTGAGGAACAAAATTTTTGAATGGACCCATGATATGGGGCCGAGTGTAGGTTCAGAATCCTTTTACACGAAGGAATTTAATCCGGGTGATATTTTCAATGCCACCTTTGAAGTCCGTTATGATTTTACCCCTAATTGGAATTCCCGATTTTTTGGCGGCTACACCTGGTTTGGTAAAGACAGAGTAGATAGCTTCAAGTTTTACCAGGAAGGTGAGGTTCTTCTCTTGGGTCTGGGGTTCTATTATAAACAAAAAAAATGGGATGCTGCTTTTACCATTCAAAGCCTATTTAGAGATAAAAGCAAGTTTAAGGAAGAGGTAACCCCTGCCTACATGTCCCCAAGCGAACTCTATGAGCGGTGGCAATCCCAACCTCTCTCCAAGGAAGAAAAAAACAGCCATGGTGACGAGTGGACAGGCAATCTTTCCTTGAGATATTTTCTTAGCGACAAGACTATCATCAAATCTTTTATCCAGGGACTTTTGATTACTAAAAATGATTATCCCTCAAATTCTTCTCGTTTTATCGGTCAAAGAGAAAAAATCTCTCTTGGATTGGGATTACAAAGAAAGTTATTCACCTACTTTGAAGGGGAATTGTATGCGAGGGGTTTTCTCATGCACGCTGAGGAACGCTTCTTCCCAGAATTTCTTAGTGAACGCAATTACAGGGGATTCTCAGCAGGGTTTCAATTGACGGGAAGGTTTTGAAACCTCTATAATAAATCTTCAGCCGCTTTCTTTGCGCCCTCTATCCATCCAGATGGATTGGCGGCCGGTATGATCTTGTGAATCGCCTTCTTGACTTTTCCAGTCTCCACTTCGACAAGCCTGAGATCCAAACGCATCTGATCCCCAATGATCTGATACCCCCCAAAAACCATCCACTTCGCACCAAGCATCCGTCCGAGTTTTAGACGAGTTGACTCATCGACCAGCTGGGTTGTCCCGAGGCGAAGCTCCTCGAGGGCAAGGATAAGTCGTTGTCTCTCCACAACCACATAGTCTCCCCGTGCCTTTAGAACCTCGATGATCTGGCTCGAAAGCACTTCCCCCAGAGAAGGTGGAATCCCTTTTTTTAAACTCAAATCATCGAGATCCCAGACGGCAATGCTTCCTCCCCGCTCATTGGTAGATGGAGAGGAAGCACATCCGATCAACAGAGAGAGACCATACCAGAAAATGAGGATCCCAAGTAATCTCTTTTTCATGGTCATCTTAAGGCTATTTCTTCGGCTTTCTCTTGAACCTTATCGTCTGGACGGAAGGTTCTGTTCTGCTCGAGGATCTTCGCATAACTGAATTCAGGTTCTACCTTCACGACTTCCATTCGGCCAGCCGATTTGGGTGAACCTTTAAGTGTTTTCCCTTTGTATTGAATCTCCTCTCCTTCCTCGATCACCTCAAATTTGGTTCCAACCGCTACTCCGTGCTTCGCACCAAGGTTGAGGATGACCTGATCGCCCGTGAGTTTTACAATATAGCCTCTAAGAGGATATTTCGTGATCACTGTCCTCAGGATCTCTCTATTCATTTGAAAGAGCTCTTTTTCAAGAGAGGCCTGGGATGGAATCTGTTTCGTAGTGACCTGGGGAATGGCTGTGGTCTCTGTATCAATTAATCTTAAATTGAGAAGGGTCCCCTGAGGCAGGTAGATCAGTGACCCGGTCCCAACCAGTCTGGCTGCCAGAATTCGACCTAATTTAAGGGCGGTCTCGGGGTTGGCAAGTTCGGAAGAACCGATGTTGAGTTCCTCCAAGAGCCGATCCATGATGATCCTCTCCACAACCCTTACCCTTCCGGAAGCATTGAGGTAGTCGGCCAATTGATTCATCATTACAGATGAGAAACCATCCCTTTCGGAAAGCCATCCTTTCTCCTGAAAGTCTACGAAGGTAAGCACCATTGGCTGAGAGGTCCAGGTGTCTACGGCCTTTTTCTCTACCTCCTTTTGAGCCCTGAATCGTGCTGCCAACTCTTTGACGAGTTGATCGATCCTTTCCTTTCGTTTCATGTCCTTCTGAAGCTCGATCATCTCTTGAGCCTTTCTTGCAAGGACAGAGGCGAAGGGGTCTGTCTTCTCAAGAGCCAGGGCTTGACGGTAAGATTCAAGTGCCTTTTCCCAATTTCCCTCTTTTTCATAAGTGAGGCCCTTATTCGTTGTTCCTTCAATATAGTAGGGATCGAGATTAACGGCTTTTTCATAGAGTTCTCGTGCTTTAGGATATTGACCCATACTCGCATAGTACCGACCCATCTGATTGTATCGAATGGCCTCCTGATAAGGCTCAGCCACCTTTTTCTCAACCCCTTTTTGATACTCCATCTCAGCCTCTTTCTTCTTATCCTGGGCATATAGGGCATCTCCCTTCACCACATGAACAAAAGCCCTCTCGGGAGCCTTCTGTTCAACCTCTCTGGCCAACTGGATAGCCTTCTCGGACTCTCCTTTTTTGACATAGACGGCGGCCAGTCCCTCCTTTCCAAGGATCTCTCCCTGAGTTCCCTGGCGAGAGACCTCTTTAAAGACCTCCTCAGCCTCTTTAAAATTCTGTTCCTTAAGAGCAGCATACCCCTTGATGGTCTGGGCCTTCACATTCTGAGGATTCTTTTTGATGACTTCGTTACTGATAGCCTTTGCGACCTTTGTCTGCTTTCTCTGAAGCTCTCTCTCAGCGACTCGAACTAGCATGGCTTCCGTGGTTTTTCCTCCTCCCTGAAAATAATCGAGAATTTTTAATCCAGGTCCTATGATGCAGACGGTTGGGAGAATCTGTCGGGCCTGATAGAGATCGCTGATCTTTGCCGTATCGAGAAGAACAGGAAAGAGGATTCCCGTATTTTCAATAAACTTCGTCACTTTCTCCTTCGTTGAGAGAGTGATGGCCCAGACCGTCATGTCGGTCTCTTTATACTGTTTCTTGAGTTGATGTAAATTCAAAAGGCCTTCCTGAGAAGGCCTCGACTCCACATCAAAGAAATAAAGGATGACCAACGGCTTTTCCTTTACCTGCAAAAGATCAAAGGTTTGTCCTTTTAAATCTTTCAGAGAAAAGGAGGGAGCCGTCTCTCCCGAAGAGATTTTACCCCAACTTATTGACCGTCCTAAACATAGGACGACCACACTCACTATTAAAAGACCGACCCATTTTTTCATTCCCACTTTCATAAGAACCTCCTCAAATTTTATTTCTCACGAATTGGGTAATCCCTCTCGCGCTTATTCCCCACCTCTGAGTGAGGTATTACCGAATTGGAATCAATCGAACTTGAAGAGGAGTTTCCCCCTCTTCCCCTATCTGAACCTGAGCCTCCCATTCATGATAGTCCGGATGAGTCATCCGAACCTCATGTTTCCCAACGGGAAGATGAAGATGAAGGGGAGCCTTTCCTTTAAATGCCCCGTCTATAAAGACCTGAGCCCCTTCGGGTTGCGTCTCGATTTTGAGTAACCCCATTGGAACTTTTTCTACTAAGGGGGGTTGAGTCGCTTTTGGAAAGAGAAAAAAGTATCCCACTCCTCCAAGGCCGAAAACGACAAGAACGATTAGAGGAATCAGGAGAAGGCTTCTTTTTTCCTTTTTTTGTGGAATTCCTTTCCTTTCCTCCAACGTCTCAGATAAAGCCTGAGCCAAGGCCTGTCCTGTCTCAAATCGTTCTTCGGGTTCTTTTTTCAGACATCTCATAATCGTTTGGGAGAGCTTTTTTGGAATGTCTGGATTGATCTGAACAGGCTCAGGAGGATGATGATGAGTAATCGAATGAAAGATCGCAGCAATATTTTCCCCTCCAAAAGGCCTCTTTCCTGTGGAGAGCTCATAGAGAATAATTCCAACGGAAAAGAGATCCGAGCGACCATCCACGGGTCGACTTAAGACCTGCTCAGGGGACATGTAAGCAGGAGTCCCCAGAATCTCTCCGGCTTGTGTTTGAATAGAAGAGGAGGGGTCTTCAATATGGGCAATCCCAAAATCAGTAATTTTAATCTGACCATTCGATTGAAGGAGGATATTGCTTGGTTTTACATCCCTATGGATGATCCCTTTCTGATGGGCATAGCCCAGTGTCTCTGCCATCTGGATCCCAATACTGACGATCTCTGGAAGAGTGAGTTTCTTTTCCTGAATCCTTTTATTTAAAGGGATCCCTTCTAAAAGTTCCATGGCAATATAGATGGTCCCGTGATCCTGACCCACATCATAAACCGTGACAATATTGGGATGAGAAAGCCGACCAATGGCCTTCGCCTCTTTAAGAAACCTCTGAACGAACGCTTCGCTGGTGACCCGATCCTCTCGAAGGATCTTTAAAGCCACAGGGCGATCAATTTGAGGATCGTAGGCTCGGTAGACGACTCCCATAGAGCCTTTACCCAACTCTTCGAAAATTTCATAGCGACCATATTTCACCGATCTACTTCTCCTTTAAAAATTCTAAGATGGTTGAGAGAGGAATCATAAACCCTGTATAAGGATCTCCTCGAAACCTCCCTTTGACCATTCCTATTAAGTTTCCATCTTGATCAAACACAGGACTCCCGCTGCTTCCTGGCTGAACCTCCATCTGGACTTGAACAAGGGGAAGATGATTGACCTGTCTCAAAGGACTCTTTATCGTACCTAAAAAAACCGTCCGATGATGATTCGGGCATCCAATGGAATAGACCTTCTCACCTTCTTTAAGCACCATTCGGATTGGATTAAGAGGAATGGAAGAGGCGAGTTTGAGAGGGATGTCGATGAGTGAAAGGTCTTGCTGAAGATCAACCTTCACCAAACGGCCCTTTTGTTGCTTCCTATCGGGAAGATAGACGGTCACCTCTTGAACCCCTTTCAGGTCATGGGAAGTAGAGAGGATGAGACCTCGCCGATCCACCACAAATCCAGTAAATTGAACCTCTCCCTCTCTTAGATTTCCCTGGATGCACACAATGGAGTCCTCATACCTTTTGACTTTAAGAGGGATCTCTTCAGAAGCGATACCTTCCTTCTCCCAACCCCGAAGGTACTGATCAAGATAAAGCCAAACAGAAGGGACCTTTTCTTGAACCATATGCCCTTTATAAAAAAAACAGGCTTCGATAAGCGAAGCGAGAGGGGAGCGAGGGGTAAGAGTCAATTCCCAAACCTCCTCTCCCTTTGTCCCTTTCAATTGGATTCGGAAATCCTCCAGCTCTTTACGGGTGACTTCAAAACCAGACTCGAAAAGCCATCGAGATAGGAGCGTCTGAATTTCTATAAGAGGAATAGGGTAAAGTTTTTTTTCACCCTCTCTTACTCCAAAAGCGAAACAGGGAGTGAAGAGAAAGAAGAAGAGGATGAACAGGTAGATGGTAGATTTTTGCTTCACTCCAGAACCTCACAAAGCACAACGGTGATATTATCTTTTCCCCCAGCGGCATTGGCAAGTTCAATCAACCGATTCACTTTTTGATCAAGACGAAGGGAAGAAAGGAGAATTTTTTGAATGGAGAGATCCTCTATCATATCGGTCAATCCATCCGAGCAGAGAAGAAAAAGGTCCCCAGGATGGGTCTTTCCCTCCACCAGATCTACTGCCAGGGTTTCATCTATTCCCACCGCCCTTACGATGACATGACGAAGGGAATGCCTTCGGGCCTCCTCCGGAGTGAGAAGTCCCTGATCGAGTTGTTCTTGAACCAGGGAATGATCTCGAGTCAGTTGCCTCAGTTGTCCCCTTCGAAAAAGATAGGTTCGGCTATCCCCTACATGGCCCAGGACAAAATGTTGGTCATTAAAGGTGATCAATTCTGCTGTACATCCCATCCCTTCATCCTGGGGATTCATCTTTATATGATTAAGAATTCTCTCGTTTGCCAATAGAAAGGTCTCTTTAACCAGTTCGACCCGTTTTTTCATCCCTTGCTCTCTGTTTTGAGAGAAAACTTGGAAGGCTGTGTCAACAAAGATTTGACTGGCCAGCTCCCCCGCAGCCGCTCCTCCCATTCCATCGGCCACGGTGAAGGTGGCTTGATCCAACCCTAACCAAAAGGCATCCTCATTATTGGAACGGCGAAGGCCGAGATCAGTCTTTCCAAAGGAGTCAATTTTCATTAAAACATATTATACAAGAAATTCTATGTTTTGAAAATAAATATTTTCTTGACCCTTTCAATGGTTTGGTTATAATTGATAGAAAATGAGACGTCCACCTGTCATTGTCGTCCAACTTATCCATATCTCCGGACCGATGAAAGGAGAGATCCAAGAGTTTACCGAATCGGTCATCTCCATTGGTCGTCACTCCTCCTGTCATCTCCGTTTCCCGGCGAATCTGACTCAAATCTCAAGAAAACATGCTGAGATCATTCGTGATGGAAATCAATTCAAACTCATTGACCAAAGTACCAATGGGACGTTTGTCAATGGGAAAAGGGTGCAGGAGGTTTATCTCAAAAATGGGGATGTCCTTGAATTCTCAGAAGGGGGACCGAAGGTTAGCTTTCTGAGTGAGATCAAAGAGGCTCCGATAGAGATGGAAGCCCCTTTACCTCCCCGAGAGAAAGAGATCGTTCCTGAACCTCCGAGACCTATTTCTCCCCAACGACCTTCCCCTCCTCCTCCAAAGGAATCCCCAGAGGCTCCTCCGTTGAGAGTGAAGGCCTCTCTTATGATTCAATATGGTCCCACGATTAGATCCTATAAAGAACTTCCTATCCTTATAGGAAGAAGTCAAAAATGCGACTTTATCCTCGATCACCCTTGGATCTCTGAACAGCATGCCCAAATCTTCTTTTTCGAAAATGAATACTGGATTAAAGACCTTACAGGACAGAAGCTGGTTCAGATCAACCGCCAAGCCATCCCTTTTCAGGCCCCTTTAAAACAAAATGATGAGATTGGACTTACCCCTCGAGGCCCAACCTTTCGCTACCTTGGGGAAGGACGATTGGCCGAGGTTGAAGAAGTGGCTCCCCCTACGGAAGAGGAGATAAAAAAGAAGGAAGAGTCAAAAGCCCCCGAAAAAAAAGAGTCGAAGGGTCTGTTTTCTTTCTTTAAAAAATAGATTCCATCTCAAATTCCAGGTGAGGATCCAAAGAATAAAATTCAATGAAAGGAGGAAGGTATGGAAGCCCCATCCATTCCCTTTAAAATATTAGCTCTTGCCCCTTTTCGAACACAGGAGCAAACCCCCTGGAAGAATGGTCCCCTTCGAATTGACAAGTACAATTTTGATGAGGTAATGGAACGCTTGGGAATTTCCATCAATCTCCTCCTCCCTAAAACTTTTTACCCCCCAGAGAGATTGAGCCTTTCTTTTAAAAAGCTCCGCGACTTTCACCCTGACCGAATCATCGAAAATCATCCTTTTCTTCGCAATCTTTTTGAAGCGAAGAAGTTTGCTGAAGAGGCAGGACGTAAAGGCTTTTCCCAAAATGAAATTGAAAGAAGACTTCAGTCCTGGCCCGATTTACCTTTCGAATTCGGGTTTGAACCAGAAAGAAAAGAGAAGGAGATTTCCAGTCCTCTTGATGAAATCCTGAGAAAAGTGGCTATGCCAGAAGAAGGAGAGAGACCTTCTGCCGGGATAAAGGCTTTTATTGGTCAGATAGACTCTTACCTTCGACAGACCCTTCGAACTCTCTTTCTGGACGAATCTTTCAGAAGATTGGAATCCACCTGGAGGGGACTAAGGTGTCTCATTCAACAGGGAGGAGTCGATGGGGATTTGAGACTTGGAATCATCCCAATTTCCAGTGAGACGGTAGAAGAGGTTTTTGAACTTCTCCTTCCCAATCTCCTTGAAGAGTTACCCTCCCTTCTCTTAATCGATCTTCCTATGGATAACTCTCCAAGAAGTATGGAGCTTCTTGAAAGGATGGCTCAATTCTCTGAGACTCTGATGACTCCCACTCTATTCTGGTTTACTGAAAAATTTTTCTATCTTGATTCATGGCATGACTTAAAGAGACTTCCCTATCTCCCCCATTATCTCGAAGAATCACCCTTTGCCAAATGGCGACGCTTAAAGGGACTGGCGTCCTCAAAATGGCTTGTTGGGACCTGCCTTCGATTTCTCCTTCGTTATCCTTATGGCCCTGAAAATCCGACCACCTTTACTCTTTTTGAAGAACCAGAACCTCTATGGATCAGTCCGGTTTGGGCACTTGGAAGTCTTATTGCCCAGAGCCTCTCCAAGACTGGATGGGCTACTTTATTTACACAATGGAAAGAGGTAAGATTAACCGACCTGGCTCTCCATCGAATAGATAAGGAAAGAAATATTCCAGTAGAAGTAGAGCTCAGTGAGGATCGGATTGGACAATTCATTCGAGCTGGAATCATGCCTCTGGTTTCGAGTGTGAATCGAGACATCGCCTTCTTCCCATTAGAAACTACAGTAGGAGGAACCTCATTGAAATCTCAACTCTTTCTTTCAAGAATGGTTCAGTTTCTCCTCTGGTGCAAAGACTCTATAGAGAAAGATCTTGCCCCCGATCTCCTCGAAGAAAAACTTAAAAAGAGTTTCGCCCTTTTCTGGGAAAAGTCCGGACACCCTGCCCCCAAAGATTTTGAAATTTCTGTTCGAAAACTTTCGGACGAGAAATCCACCATGGTGAAACTCGCCATTCAACCTCCTCGCCAGATTCTTCCTTCAGGAGAGAGGGTAGAACTGGAGCTACCCTGGTAGTTAGATAGATTTAAAGATTAGGCAACGAGGGATCTGAGTTGTTCTTTCAGTGAGTCTGTCATCCTTTCGATCGCTTCGAGATCGACAATCTCCTGGAATGCCAATATCCCTGAAAGCTGAGTGACCTGGAGAATAAAGTCATTCGGGGGAAGAAAAGTCTCAAGAGGGGCTTTCAGAACGGTCACCAAAAGATTCCCTAAATCGTGTAATTCCTTGATCTCTACTTCATAGCGTAAATCTTCCAGGAGTCTCTTGAGTTCAGGAAAATATCTTAGAAAAATAACAGGAGTGAGGTGGTTGATGAGGGCCTGTCGCATTTCCTCGGGCTGGCGGGGTTCTCGTCCAGAAACCATTGCTCGAAGACGGTCAAGAGGACATTCCCCCCTGAAGGAGAGGACCCATCGAGTAGGGGAGAGGATCTGGACTATTTTATCCTCTCCTCCCAAGTTAAGAGGGTATTGAAAAGGAGTGATGTCCAATTGATGGGTAATCGGAGGGAGTGGAGGCTGAAGCTTTCTCGGGAGACCGAAAGGTTTTTCACAGATCGAGCCATAAAGCTCCTGTAAATCTGAAAAGGCCTTTTCCGATCGGGGAACCTCTTCCGTCACAGCGCTTTTTACAAAGGTTCCTAAAAGCTTCCGTGGAAGAAAGAGGGGTCTCAGTGTATCCAGATGGCCAATTAGACGTTTACTCAAGGCCTGGGAGATCTTTTCTGTAGCCTGTCGAAGTTTGAAGAATTCCTGGGTATCCAATTTCTTTCGAGAAATCTCTTCCATCTTCATAACCTGCCTTTTCCCCTTATCATAAAATAAGGAAGGTTGTCAATTATTTTAATTGGATCATGAACAGTTCTGCCTCCTCCCCACTGGAGTAGGGTCCAAAGAGAATGGTTTCTGGAAAGCCTTCAATCTTGACGAAGTAGGAAGTCTCTGGAGAAATGGGATTCTGAGTAGCCCATGCGATAAACTCTCTTTCTCCTAAACTTAATTTTAACCCTCTCATAGGATAATTTAGAACAGATTGGCTTGGAAGGCTTCCTTTTGGGCCTACGGCATGAAAGGTAATTTCTCCTCCAGATACTCCAAACATCACCCCTGACCAGGACTCGGTAGAAGGCCCCACTTCGATCCACTGCCCAATCTGGGGATTTCCATAGGTATCGATTCGATAATCCGAAGAGATAGGTTTTAAAGGCGTATTTACTTTTACCACTAATTTAGCCGCCATCCCTGGATCAGAAAGAGAGAGAAAATCCACACCCTTGAGGGGAGTAGGAAGGGCCTCTGGAGAAGGTTTTTCGCCTTCCGTATAAAGGATGACGATGGGGAAGGAGATTCCCTTTTGAGCCTGAACGGTGAGGCTGAGAAGGGATAGACCGTATCGAATGGAAGGGGTCTGGAGATTCTCCTGGGTGGCTAAAATAAGCCACAACAAAAGGTCGGGTTTGATCAATTCATCTCGGGCTTTGGCCCAGGCCACCTTCTCCAGATCATCTTCCCAGAAATGCCCCCTTACCTCAAGGCCATACGTCTTAAAATGAGAAATAATGTTCTTGACCAATTCCTCCGAGGAAAACAGAGCACTTAACCATATTGCTTTCATCTTTTTATCCCTTTCTTTTAAAAAGATTCTTCTCGATAAAAAAGGGTCAAACACAAAACTTTACTCCACTCTCTGACCCTCCACCTCTGTTCCACTGGCATAGGTCATCATTCGTTCAAATAGCCATAAGGAAGGCCATCGTTTCTCTCCGATCCTCTCATTTTCCTTCACCCAATTTAAAAAAAGAGCCATAGGAACAAGCATCGGAGGCATTTCACAGAGTTCAGCTGCTAAGCGTGCCATGGCCGTAGTCATACTTCGTGGAATCTTTATCTTTCGAATTCCTTTTTTGAAGGGATCGTTACAGAGTTTCGAGGGTGAGACAATATTATACTCCCGACAGGCAAAAGGTCTTATCGAATAGATGCTACATGAACCCCCTTCAAGAAAAAGGCAAGGCATCCCCATTCGAAAATATTCATAGGCCAAAAGTTGATGTTCACAGGTATGTTCGATCCCTCTTATTTTTTCAGTTAAGCCTCTTTCATCCATGGCCTCTTTCACCAAATTGAAGTGAGATTCAATCTGGGTTTTTCGTTTGGGAGATAAAGTTTGAATGAAGTCCTTGAGAAAAAAAGCTTCAGGAGGAGAAAGGGGGACCAGTTGGCAACAACAGACCCCATTTTCACACCCTTTATGGCAGGAGACGCTCTCCCCTTTCTCTTTCTCTCTTTGAATGGCCAGTTCCACTATTCCATCACAAAGCCTCTGCATGGGAGGAACCAGGTCCGCCATTCTCAGAGGAAGATCAGGGATCCTCACTTTAGCCTGAGGAAGTCTTCCATCCGGTGTCTCAATATTCAATGTGAGCACAGTGATATTCACTTTGTCCAAAAACCTTGAATTCTTTTATAAGGGTTTATGGCCTCCATGATAGAAGAAATCCAACAATTCCTCAACCTTTTTCTTTCTACTGATAGGAATGGACCTCAGTTTGTGGAGGATCCGTTCTTCGGAAAGGGTGAGGATAAGACTGGATGGACGAGGTGCATCGATTCCTTTAAATAGAGAGGAAGGGGCTTGATGAAAATGAGGTTTTGCATTTTTCCCGACATTGGGATGCTCTTCCTTTATCCTTTTAATCTCTTCTAAATCCCATAGAGGCCCTTTCCCTATCCCCGGACACCAGAAACCTCCGTCCTCAGAGACAAAACTCTCCTCCCATTCTTCTTTCTCCAGATCAAAATGATTCCATGGAAAGACATGGCAGAGGTCTGTTCGAGGTGAGTTGTAAATCACACAGACCCTATCCTGGCAAAAAATACATCCTCGTAAAGGGTTATCGGGCTGGTTCGTTTTAAAGGCAATGAGATAGACCTCCTTATCCGGATCATAGATTTCTTGGAGATAGCGGAGGGCAAAGGCCGATTCAGATAGGTTAAAGTATTGGGCTAATTGTTGAATCTCTTTATGGGTGGGATAGATCACGACCTTTTGATTGCAACATGTTCCACACCTCTGACATTCAAATCGCCGTTCTTTGAGGGCTTTCTTCTTGGCTTCGCTCATGAGGATTTCTGTTCGACTGAGAAGATTTAATGCCGACTGCTCCCCTGGAGTTCTCTGTCTAAATCCAGGTTCAGGTAAACCCCTTGGGTTTCCCCATGATTGGTTTCGAGATCATATTGATCTCTGGCTTCCTTTCTTTTCTGTTCAATCTCGGCAATCCACTCCATCCTTTTTTGAGCAATCGCTCTATTCGCATCACTCGTAGCAGCCTGTTCGCTTCGTCCTGCTCCAATTACCCGAAGCTCCTCAAATCTGTTTTTGTATTCTTCTAAGATGGGCAATTCCTGTGGAGGATGGCCTCGTTCATGAATCCAGAGACATCGTATAAATCGATTCCATTCAGTCTGAATCGATAAAGGAAGGGTTTCTATATTGTTCCAGCGGGGGATTCGATAAATAATCTCATATTGAATCACACCTTGATCAAAAGAGGCGGTGGCAGACCATGAGTGTGAGGAAGGACCTTCGGTCACCTCCACACGGATTTGAAACGATTTAAATTGAACATCGATACTACATCTCCCGAATTTTCCATCAGGTCCATGATGTCTCATCTCTCTCAGGGCCTCGGCTAAGGATCGAGCTCGGAAGCCGTAGTTTTCTTCTCTCTTCCCCAATGAAACAATCTCAATAGCCATCTCCTATGCCTTTCTGATTATAGGTTTAAAAGCTGATGCCGTTTCTTTCCAAAAATAGGTTTTCCATCCATTTGGAAGATAAGGTCTACAAGATTCTCGAACCCTTCCGAGGTGTGTTTTTTTAATTCAAGAAGAACATTTTTTAATCGCTTCCATCGAATTGTTCGTAGGTAAAGTTTAAACCCGATAGCCAAAGGGATAAGAAGGAATCCCAAGAGGAACATCCATGATTTTAATATTCCTGCAAGGACTATGGAGGAAGAGATGAAAGAGTAGATCAGAGTCATAAGGATCATCTCATCCTTCTGTTCACGATTAAAAATCTGGAGAATGGAGATCATTAGGCTCCGAATCTTTTGATCAGGATTCTTCGAGCTCCTTGAAAGCATCGAGATAGCGTTTTCGGGTAAGATTTTAAGCATGCTATCAAACATTCGTTGTCGGAACATACGAACAGTTTTTATCGAATTGAGAAAAATAGTTAAATCTAACTGACCATCTCTCCACATTTTTAGAATCTGTATCTGCCATTTTTGGACTAAAAGGGAGTCGAGATAGAGAAAGATGCTACATAACGGGATAAGGAACAGAAATCCTAAAAGGGGCTGCCAGGCCATCTGTAAGATTGCCAGAAGAATGGATATTAGGCTGAGGATCATCATTCCCACAATTAATTTGCGATACCATCTCAATCGATCATTCATGGTTTGAATAGTTAAGTAAAGGGCCTCTTTCATTGGCTCTCAATTATTCCTTGGGACGATCTGGAATGATGAATTCATGTTGGCATTCTCTACATTGTCCGTGTTCTCCTGCATGCCCATCTCGAATGCCGATTTCGCATTTACAATTCGGGCAATTAATAAAATATCCAGGACCTATTTCAGGGGGTTCCTTTAAATCAAGATAATTTATCCGCCTCCATTTATTTGCCTCCCACACACATAATCGAATTAATTGATCTTCAGGAGACTTTAATGAAAGTTCTTTAATATATTCAAACATTACATCATCTACATATTGACCGATGGTGAACGGCAAGATTTCATCCGCTAAGACAAGGGGGGCTCTATATAATGCCTTTAACCAAACCTCTACAGCTTTTCTTGGATTTACTGACACTATAGCATGTCCCGCTTCGTATTTGACCCAAGGATCTGGATCGTTGGACATTAGATCAAAAAGAGTTTCTCTTTTTTCAGGAGCCACAGTGTATAAATATCGTAATGCAAATTCACGACGTCTTGGATTTTGACTCTGTAATTCATATTCTGCAAATTCGATAATTTCTTTATACGGAGACATTTGACTTAAACGGTACCATATAAAATCAAGAACCTCATCGGAGGTTTCTTGTTTTAACCCAGAAATAAGTTCTTCCATTTGAGTATGGATATCTAATTTACCTTGGATTATCGTATCAAAAAATTCTGATAAAGTCTCTATTCGTGCAAATTTATCAGTTAGGCTAAAGGCTTTTTTTAAGAGAAAAATTAAATTTTTTTTATTGCCTTCCATGATTCCCCCTCCTTAACCTCTCGGTTTTTCTTCTTTCTCTCCTAATCTTCTAAACAAATCCACTTCAAACCTCCTTTTTTCAAGTAATTTTAAATTGGATTAACAACCAATTATTTTTATATTTAATCCCAATTTTCTGGTAAATGAGTCCTTTGCGCCCATCCATCCATTTCTGGACCAGGGGAACTTGGTGGAGGATCTGGTTCCCCTCTCCAATTAATTGGGGTCCGAGTGGGTTCAAACCTTTGCTGATAATTCTCATCTCTTGTAAGTGGCCTCCCACCTTCTCTATCTAATGGAACATTATTACTATCCATAGGTACATTATTCCGACGGGCTTCTTCCAAAGCAGCTGGATTGGTGATGGGGCTTGCTGGTGCATCTGGATTTTCAAGAACCTCTACGTGATAATGAGGCTCACTACCAGCTCGACTTGATGGTTCATCATGACCGTATGGATCGTGTCGAACATAAATAACTCTTTTCGGAGGTCCTGGATCTTCTCTACGCCAAATCTCACTGTTTCTCGTGACTATCTTACCATTTTTATGTTTTGATCCAATACCAATTTTTAAAGGAGAAACTTTCTTAAATCCTAAACTTTCAAGACAATTTTTAATTAGTTCTGGATTTTTTCTAAATTTGCAAATTATAGCTACTACTCGTTTTTCGACCGGATCCTCCGGTCTTTCTGGGATTCAATTACCGCGTAGTCCCAGAATATCACACGTAATAAGAGGATTCCCTTTCCCAAAGCTATAAATATTCAGACCGCCTTTGAGGCCAATAGGGTCGGGGGTTGTGTATCTTCCAGTTTCTGGGTCATAATACCTATGATAGTTATAATGAAGTCCTGATTCGCTATCGTAATATTGACCAGGGGAACGAAGATTATAGACAATTTTTGAATCTGATTTAACGTTTGCCCGGCCGTAAGCCGTATACTCGGCTGACCAAACAATTTCTCCTTCGCTATCTGTAATTAAAATAGGACGATTGGATTGATCATAATGAATGAAATAGGTCTGGAGGTCCCATTGTCCATCTGGAAGTGGTTTCCGTTCACAAAACATCGAAGGGGTAAAGTCTTCTGGGACCAAATAAAAATAGTACCTTCGCTCACCCTCAGGCCCGATTTCCCAACTAAGACGATCACCTTCCCAACCAAAGGTAGTTTTCTTTTCACCAATTTTCTTAGAAACTCTTCGGCCAAAAGGATCGTATTCATAGATGACCTTTTGCCCATCAGGAAGATCAATGGAAATAAGTTGGTCAGAAGAGTCGTAGGTGTAGGAAAAGTTTTTATTGTCTCGTGTTTCTTTTGCAAGCCGTCCCCGCTCATCATAAGAGAAATGGCGGTCTCCCCAATGAAGGAGTTGATTTCCTTTTCCAACCAAAGACTTCGGAACCTCTTTGGTAGTGAGGAGATTCCCTCCTTTATCGTAAGTATAGGCTTCTTTATCCCATTTCCCTTTTAGAGCCTCTTCTGCCTGAATTTTGATAAGACGTCCGCATTCATCATATAAAAAATAGAGTTTTTCCTTCCCATTTTTGAGACGAGTTAACTGACCTAAAACATCATAAAAATAGCTTCGATCCAGATATCGATGGAGACTTCCCTCTCCTTTCTGAACCGTGTGCCGAAGGATTCTTCCCTCTTCGTCATATTCAAAGGATTCTTCAATGTCATTGGCCAACACCCGTTTGATGATTCGATTTCCCTCTAAATAACAGGTATGCCAACCTCCAGTGGGATCTCGAATAACGATGGCCTCTCCGTAATATTTAAGACGAAATTCCGTCTTATCATCAAATTCGCTCTTTTCTAATTGTCCCTGGGTATTGAAGATATGTTTTACGCCTAACCCATTCTGAGTTTCAGAAGTGATGTGGCTAAACCTATCATAGGCTCTTTTGACTTCCGAAAAATCATTCTTGGCCTGGACGATCTGCCCCATTCGATCAAAAGTAAACCGACTCTCAATCCTCTTTTCATCCCTTTGAATGATACGAACAGAGGGTTCGTTTCCCATTTCATAATAAAGAGAGACTAAAACTTTTCCTTGAGGATCTCTCTTTTCGATAAGTCGACCTTCTGGATCTCGGGTATAAGTTTCAATCAATGAACGGTTCTGCTTTATCCCTATAATTTGGTCGTTCTGATCATAAAGGTATTCCGTCTGATTTCCATTGGGGTCAATTACCAAACACAATTCATCTGCTCGAGTGTAATCATATCGAGTTGAACCTCCATCTGGAGCAATCATTTCGATCATCTCTTGCCAGGCTTTATATCGATATTGCCAAGTTCGACCGAGACGATCCGTATAGGAGGTAATATTTCCTTCAGGATCATAGGTGTTTTTCTCTTTAGTTCCGTCTGGATATTGGGCTTCGATTAGGCGGGACATCTTATCGTAACGATACAGAATCCAATCCCTTCCATCCCAGATACCAATCACATTTCCCAACAGATCGTATTGATATTTAAAAACCTCCTTTTTAGTGAAGGGGTCTCGAATGGTGATTAATTGATGGTAGGAATCGTACTCATTCTTTTCAGGTAGAGAACCGGAAAGTCTTGTGAAAATTCTGTGTCCCTCTTCATCGTACTCATAGAAAGCTGTTCTCCCGTCATGGAATTCTTCCTTGATCAGATTTCCTCGATCATCATATTCAAATACTGTTTTTTGTCCTCTAAAATCAACCTTTTCAATCAATTGATTTCGTTCATTGTATCGATAGGAAATCTTTCGGCCCAGAGGATCTACTTCTTCAAGAAGATTTCCACGTTCATCATATTTATAAATCGTTCTCCGATCGCAACGATCAATGATAACGGCAGGATAGCCAAATGCATCGTAGTGCGTGGTAGTGACTTTACCATAAGGATCAATCTCCTCAATCAATTGTCCTTTCTCATTATAACGATATTCAAATTTTCTCCCATCAAACCCAATATAGATCGTTCGTCTCTCATCAGGAAAATAAATAAATTCACCACTATAGAGGCCATCCTCTCCCCAAGTTTTAATACAAAAATGATTAGAATATCGATAGTGAAAAGAATAACCATTTCGGTCTGTCCTTTTAAGGAGTTGATGTTCCTTATCATATTCATAAAGCTGAGTATGGTTTTCTGCATCGGTCACTGAGATTAGATTTCCTGAGGCATCGTATTGGTAAGACACAAGCACTAATGGATTACTAATTCCCCGGGAACACTTAACCTTCAGAATTCGACCCTCGGGGTCAATTTCAAAGTCAAGAATTCGACTTGCAGAGTCGATGATTTTGACGAGATGTTTCTGGTGATAAAAGAATTGAATCGATTGGCCATTTAAATTAGAAATTTTTTTAAGGAGCGCATATCCTCCTAATGGATCTCCTCTAAAGGTCAGTGTCATCCCATCCTGTTGGGTCAATTTAAAAGAATCTTTACTTTCTCTCTTAAGTGAGAAGCGTTCATTTAAAGAAAGAATTTCTTCTCCAATGGCTGGGATAACAGGGAATGATATTTCTTCTCCTTCTCCATTTACATAGATGGTCTTATTTTCAATAAAGATAAAATAACGATAATAGGGATGGCTCCAACCCCAGCCTAAAGGACCATTTATTTTACTTCGACTTGAATAAGAGGATCTCCATTCAATTGGAATAGGACCTGGAAGGTTAAAATCGGTACGGTCAAGGGTACATTCACCCGTAACGACATCAACTGGATCAAGGATCGTCCTTCTATTTTTCAAATACACAGAACACTCTCTATGTGAACCCATTTTATAAAAAAGACCATTAACAGCCCTTCTTTTTCCTATCCAATACTTTTTTCTCTATAACATGGGAGATTGCGGATTGGGCCACACTCACTGCAATTCCCTTTATTAAGTCGGCAATACTGACTCCTACTAAGACATTACTAAAACCAATAACACAGGCATTGGGTACAACAGGGATATCGCTGCAGGAAGTCCCTACCAAAGGAGCAGCAAAACCTAACGGCCCCCCATTTACGGTTACATTTGGACTTCCAACAGCAGAAGACCCCTGAGCTCCTGGATAAGGGATCGGTGGCATCAGGAGTTTAACCCAGGTTTGCCATTTAGTATAAGCTGAAAAAGTAGCCTTCACCGTTTCCCAAGTGGTCGCAAGATTGGTCGTATCGATTCCAGTGACATCCTTAATGAAGTCTTCAGCAAATTTTGGTTTAGGAATTAGGGAAGAGATCGCTGCGATAGTAAGATTAGCCATAATGGTTAAACCAGTGAGGACAAGGACCTTGGGAACGTTAGTGAGATATCTTTTCCAGTAAGGAATATTCGTTGGAGTTGGAGGCACAGGGATCCCTTGGGGGACATGAAAAAAATAACCCATCGCTCCTACGGAGCAAGCCGGCATACCATTTATAAAAACATCGACCTTTGGGAAAGTAGGAGTATGCCAGAGGTAGATGGGACCTACGTAAGGATGAATGGGTATACCAGGAATAGGGGCTACAGCATGGACATCCACGCCAATCACCATGTCCATCATTTTCGCAGCAGGAAAGAGGGGCATATGAAACTCCTTTAATGAATCACCTGAATCACCTGGATTTTACCCAGGATCCTTCTTTTTTGATATAGGACCTGAATCTCCTCCCCAACTTCAATTCGATCAAAAAGAGATTTATCAACCACACATTCTATCTCCCTGCCTTGAATTTCCACTCCCAATATATACATTTCGGGCTTAACTTGCGGAAGGACTATTGGGCGATTGGCCACAATCTGGGTAATATAAGTCTTTCCGGCTTGTTTATAACCTTTAGAAATGACTTTAACTTGAGTTTTCTTTTCCTCTAAACCCAAACTATCTATGGCTAAAAGGAGAAAATAGATGGCCACGCAGAAAAGGATAATGGCACCAAAGAGATACATAAAATTAGAAGAAGATGGTGAAGAAGAACTCATTGAATCCATACCTCCATTTTTCTCATTTGGGGTAACCAGTCTGGTCCTGGATAAGGAACAGCTCCTCTCCACACCATATCTACCTCTCGATCTTCCAAACGAATCATGACGGTGTGCAAAAATGCTTCGGGTTCGTAAAGGCCCATCCCAATGTCTAAACCAATAATGGGTCGATCTCCCGGCAGTCGAAAAGAAAGCTCTCCCTCAGGAGATAAATTGATCAGATGAACCTCCTCTTCCCCTGTTAAAAAAGGTAGGGCTAAACCTGGTGAGGCGCCGTTGAAGAAACGAAAATCCATATCTCGAAGCTGAGTTCGTTCATATAGGTCCATCTGTTCAGGTGGAATCAATTTGGTATAAGCTTTTCGGAGTTCTTCCTCAATCTTCCTATCCGCCGGCATCACTCCTGCATAGGAGGCCCTTGGTTGCCAATATTTCGAGAACCATCCAAATCCTTGGGGGATAGGTTGCCTTTCCCAATACATAAAATGTCCTATACAAATTCGTTCCGGAGTCAGTAGATCCTTGGGATCTTCAATATTTGGAAGGGGAAGATTTTCTATTACCTTTCTATTATTAGAAATGGCAAACCCTCGACCTAAATGATTTCGGGCATAGGCACAAGGCATATCAGGGTTAGAATATATATCAACCCCTCCATAAGCCCGTTCATAACAAATCTCCATGGTCTCAAAAGGAATTGGGTCGGTAAACAGAGGATCTCCTTTTTCACGATAGCGACACACCCTATCCCCAAATACTCGGAGTTCCTTTCTGTACGGACCGATGGTTAAAGAAACGTCAATGACTTCGACAGGCTTCCCTTTGGGAGCATAGGCTTTGCCATTTAGAACTACATCCGTAGCTATTTTAAAAGGAATATAATCCGTCTCAAATTTTACGGAAGAATTCATTGGGTCCCGATAGTGGATATCTCCGGATATTAATTTCTGGTCCACATCAGCTCGAATACATTGTTTCCCTGAAATGATCTTATAACTTCGCTTAACAAGGATACTCAGGATATACTGGCCCTCTGGAGTTTGTCCTGGAAGAACAATCTTTTGGGCTCTCCTCTCCTCTCTCTCTAAGTGGAATGGTCTCATTTTTGTTTCCCTATAAAACAGAGACTTCAAAACGTTTCATCTCAGGTAACCAATCCAAACCCGGATATTCATGAGCCCCTCTCCAAACCAGATCTAATTGCATTTCCTCAAGTCGTATGCAAATGGTATGAAGAACAACCTCCAGTTCATTTTCGCCCATTCCAATATCCATAAGGATGTTGGGTTTTTCATCAGGGATAAAAAAAATTAACTCTCCTTCCTGGGTCATTCCGTTAATTCGGACCTTTTCCCCTCCTTTGAGGAAAGGGAGGATCAATCCTAACGAAGCTCCATTATTGAATCGAATATCAAAGGCCGGTAATTTAAACTGCCGAGCAAGGGCAATCTGACCTTTTGGCACAATACCCATCCTCTCCTCCCGCATCACCTCATCAGATAGAACAAAAGGAGGGATCGATCCTACAAAAGAGCAGCGGGGATACCAAGTTTTTTGAAACCAACCAAAACCTTGAGGAAGGGGCTGATGATTCCAACGAGTCATCTCTTCAAGAATAATTCGTTCGGGAGTAAGTAAATCCTCGGGATCTTCGAGATTGGGTAAAGGTAATCCTTCTACAACCTCCGGAATATTTTTAATAGCGATTCCTTTGCCCATGGGGTTCCGAGGATAGTAAAAGGGTAGATCTGGATTGCTCCTTTGATCTTTACCTCCATAAGCCCTTTCATACCTAATTTCCATCTCAGTGAAAGGGATTGGATCAGTAAACTGGGGAGGCTTCATTTTTTGATAGATACACTTTCTATCCCCAATGACTCGAATGGTTTTTTTATATTCAGCAATTTCTACGGAAACATCGATTTGACTCACCGGCTTCCCTTGAGGAGCATAAGCCTTGCCAATGACCACCACGTCTGTAGCCACTTTATAAGGTGCCATGTCCGATTCATATTTTACTGTGGTCCTTTCAGGATCTCCATGATCATAGTAGGTATCGACCAGATTAAACGGACAGGGACACTCTAAACGAATGGCCATTCGTCCTGGTTGGATATCATAGGTTCTTTTAACCAAGACTGAAAAAATGGGATTTCCTGATTCATTCTTGCTTGGAAGGATTCGAAATAGCTCCATTTATCACTTGGATCATTCTTTCCAAAAGAAGTTAGGGTTAAGGATTAAGCATCACCATTCCACCCTTCACCGTATTGGAGGCCGTTCCTTCTGAAATGACAATCATACCTTGAATATTATGGTCCTGATCCGCTTTTGAAGTAATGGACCTCCCACTGGTATTGACCGATTCTTTACCATGGAATGCAAGATTCACCCCGCTTAATTCTATCGACCCATCTGCTTTCATTAGAAGTGTACTCTCGCCCACTTGAAGTTGAATCTCAGTAGCGGCAGTGATATGGATAGATGATCCTTCGGAAATGATTGATATTTCTCTTGCTACAGTTGTTTTTTGGGTGGCATCATAGTCCTCTATAATATCACTCATCACGTGGTATTTGGCTGTATTGGCAGCAACATCATGTTCAAAGGTTCCTTTTTTTATTGTAATTTTTGTATCCCCCTGGATCGTCTCGGTATGATCGCCTCCCACTGAAATCGTCCGATTATTTTTAATCACCTCGTTCATATCCTTTTCGGCGTGGATAAAAATCTCTTCCTTTCCTTTCTTGTCTTCGAAGCGAATCTCGTTAAATCCAGGATCATTAGGATAGCTCTTGGTTTTAATGGTACTCTTGGTTTTTTCATCAGGAAGTTTGTAAAGGGGTTTGGCCTCTTCGTTGTAAAAACTTCCC
>CAZMWF010000041.1:0-45947 GCA_964570075.1 uncultured Syntrophaceae bacterium | reverse complement strand
CTTAAAGAGGAGGTGTTCAATAAAATGAGAAATCCCATTCTCGTGAGGTTCTTCATCCCTTGATCCGGTCAACACCCAGACCCCTATGGAGACCGATTTGAGATAGGGAATCTCTTCGGTGATGACTCGGAGGCCATTTTCGAGGACCGTTTTCTGGTAACCTGAACCGTCATTGTAAAAGACCGCTTTTGGAACTTGTTGAGCTCTTTTTACCATCTTCCTTCCTGAGTCAATCCTTTCGCCTTCCCGCTTCTCTTCCTTCCTCTCGAAGAGGAGGATGAACGGATTTAATGGGAACTCTTCCCTGGTTTGCTCTCCTTCACTCGGCCTCCTTCTCGGAGGGCCGCCTTCCGACTCAATCGAATTCGACCCTGAGGATCAATATCAATGACCTTCACCAAAACCTCATCGCCTTCTTTCAGGATATCGGTAACCTGTTTGACCCGATAATCTGCCAGTTGAGAAATGTGAATCAATCCGTCCGTCCCTGGAAAGATCTCCACAATGGCCCCAAACCCTAATACCCTTTTGACCACCCCATGGTAGAGTCCACCCACTTCCACTTCTTGGGTAAGTTTCTTCACCATTGAAATGGCTTTCTCAATGGATTCATAATTTGGGGAGGCGATCCTCACCACCCCTGAATCTTCCACATCGATCTTCACTCCTGTTTGATCGATGATGGATCGAATCGTTTTCCCTCCCGGACCGATAATTTCTCGAATCTTCTCTGGTTTCACATTGAGGGTGACGATTCGAGGGGCATGGGGAGAGAGATCCTTCCGGGGTTCTGCAATCGTCTCCCTCATCTTTTCCAAGATATAGAGTCTTCCTTCCCGTGCCTGCTCCAGAACCCTTTCGAGAACCTCTTTGGATACACCACGAATCTTAATATCCATCTGGATGGCGGTAATCCCTTGAGAGGTGCCGGCCACTTTAAAATCCATATCTCCAATGTGATCCTCATCTCCTAAGATATCCGAGAGGATAGCCTCTTCTCCATTCTCAAGGATCAACCCCATAGCGATCCCGGCGACCGGGGCCTTAATAGGCACCCCCGCATCCATTAAGGATAGACTTGCCCCACACACCGTAGCCATGGAAGAGGAGCCATTCGACTCCAGAACCTCCGAGACGATTCGTATCGTATAGGGAAATTTTTCATTGGAAGGAAGGACAGGGAGAATCGCTCTTTCTGCCAGGGCTCCATGACCGATCTCCCTTCGGCTTGGAGGTCTTAAGGGAGATACCTCTCCTGTGCAAAAAGGGGGAAAATTATAATGGAGCATAAAAGATTTATAGGTCTCTCCCATCAAGGAGTTGATTTTCTGTTCATCCTCAGAGGTTCCAAAGGTGACCACGGCCAAAACCTGAGTCTCTCCGCGGGTAAAGAGGGCAGATCCATGGGTTCGCGGAAGGATTCCTACTTCACAGGAGATGGGTCGGATCTCCCTCCATCCCCTTCCATCGATCCTTCGTTTCTTCTCCAAGATCCATCGCCTCATGAGTTGACGATCCACTTCTTCGAAAGCCGCTCTGACAACGCCCTCGATCGATCCATCTTCTGTCCCAAAACTTTTAAGGATCTCTTGAAAAAGGGTTTCGATATAGGTTCGTCTTTTAATCTTTTCTGAGATTTGATAGGCCTCGAGGAGTCGATCCTCAGCAAGAGTTCGAACCTTCTCGAGAATCGCTTCCTGGGGTCTTTCGAGATTCAATTCTTTTGGAGGAGATCCTATCGCCTCTCTTAACTTTTTCTGAAGTTCTATGATAGGTTTGAGAGATTGATGCCCGAAGAAGATGGCTTCCAGGACCTCCTTTTCGGGGAGTTCTTTGGCACTGCCTTCCACCATGATGATGGCCTCTTCACTTCCCGCAACAAAAAGATCAATATCACTGAGTTCCATTTCCTCATAGGTAGGATTGATGACATACTCGCCGTCAATCCGTCCTACTTTTACCCCTGCAATGGGTTGATCGAAAGGAATATCTGAGAGGTAGAGGGCTGCAGAGGCTCCGATCATTCCCAAAATAGAAGGATCATTATCGGTATCGGCTGAAAGGACGGTGGCAATAATTTGAGTTTCGTTTTGGAACCCTTTGGGGAAGAGGGGTCTCAGGGGACGGTCGATAAATCGGGAGATGAGGATCTCATGATCTGTAGGCCTCCCTTCCCGTTTAAAAAATCCACCCGGGATCTTTCCTGCCGCATAGGTCATCTCCAGATAGTTGACCGTAAGGGGAACGAAATCAATCCCTTCTCTCTTCTTTTCAGAAGAGACGGCGGTGACTAACACGACTGTCTCCCCGTATCGGACGAGCACAGAACCGTTAGCCTGTTTGGCTACCTTTCCAGTCTCGATCGATAAAGGTCTTCCTGCAAAATCGATCTCCAATCTATGACTCATCACCTGCTTCACTCCTTCGTCTCGATTTATTATTTTCTTAAGCCCAATTGCTCAATGAGCTTTCGATATCGCTCCGGGCTGTTCTCTTTAAGATAATTCAAGAGCTTCCTTCGCCTTCCCACCATCTTCAATAACCCCCTCCGAGAGTGGTGGTCCTTCTTATGAACCTTAAAATGTTCGGTGAGATAACGAATCCTTTCGCTGAGAAGGGCAATTTGAACTTCTGGAGAACCTGTATCCTTCTCATGAGTTCTGAACTTCTCAATCAATTCCTTCTTCCTCTCCTGATCCAGTGTCATGAACCTCCTCCTTCTTCACAGATTGCTTTTTTCTTATCTATTATCCATAAAAATTCTTGTGGATAAGACCCTGATGGGCCGAAAAATAGCCTCTTCTGGACAAATCTGATCGATCTCCTCCCGGTCCCTTTCACACCGTAAAATAGCCACCAATTTTCCCTCGGAGGAAGACATCCTCAATTCTTGCCCCTTTTTAAAATCAGGCAGGGGTTTTTGCCCAAGATCCTTCAGGACGATTCCCTGACCTTGACTGACCTTCCTAATCATCCTTTCATCTGCTTTCAACTCCGGAGTATCAGAAAGGGCTTCTTCCGGAGAAATGACCCAATGGGTAAGGGATGCTTTTGAGCAATTTTTTAACTCTTCCATCGAAATGGCCTGATCAAGGGAGAAGGGTCCGCTTCGAATTCGTCTAAGGAAGGTCAGGTGAGCCCCACAGCCCAACCTTCTTCCAATGTCCCTCGCTAATGCCCGCACATAGGTCCCTTTGGAACAAACCAGATTGAATCGAATTTTGGGGAGCGTGATTTCCTTGATCTCAAGGCTAAATACCTCTACCACTCTCTCTTGCCTTTCCTTTTCTATCCCTTTTCGGGCCCATCGATAGAGGGGAACCCCCTGAATCTTCACGGCAGAAAACAGGGGTGGAGTCTGCCGGATTTTTCCCACAAATGTGTGAAACACCTCCCTAATCTTTTCAGGGGTCACTTCATTGAGGGATCTTTGAAATAAGGGTTCTCCGGTCAAATCATCGGTGGTCGTCTCTTGGCCTAATTTCATTTCAGCTTCGTATTCCTTGGGATCTTCTTTAAGAAATGGGATTATCCTTCGCCCTTCATTGAGGACGACAGGAAGAACACCGGTCGCAAAAGGATCGAGGGTACCAATATGGCCTGCCCTTTTGATGGAGAACCAGGATTTAATCTTTTGAACGACTTCTATCGAGGTCCACCCTTCCGGTTTATCCACTACCAGAAATCCATCAATCCTCATCCTTCTCTTTCTCCTTCTGAAGCCCCTGGAATACCTCTTCGAGATGAATCGCATATTCGATCGTCGGATCAAATTGAAATCTGATTTCCGGAGTATATCTCAATCGGATTCGCTTTCCCAGCTCTTTTCGAATAAAGCCTTTGGCGCTCTCCAGTCCTTTGGTAGACCTCTCCCTCTCCTCTCGAGTTCCAGTGACGCTGAAGTAGATCTTAGCGAGTCGACAGTCCTCCGTGACCTTTACCCGAGTGATCGTGACCCATCCGATTCGAGGGTCTTTGACGGAACGAAGCAGCATCTCCGAAACTTCTCGATGGATTAAATCGGCTACTTTATCCGAACGTTTTCCTTCCATCCCCTATTCCTTTCAACATTAGACCGAAAGGATTTCCATCTCGGTGCTGATGACTTCAACCAGGTTCATCTTTTCAATGAAATTGATCACCTTATCGAGACTGGAATTGATGTGGCGTCGATCATTGCCTACCGTACAGATCCCGATCTGAGCCCGTTGCCAGAGGTCATGATCCCCGACCTCAGAGATCGCCACATTGAACCGGGGTTTTACCCGGTCGATGACTTTTCTCAGGATGTGGCGTTTTTCCTTGAGCGAATGGTTCTCGGGAATCCGAAAGTCCAACCGACAGATACCGACCACCATGGTGAGGCCTCCTTGGGTTACGAGAGATGGGGTTGAATCTTCTCCACCTCGTAGGATTCAATAATATCGCCCGGTTTGATGTCATTAAAATTTTCGATCCAGATCCCACACTCGACTCCCTGAGGACACTCTTTGATGTCTTCTTTGAAGCGTTTCAGGGAGCCAATGCGTCCATCATAGATAACGACGTTGTCCCTCAAAAGTCTGGCGTGTGATCCTCTGACCACTTTTCCATCCAGGATAAGGCTTCCGGCTACTGTCCCTACTTTACGGATATTGAAGAGTTGAAGAACTTGAGCCCTTCCCAGAATATGTTCCTTGTAAGTCGGCTCGAGCAGCCCCTCCAAAGCCTTCTTGATATCGGAGATGGCATCGTAGATCACCGAATAGGTTCGAATATCTACCTTTTCCTGCTCTGCAAGGGCCTGGGCTTTGGGACTGGGTCTGACATTGAAACCAATGATGATGGCATTGGAGGCGGAGGCCAAATTGACATCGGTCTCTGTGATTCCTCCAACTGCATCGTGAATGATATTGAGTTTCACCGTGTCCGTGGACATCTTTCCCAGGGCCTCTCTCATTGCTTCAATGGATCCTTGAACATCTGCTTTAATGATCACATTGAGTTCTTTGATTTCTCCTTTCTGGATCCTCTCATAGAGATCTTCCAGAGAAACTTTACTTAACTTGGAAAGCTCCTTTGCCCTGGCCTTTTCCTGACGATAGAGGCTGATCTGTTTGGCCATCCTTTCTTCCGTCACCACGATGAAGGTCTCTCCTGCCTCCGGAACATCTGAGAACCCTAATACCTCTACTGGAGTGGAGGGACCGGCCTCTTCAATTTTCTGGCCCCGATCATTGAACATCGCCCTGACCCGACCATACTGAGAACCGGCCAGGAAGATATCCCCTACTCGGAGGGTTCCTTCCTGAACGAGAAGGGTGGCCACCGGACCTCTTCCTTTATCCAATTTCGCCTCAATGATGGTGCCCCGGGCAGGTTTATTAGGATTGGCCTTCAATTCTAACATCTCTGCCTGAAGAAGGATCAGTTCGAGGAGTTCTTTAATCCCGATCTTCTGTTTCGCTGAGATCTCTGCATAAAGGGTATTCCCACCCCATTGCTCCGGGATTAAACCCAGTTCTGCAAGGTCCTTTTTCACCTTCTCGATATTCACATTGGGTTTATCTATTTTATTAATGGCTACCACAATCGGAACCTTGGCAGCCCGGGAGTGATCAATGGCCTCTTTAGTCTGAGGCATGACCCCATCATCGGCTGCCACCACTAAAACGACAATGTCTGTGACCTGCGCTCCTCGGGCTCGCATCGCCGTAAAGGCTTCATGCCCAGGGGTGTCAATAAAAACGACCCGACCGTGGTCCAATTGGACATCATAGGCACCGATGTGTTGAGTGATTCCTCCTGCCTCTCCCTCGACCACATTGGTTTTTCGAATGGCGTCGAGGAGCATCGTCTTTCCGTGATCCACATGGCCCATGATAGTTACGACAGGAGGTCTGGGACGTAAATCTTCGGGTCTGTCCTCCTTTCTCTCTAATAGATCCTGACTCTCGATCGAGGTCTTCTCCACTTCGTAACCGAATTCACTGGCAACCAGAGAGGCGACATCCGCATCGATGAGTTGGTTGATATTGACCATCACTCCTATTTCCATCAATTTTTTAATGACCTCGGATCCTTTGACTCCCATTCGTTTGGCCAGATCCCCTACCGAGATGACCTCTGCGATTCGAATGATTCGCTTGATTGGTTTGGGAACGGTGATCTCTGTTTTCTTGGGGGTCTTTACGACGACCTTCTTCTTTACCGGTCTAAAAGTTCGAGGAAGCGGCTCTATCTCTTTCTCGGGTTTCTCCTCTTCTTCAAATTCCTCTCTGAGCAGTCTCTCTTCAATCAATCTCCTCTTCTTTCCGACCACTTTTTTCTTGGTGTAAAGGGGAGTCACCTTCTCTTCTTCAGACACTTCGATCTTTTCTGGAAGAGGAATCTCTATCTTTGGGAGGACCTCCTTTTTCTCCTTTTCAGGTTCGGGGGGCTTTTCTTTTATGGCCTCCACTTGAGGAGAAGAAGAGGGTGGAGGGGAAGGAACCTCTACTTCTTTCGGCGAAATCTCTCCCTTTACTTCCAATTCCTTCTCTGGAAGGGCCGGAGCTTCTTCCTTCTTCTTTTTCCCTCTTGGAGGTTTCTTCTCGGGCTTCTCTTCTTTCTTCTCCTCCTCTTTCTTTTTGGCCACTCGAACTTTCTTCTTTACCTCTTCTTTCGGGAGAGAGACTTCTGGGATGACTTCTTCTTTGCGAGGAACGGTCACCGGGGTGGTTTCAAGGGGAGGAGGAGATGGCACAGCCGCTTGAGGGGGAGCAGGTGGAGCTTCCACCTGAAGGGTTCTTGTCCTACGGCGAATAATGGTCGGATTGACTCGCTTTTCAATAACTTCTTTTTCAGCGTCTCTTTCAATGACCCTTTCGTCTGAAGAGGCTTTTTCCTTGGGCGCAGGCTCTGGTTTCTTATCCTTTACCTTTAAACCCATCTGTTTTAATTTCAGGAGGAGTTTATCATCCTCCATCCCTACTTCTTTTGCAAGGTCAAGAACCTTCACCTTCGCCATTTAACTTCCTCCTCATCTTGGCGCTTCCTGAGATAACCTCTCCTTAAAAGAGAGAGAAAATTCTTCCCCGCGGAGAGATTGGGCCAATTTGCTCCTCTTTTTAGCCATAGTAAAACAGTTTAGAGTTGGACATAGATAGTATCCTCTTTTACTTTTTCCCCTTTTTTCATTAATAATGACATTACCTTCCGGGGTCATCTCCAACCGAATCAATTCGTCTTGTCTCTTTTTTTGGAGACATCCAATACAGGTACGAATTGGAAGGTGGCCCCTTCTCATGTCTCCCTTCCTTCGAGGTACGCTTTAGCGGATTGGATCAGTTTCTCTGCCTTCTTCGTTCCAATCCCGGGAAGCTCAGAGAGTCTCTCCTTATCTGAATTCAAAAGATCTTGAACCGTCGAGAGGCCATGGCTTCTTAAGATCTCCGCCGTCTTCTCCCCTACTCCTGGAATTTGATTGACCGAATCCAGAGAAGCCTCCTCTTTGGACGAGGGGGTTTCTGTCTCTATTCTTTCTTCCCCTTTTTCCTGAACGATCTCGATGGCCCGCTCAACGATCTCTTGGGCCTTCTCCTTCTCTATCTCTAAGATCTTTGCCAGTTCTTCGGGATCTATCTCCGCAATCTCCTGAAGCGATCGAAATCCCTCATTATATAGAAGCCGACTGGATACCTCTCCCATATAAGGGAGGGATTTGAATTGTTCTATGATTTCGACAGACATCTTTTCCATCTTTGATTCGCTCTTGATGTCGATCTTCCATCCTGTGAGTTTCGAGGCCAGTCTTACGTTTTGACCTTTCTTCCCGATCGCTAAAGAGAGTTGATCATCAGCGACGACCACCTCCATGTGCCGATTCTCTTCATCAATATAGACCCTTGAAATCTTGGCAGGAGCCAGGGCGTTACAGACATATTTAGCTGGATCTTGAGACCAGGGAATGATATCGATTCGCTCTCCCCTTAGCTCTTGAACTACATTTTGCACTCTGGATCCCTTCATCCCCACACAGGCCCCAACAGGATCGACATCCCGGTTGGAGCTGTAGACAGAGATCTTTGCCCTCTCTCCGGGTTCCCTGGCTGCACTGATGATTTTGATGATCCCGTCTGAGATCTCTGGCACTTCCAACTCGAAGAGCTTGATCAAGAAACCCGGATGGGTTCTTGATAGAATGATCTGAGGGCTCTTCGTATTTTTCTGGACGTCTAAGATATAGGCCCGAATTCGATCCCCCTGCCGATACGTCTCTCCTGGGATCTGTTCTTTTAAGGGAAGGATGGCCTCTGCCTTTCCGATCGTGACATAGATATTCCCCTTTTCCAATCGTTGAACGGTTCCGCTGACGATATCTCCTTTTCGATCCTTAAATTCATTATAGATGTTCTCTCGCTCTGCATCCCGAACTTTCTGAATGATCACCTGCTTGGCGGTCTGGGCTCCTATCCGACCGAAATCCGTATCGAGTTTCACTCCCAGACTATCACCAATCTGAGCCTCTGGATCCAATGCTCGAGCCTCTTTGAGAGAAATCTCGGTATTCGGGTCTTTCACTTCCTCCACGACCTGTTTGAATTGGAAGAGTTCAACCTCTCCGATCTCCTCGTTATAATGGACTTCGATCTCTCCATGATGTCCATATTTCTTTCTTGAGGCTGTAAGGACTGCTTGTTCTAAAGCCTCAATGATCACTTTCTTATCAATCCCCTTGTCTTTGACGACCTGCTCAATGACATAATTGAGATTGGATGGCATACGACCTTCTCCTTATTTAAAATCTATCTCTAAATTGGCTTTTCCAATTTTTGAGAAAGGGATGGGAATCCTTTTCCCCTCCATCTCAATTTCAATTCCTTGATCTGAGACTTCGAGGAGTTTTCCCTTAAATTCTCTTCGCTCCATAATGGGTTCGAAGGTTCTTACTCTCACCCACTGGTGTTTGACCTTCCTAAAATCCCTCTCTGTTTTTAAGGGTCGGGTTAACCCCGGAGAAGAAACTTCCAATATATAAGGATTTGTAATGAAATCCTCCACATCCAGGAGTCTACCTACCTCTTGACTCACTCGGGTACAGTCATCGAGGGTAACCCCTCCCTCCTTGTCAATATAAAGTCGTAAAACCCATCCTCTCGATTCTCTACGGTACTCCATCTCCACCAGCTCTAACCCTTGCTCGAAAAGGATGGGATCGATAAGAGTTTTTACTCGTTCCTTAATCTCTGTAACCATTTTTTAGAATCAACAATCCGTTCTAAAAAAAAGGCGGGTAAATCCCGCCTTTTGAGCAGACTAACTTGTTAACTATATACAATATTTTAAAATAGATTTCAAGAGAAATTTTTTAATTCAAGTAACCCCTCACTCAGAGGGAGGGAATAAGCCCGAGATGGGTATTGGAAAAACCCATAGTGCGCTGAGGTCCCTGTTTAGGATGACGGCCTATTTGTCAGTTTAATCCTTTCTGAGAAAAGAGGGCTGATCAGAACCGACTCGCCGCAAGGATTCCACTTCCTGGGTTAATCGTTCGATCGTCTTTATATTCTGGCGAACCGTCTTTTTGAGTTGATACCGTCGATAAAAATCGCTCAATCCCCCGATCAGGATCCCGAGGAATACCGAACAAAGGATGACAAGAAAGACAGGGAGTTTAGGCAACTCTATTGTTTCATTTCTTAAAGGGAAGAGACCGAAGCGGAGAGCAATCTCCTCTTTGTTCTGAACGGAAAAAAGGATCACAAAGAGAAAGATGACCATGATGAAAAGGGTTTTCAACCACCTCACGGTTTGGAACCTCCCTTTTTCTTTCTTCTCATATATTGGGAAAAAGCCACCTTTAGTTTTTCATAGGTATTCAGTAAATATTCCGGAATCACTTTGGTCTCCCCTAAAATAGGCATAAAATTGGTATCCCCTGTCCAACGGGGAACGATATGGAAATGGAGATGTTCTTCACCGGCCCCAGCAATCTTTCCAAGATTCATTCCGATGTTGAATCCCTGAGGGGAAAGGGTCTCCTTGAGGACCTTCACGGAAACTTGTAGGAAATAGAAAATCTCTTTCCATTCCTTTTCCTTTAATTTCTCTAATTCTGTGCAATGGCGTTTGGGCACAATCATTAAATGGCCACTATTATAGGGGTAGCGATTCATCATAATAAAGGCATCCTTACCCTGCAATAGGATCAGGTTTTCTTTATCCCTATTCTCTAAGGGTTTTAAACAGAAAATGCATCCTTTTTCTTTAGAGCTTAAGATATAGTCCATTCTCCATGGGGCCCAAAGGTATTTCATGGTTTTTTTTCATCCTTCAAATGGAAATCTTTATGGAATCGTTGAGGGGGAATCAGAAGAAGGGGGCCTGAGTTGAAACGATGCTCTTCCATAAAAATTATGAATTTAACTCATGATCAAAATAGAGATAGTTCTTCCATAAGGAGGGTGTTTCTTCTATCCCTAAACTACGATTCAATAGAGGAATCCAGATGGGAACTTTAGGTTTTCGAATGAGAGACATTCCAGCTTCTTCTGGGGTTCTTCCTCCTTTTTTGAGATTGCATTTCGTGCAACAGGTAACCACATTAGTCCAATCCGTAGGCCCACCCCTGGAACGAGGAATGACATGATCGTAGGTTAACTCTTGAGGATCGAAAGGTTCTCCACAATACTGGCAGGTTCTCCGGTCTCGGATAAAGAGGTTCTGTCTCGAGAATTTGATAAGGAGGGTTCTTCTTTGGATGAAATGACGAAGACGGATGACGGCAGGAAGCTTCATAGAAAACCGCACCCCTCGAATCAAACGATCATACTCCTCGACGACCTCCACTTTTCCAAGGAGAACCAATAGGATGGCCTTCTTCCAATGAACCACCTTTAAAGGCTCAAAGGTAGAATTGAGAAGCAGTGTCCATTCCATCGTTTTTCAAATCTTTTCGGAATTTTAAAAATATATATCGGTTTCATCAGAGATTGTCAAGCTTTTCATGGAGTTGAAATGAAGCAACCCCTCGGTCAGGATTCAAGAAAATGGCTTTCACCCTTAACCGAGGGACTCCAAAAGTCATCCCTCACCCAGAGGTGGGGAATAAGCCCGAGAGGGGTATTGGAGAAACCCATTCCGCCAGAGGCGCCTGCCTGCGCAGGCAGGGATCCGACTTGGTCGGAAGTGCGGTTGCCTTAAATGGTCCATAAAACTCATTGCTTCGGTTTGTTTTAGCGTTCTATGGGTTTCGGAAATACTCCTTTCGGGCTTAAATTTATTTCCACCCTTCAGTGAGGGATGACCTCCAAAAAGAAAAAGAATATTGACAGGGTAAAGAAAAAGGGTATAATAAAGCTTAAAATCTTTCAAATAGGAGGGGATTTATGAAAACCTTTAAAAGAGAGTTGAGTTTTTTCCTTATCCTTTCCTTTCTCGTATTTGGATTTTATTCCGAAGGCCTTTCTTGGGAAAAATGGACCAAAGACGACCCCATTACCGATGAATGGATCGTCATGGATATCCTCTTGGCCAGACCGTTAGGGATTGTGGCGGGAATTGTGGGCAGTGGGCTATTCGTTCTTTCTCTTCCTTTTTCGATTCCCACTCAAAGCGTAGGGAAGATGTCGGAGATCCTCATTGAAAGGCCCTTTAAATTTTCCTTCAAGCGTGAACTTCCAGACGAAGCCATGTAACCCTTTCTTCACCATATTTCTTTTGCCTTTACCCCTTCCTTGATTTTTCTGTGGCAAAAGGGGCATGGTTTTCCCTCTTCAATGAGGACTTCTTTCATCATTTCGAGAAGTTCCTCATCCTCCAAGATCTGCTTTACAATATGAGGATGAGGCTTACGATCATACTTACGATAGGGAAAACTACTCTTTCCGGCCATTTCTCCATACCTCCGAAAGGCATTATAAATTTTTTTTGCAGGTTTCACAAGAGAGGAGTTGTGGGGGATCTATTTTGAAAGGGAAGCCAAAAGCTCCTTCAATAAGGCTAAATTTTCTGGTGAGATGTCGATAAATCTTAACCCGCATCGATAATCTCCCCATCCCTCCGGGAGATGGAGGTCGATCCAAACCACTTCGGCAATCATCTCCACCGTATTCAGGGAGGAACGAAAATGGAAAAATAATTTTACCTGGAGACGTTGTCCGATCTCCATCTTTTCGGGAAGATAAACCAGCAGACCTCCTTCGCTTGCATTTAAGGCTCGGCCTGAGTGAATGATCGAGGTGGAGACAAGGGAATACTCTATAGGAAGGTCGATAGAAAAACGAGGATATTTCCTTCTCTCAATATTCGCAATTCCGATTCTGGGTTTAAGCGTTTTACCTTCCGTCGTTTATCTCCGTCCTTCAATTTTCGGAATGGTCATCCAGAAGATGCTTCAGTTTTCGATAATCCTCTTCGCGAATCTGGATAAATTTAAGTCCATATTGATAGCCTTCCCAGTCCTCTTTCCAATAAAGATCCTTCCAGATAATCTCGGCAAGGACGTTAAAGTTACTCAACTCATACCCTTTAGGGAATAGAACGGCCACATCCAGTTTCGTACCCACAGGGATATTTTTGACCGACTGAAGAAGTAATCCCGCTTCGCTGACATTCACGACCAGCCCCCCGTGGGCATAGGGTGCATCGATGATCCTATACTCTAAGGGCAAATCTAATAGTTTTCTGGGTGCCTTTCTTCTCTCTCTTTTCTCCCCTAATTTTTCCATAGAAAACCTCACCCTTGTGAGCCATCCCTTCCCTATCCCATCATCCCCTTCTCGGATGGGTTTATCTCGGTATAAAATTTAGGGCAGAAGCTTTCAAATAAACAACCTAAACATTTTGGATCGACGGGAAAACAGTGCCCTTCCTCTCCTTCCCTCCCCAATTTTTCCATCGGTTCTTCTATCCTCATTGGATTATCAGGGAAGACCATTTTGGCAAAGGCTTGAATCTTTAGATCTCCCATAGAGTTCTTCCCTCGATAAAGGTCGAATTGAGGATTTACGATCCCCAATCTTGAGGCCACACGGTAGAGACCTTCTCCAATAGATACAGAGGTATTAGAAAAGTCAATCTGGATGTCTTCTAAAATCCATTGGGGGATCCTCCGAATCACCCACCGGCTGTTATTCAGCCCCATTTGGGGGATAATCTGGATGAATTGTTCTAACTCCTCCGCTTTCCACTCCCTTTTCTCCAAAATTTCTTTGGCCACTTCCTGGATCTTCGGCAGGGCCTTGAAGAATAGAACTCTCCAAACCTCTCGAGTGAAAAAAGGAGGAGCTTCCATTTCTGGAACCTCATCAAGAGTGAGATTGGATCGGAGAAGGAGGGGAAAGACCTTCTGCGTATTTTCAAGAGCTTTTTCATCATCGTCCTTCTGGTTAAACCGACTATAGGTCAGGAAGATGACCAAGAGGTGATAGGGGGATTGAATGAAATTTTCGGCTTGAAGGTTTTTGATCCACAGGGAGAAGCCATCTTTTTTAGGTTGATAATACGTGTCGATTGCGGATCTGAATTCTTCTATCCAAGGGTAAGAAGGAGGGGTTTCCTTCTCTTCTTCTACAAGTTCCAATCTCTCCTCGGAGATCAATTCCTTGGACTCTAACCCTTCACTTGAAGTCGAAAAATCAAGAACGAGACTTTCAGATTCCTTTTTTTCTTCCTCATAAGGCACCATCCCTTCGGAACCGATCTTCTCCTCTTCCTGAAAGGTCTCTTTCTCAGAAAGGAAAGAGACCTTCTCCAGCGTCTCCTCTTCTCGGAAGGGTTTCATCTTCAGGACATTCTCAGGGATCTCTACCTCCTCCCATTCCCTCCTCTTTCTTTGGTCAAGAACAAAGTATGAGGTTCCTTCCAAATTCTTAAAGAGAAGAGAGATTTTTTGAAATTCAAGATTCCCTTCCAGTAAGGCTTTAAAGGGGGAAAGCTGGTTAGGAAGGATTGGATTGATGGGAAGTGGAATCTCTTCAAAAGTCATCAATTCATTAAAGTCGAAGAGTTGAACGATGACCCAGATATCCTTTAAGGGTTCCTGAGATATATTTTTTACCCTTCCCACCAGCAACCAATTCTTTTCGGGCGTTTTTCGGAGGGTGCAGGTTTCTAAGGCTAATCGAGGAGGGGGGAGACCTTGTCGTTCTACTTGAATCATCGGAGAGGGGATTCTCTTTTCTATGACTACCTTCGCTCCAAACGATTTAAATGCGATGGCTAATGCTTCAGCCTTTTTTAGCGTTAAATTTTTTTTCAGGACAATAGGATTTCGGTGGGCTATCTTTTTGATCAACGAGGAGGGGAGATTAAGATTTTTTGAGATCTTTTGACAAAACTCTTCAACCTCCTCTTTAGTATTATTTCCAATGCTTTTAAGAACGACCCTATATTGTTCTTTTTCCTGTTCCATATTCCATATTCCATTGTTCTCTTTTCTATTTAAAGGGATAAAAATTCGTCATGACCCTATGGCTTAAGATGAGGATAGCTCTATTTTTAATCAATTTGAAGAAAAGTTCAAGACATTTTTTGGAAGATAAAGAAAAAGAGAAAAAATAATGGAAAGATTCTAAAGAGGAATGGAGAGGAGATCCCTTCTTCTTACTTGCCAATTTCCTTTAATAGAGTGACTAATCGGGTATAGTCTTGTTCCTCGATATGGATAAACTGAAGTCCATATCGATACTCTCCCCAGCTCACCTTGGAAGCAAGGTCTGACCAGACCACCCTCGCTATCGCTTTGATTGTACTAAATTCTAATCCTTGGACGTAAAGAATTTCAATTTTTAAAACAGTCCCTATCTCTATTCTCTGAGGAAGATAAACCAGTAGTCCTCCTTCGCTTGCATTGGCCACAATCCCCCCATAGGTTTCCTTACCTTCCACAAATGAGTAATCAAGAGGAAACTCGACACTGAATCTTGGATGTCTTCTTCTTTCAACTGTAAAAACACCTGTTTTTTTCTGAGGTTGTAATTTTTCACTCATAAAGAATTAATATTGCAATTTTAATGCCTTTTTATAACAATTTATTATTTTAATCATTTTTCTATTCATTTTCCTGCAATTTTAAAAAAATTTGAAGAAAATATTTTAAAATTTAATCAGCAAAAATTATACCAAATCAAATCAACCTATAAATTCTCAAATCATTGTGAATTTTTTTCATAAAAGCGGATATTTTTTCTTTATTTAATCCACTCAGGTTTAGCCTTATAAAGTTCGGCTTCTTCCGGGATCTTTTTTTCTAACATGAGCTTTGCCTCTTCTAATTGGGCCTTTACCTGATCCATTTCTATCTTCACCTGATCCCTCTGCTGGCGAAGGATATTTCTCTGCCCCGTGCTTTTTGATTCATTATATTTTTCTGTCAATTCGTTATATTTTTGTCGTAATTCCTCTAAACGTTCCTGTGCCAATTTCATCTTATTCTTCCACTCTTCGACCCGACTCTTCCAATATTCCTCCCCTCTCCCTAATTGGTCTTTATAATTGTCTTTTTTCTTTTCTGTTAACTCTTCTTTTCTTCCTCCTTCATAGGGGAGACCCATCTTTTCGATTTTTGAACGGTATTTTTCTGGGATGGAGGTAGGATCATCGGAAAAATGGACCACCCCTTTTTCGTCAACCCATTTATAGACCTCAGAAAAAGTGGGATTTGGGAAAAATGAGACAAAAGAAATAAAAATAATTAAAAATAGATTCATAATTAAAAATAGTAGCAAATCTTATGCCAATATTGATTTTAAATTCTTTTTCAATTATAATAATAGTGACCAGTACATCATACCATATCACCTCCTTGTTCACCCCCTTATGATGTACTGGTTGGGATCAGTTATTGCCCTCCTCTAACTGATCCCTTTTATTTTTTTAATAATTTCAAATAGTTTTTATTTTTTCCACATTTTTTGTGAATACCTTGTTGAAAACCGTCCAAATTTCCTATCAGAATCCTTTATTCTTCATTTTTTTTAATAGATTGCCCAATTTTTAGGCATTAAAAAAATTAATATTTTCAAATAATTATCAAAATTTTAAATAACCATCACCTTTAATACCCAACACAATCTCCGAAGGAAAACCGATCTGGGAGACAAATTCCCTTCTTATGACTTGAAATCCTACCCTTTGAAGAAAGGGTTTGGAGATAACCCCCCTACAGCCTGCTATTAAGGGGAGTTTTAATTTATAAATCTCCTCGTAAATTTTATTTATCCTTCTTTCACCTTTTGTCATATTGACAAGGATCAGTCTTCCTCCATTCCTGAGCACCCTTTTAAATTCTTGAAGGACAGGTATGAAATCTTCTACTGGTAAGATATCTAACAAATACTGGCTGATGACGATATCGAAAAAATTATTTTCGAAAGGAAGACTTCGACAATCACAGAGATGAAGTTTAAAATTTCGACTTCCCAACTTCAGCAGCCTCTGTCTCGCTTTTTCCAGCATCTTAGGGGAGATATCTACTCCTTCTACCCATCCATTCGGGTTTCTCTTGACTATCTCCATCAGATTTAGCCCTGTACCTATCGCTACTTCCAAGACTTTTTCTCCATCTTGAAGATTCATCATTTCAAGGGCTTTTCTGCGGGCCTTTGATTCCATCAATAGTGCAAAAATGTCGTAAATCGGAGCAATCCAATTATATTTTCGTATAAGCTCTTCATAATTGTATCGGGATTTTAAAATCTGTTCCTCGAAGGATTTCATTCTCTGCTCTCGGTTATAACTATTTCATTTGAGGTTAAATTATAAAATTTAAGTCCATCAAGTCAAGAAATTTTTTGAGTGTTGGAGTAATCCATCACTCGGAGGGGAGGATAAGTCCGAGAGGGATATTGGAGAAATCCATCCTCGTTCTATGGGTTTCGAAAATACTCCTATCGAACTTAAAATGATTTCCCCTTCAGTGAGGGGTTACGGGATGGATTACATTCATATTGCTTTTTCTCTCCTTTTACACCATAATTTTTATCAACTTGGAGGATTTTTATGAAAAGATTGATTGATCTCAGAAGTGACACCGTTACCAAACCGACCGAGGCTATGAGAAAAGCGATGGCCGAGGCAGAGGTAGGGGATGATGTTTACGGGGAGGACCCCACCGTCAATAGACTTCAAGAGAAGGTTGCCCAACTCCTTGGCAAAGAGGCTTCCCTCTTTGTTCCTTCCGGAACAATGGCCAATCAACTGGCCATCAAATCTCAAACCCAACCAGGGGACGAGGTCATCATTGAGGCCACTTCCCATCCTTTCAACTTCGAAGGAGGGGCTGGTGGAGCCCTTTCTGGTATCCAGTTCTATTGTATTAAAGGAAATCGAGGCATTCTTAAGGCCTCTCAAATCGAAGAAGCCATCCGTCCTAATGACCATCATTATCCTGTTAGTCGTTTGATCTGTCTCGAAAATACCCATAACCGAGGAGGAGGAACGATCTTTCCCATCGAAGAGATAAAGGCTATCTCCCGATTAGCGAAAGAGAGAGGGCTCTTGGTCCATCTCGATGGTGCCAGACTTTGGAACGCTTCCATTGCCAGTGGGATTCCTCTTCATGAATATGCTAAATGGGCAGACTCTGTTTCGGTCTGTCTTTCTAAGGGGCTTGGAGCACCCATAGGTTCACTCATCGCGGGATCAAAGGAGCTCATCCATCGAGTCCATCGTTTTAGAAAGATGTTCGGTGGAGGAATGCGGCAAGTGGGAATCCTTGCTGCCGCTGGTCTCTATGCGATTGAACACCATATCGATCGTTTAAGAGAAGATCATGAGAATGCTAAAAGATTGGCTCAGGGATTATCAGAATTGAAAGGAGTGATCATTCATCCTGAACAGGTAGAAACGAATATCGTGATTTTCGAGATAGAAGACCTAAGGATGAATGCTTTCCATCTTTCGGAGGAGATGAAGAGATTCGGAGTGCTCATCCATGCCATAGGAAAAACAATGATCCGTCTGGTGACCCATCTCGATGTGACCCGTGAGGATATCGAGGTAGCCTTAGACACCTTCGAAAGGGTTATGGGGAGGAAATAACATGGGAGTGAAATTTGAGCCTATCATCGTCTTTGTGACCTGTAGCTCTGAGGAGGAAGCTTACAGAATCTCAAAAACGTTGGTCGAAGAATATCTGGCTGCCTGTGTCAATATCCTCTCTCCCATTCGATCGATCTATCGATGGGAGGGGAAGGTCTGGGATGAAAAGGAATGGCTCCTTGTCATTAAGACTCAGAAGAAACACTTCGAAGAAATGGAGAAGAGAATAAAATCCCTCCACTCTTATTCCGTTCCTGAAATGGTTGGCTTACCGATCGAGAAAGGATATGGCCCATACTTAGACTGGCTCTTGGAGAATACCTCTATCTCCTGAAGTAAAGATGGCGAGAGATTCGTTGATGCTCTGCACTCCGATTAAGCAAGATCGGGTTTTTTGAGATGGAACTCTGTATTCTTTTCAAAAGCGTAAGCCACTCTCAGAAGCATTCCCTCATCAAAGTGTCTTCCCATCAGCTGAAGGCCGATAGGAAGTCCTTCCTGGCTGAATCCACAGGGGATCGAGATAGCAGGGATTCCTGCGAGATTGACAGGGATGGTATGAATATCTGAAAGATACATCTGGAGGGGATCATTGACTTTCTCTCCGATTCGGAAGGCTGGAGTAGGGGCCGTGGGAGAGAGAATCACATCCACCTTTCGAAAGGCCTCTTCAAAATCGCTCCGAATGAGCGTCCTCACCTGAGAAGCCTTTCGATAATAGGCCTCATAATATCCTGCAGATAAAACATAAGTCCCCAAGAGGATCCTTCGTTTCACTTCCTGCCCAAACCCCTGGGCTCGAGTCAGCATATACATCTCTAAAAGATCCTCATATTCTTTGCAGCGGAGACCATACTTGACCCCGTCGTATCGGGCAAGGTTAGAACTCGCTTCTGCGGTACAGATAATGTAATATACCGCCACCGCATACTCGGTATGAGGTAATGAGAGCTCTTCAATCTCTGCACCCAAGGACCGATAGAGTTCAATAGCCTCTCGCACCGCCTTTTCTACCTCTGGATCCATTCCTTCGATAAAGTATTCTTTTGGAATTCCAATCCGAATCCCCCTTATATCTTGAATCAAGAACTGTTTATAATCTGGAACTTCCCGAGGGACAGAGGTGGAGTCTAATGGGTCATAGCCACTGATGGCATTCATCATAATGGCACAGTCAGTGACATCTTTGGTAATCGGACCAATCTGATCCAAGGAAGAGGCAAAGGCGACTAAACCATATCTTGAGACCCGTCCATAGGTGGGTTTCATTCCGACGACCCCACAACAAGAAGCAGGCTGACGAATGGAGCCTCCTGTATCTGTGCCAAGAGCGGCGATACATTCATCGGCAGCCACCGCAGCGGCTGAACCTCCACTGGAGCCCCCTGGAATCCGAGCGAGGTTCCACGGATTTCGAGTGATCTGAAACCCTGAGTTCTCTGTAGAGGAACCCATCGCAAATTCGTCCATATTCAGTTTCCCTAAAAAAACGGCCCCCTCCCCTTTTAACTTCTGGACGACTGTAGCATCGTAAAAAGGAACATAATTGGCTAAGATCTTTGAGGCGCAAGTGGTTCGTATTCCCTTGGTGCAGAGGATATCTTTGAGGGCTATAGGAATTCCAGCCAGATCCCCGATCTCTTCTCCATGACGAATCTTCTCGTCTATCCGCTCTGCCTGCAGAAATGCCTCCTCTTCTGTTAATAAAAGATAAGCCTGAGTCTTTCGATCCACTTCTTTGATCCGACGAAACAAGGCCTCGGTAATTTCTCGTGAGGTTACCTCCTTTTTCATTAAAAGTTCATGGAGTTCGTGGATGGTGAGTCGAGATAGGTCCATTTATAAATCCATTTCAGAATCATTCTATAATTCTTGGAACTTTGAAATGTCCATCTTCCTGAGAGGGAGCAAGGCCCAATACCTCTTCTCTCGGCATGGAAGGTCGAACCTCGTCTTCTCGAAAAACATTAAAAATGGGAATGGCATGAGAAGTGGGTTCAATCCCCTGGGTATCGAGGCGATTCAATTGTTCCATATAGGTTAGGACCTGCTCTAATTGATTTCCAAAAATGACTTTCTCTTCTTCTGTGAGTTTAATTCGGGCAAGTCTTGCTACCTTTTCGATATCCATTCTCATCAGAAGAATCTCCTTATCCTATGGCCTCTTGAACCTTTCTTAAATTCTCCTCTAACTTTGACTTGAGGAGCTGGTAATCGGCCACTTTTGATTTTTCCTCAGAGACGACCTCAGGAGGGGCCTTTGCGAGAAACTGTTCGTTGGAGAGTTTTCTACTGACAAAGGCAATCTCCTTTTCTACCTTGGCAATCTCTTTCTGGAGTCTTCTCTTTTCAGATTCCATTCGGGAGGGATCCATCGGGATAAATATCTCTGCCTCTTGAACCTGAACAAAGGCGCTACAAGGAGGTCTCCTCAAATCCTTTCCAATCCTCAATTCTTTGACCCTGGCCAGAGTCTCAATGAAGACCTGGTTTCTCTGAACCCTCTCCTTTATCTTCTCCTCCTCTTCAGTCTTCAGCAGAACCTCGATCCTTTCTCCGGGGGGAAGATTCATCTCCCCTCGAACATTTCGGAGGGCGGTAATCACCTCGATCACCCATTCCATTTCTCTCATCCATGGTCCTTCATGGAATCGATCTTCGGGTTCAGGATAGGGTGCCACCATAATGGAGTCTTTTGGTTTTCTTTCTAAAAGCCTTTGCCAGAGTTCTTCTGTCACGAAAGGCATAAAGGGATGAAGTAATCTTAGAAGAATATCTAAGGTCTCAAAAAGATTCTTCTGGGTAAGGACCTTTCTCTTTTCATCCGAGGTTTGATAAAGGTAAGGTTTTACCAATTCCAGGTACCAGTCACAGTACTCATGCCAGGTAAACTGGTAAAGAAGGTGGGTCGCCTCGTTAAATTTATACTCTTCAAGGGCTTGTCGAACCCCTCGGATGGTTCGATTCAGTTTCGCTCGAATCCATCGATCAGGAAGACTATACTCTTCCGGAGGATAAACTTTAAGGATCTCTTCTGGATCAAAATCTTGCAGATTCATCAGGACAAAACGGGAGGCATTCCATATCTTATTCACAAAATGTCGATATCCCTCGGTTCTTGCTTCTGAAAGTTTTATATCACTTCCAGGCATAGTGAGGGCGGCCAGGGTGAATCGAAGGGCATCCGCTCCATAACGGTGGATTAAGTCCAAGGGGTCGAGAACATTCCCCCTTGTCTTTGAATATTTTTCTCCTCTCTCATCTCTCACCAGTCCATGAATGTAGACATCCCTGAACGGGACATCCCCCATGAATTTGATTCCCATCATCATCATTCTGGCTACCCAAAAGAAGAGGATATCAAACCCGGTCACTAAGACCGACGTAGGATAAAAGACTTTTAATTCCGGTGTCTCTTCAGGCCATCCCATGGTGGAGAAGGGCCAAAGGGCAGAGCTGAACCAGGTATCCAGGACATCGGTCTCAGCCCTCAAAACCGTTGAACCACATTTCGGGCAGGAAGGGGGTTCCTTTTTACCGACAAGGGTCTCTCCACAGGATTGGCAATACCAGGCTGGAATTCGGTGTCCCCACCATATCTGCCTTGAGATACACCAATCCTTTATATTCTCCATCCATTCAAAGTAGGTTTTCTCCCAGAGGGATGGAATGATTCGAGTTCGACCTCTCTTGACGGCTTCGATGGCTGGCTCAGCCAAAGGTTTCGTCTTAACGAACCATTGAAGGGACAAATTGGGTTCTACGATAGTCTTGCACCGATAACAGTGACCCACTTTGTGAGAATAATCTTCCACTTTGAGAAGAAGACCTTCTCGCTCAAGATCTTCAAGAATCTTCTTTCGGCATTCAAAGCGGTCCATTCCTCGATAAGGGCCTGCCTCCTCATTCATTCGACCCTCTTCATCGATGACCTTGATCTGAGGAAGACCGTGTTTCAATCCAATCTCAAAATCATTGAAGTCATGGGCAGGAGTGATTTTAAGGCACCCTGTCCCAAATTCCCTATCCACATAGGAATCAGCAATGACCGGGATGGGCCTTCCCAATATGGGGAGAATGACCCTCTCTCCAATAAAAGAACGATAGCGATCATCTTCGGGATGGACGGCAACGGCCGTATCTCCCAGGAGGGTTTCTGGTCTGGTCGTAGCGACCACCAGGAACCGATTTTTTCCCTGAAATAAGTACTTCAGATAATAGAGTTTTCCTGGAAGTTCTTGATGTTCCACCTCTAAATCGGAGAGGGCCGTTTGGCATCGAGGGCACCAATTAATGATATAATGACTCCGATAGATAAGACCTTCATGGTAAAGGCGGATGAAGACTTCCTTGACCGCCTCCGAAAGTCCCTCATCCATGGTGAACCGCTCTCGACTCCAATCACAGGATGCCCCTAACTTTTTTAACTGATTGATGATCGTTCCACCGGATTGCTCCTTCCATTTCCAGACTCGTTCGATGAATTTCTCTCTCCCCAGACTATGGCGATCCAGCCCTTCTTCGAGAAGCTGTTTTTCTACCACATTCTGGGTTGCAATCCCGGCATGGTCTGTTCCTGGCATCCATAGGACGTTAAATCCTTCCATTCTCTTAAAACGGATGAGGATGTCCTGCAGGGTATTATTCAGGGCGTGACCGATGTGGAGCACACCTGTCACATTGGGAGGGGGGATAACAATGGAGTAGGGTTTTCGATCTGAAAAAGGATCTGCCCTAAAGAAGTCTCCTTCCATCCAGTACCGATACCATTTTTCTTCCACAGGATGGGGGTCGTAAGATTTATCCAGGATTTTTGAACCCATTGCTGCAATCTTCTTCCTCCTATTTTGTTTCTTCTTTTTCGAGTCGCTTTATCTCTTCCTGGATGGCCTTTTCTGCAATTTCTGGAACGACTTCTCTGACCATCCTTTCGATCCGATCAAGGGTTAGGGTGAGAAGATGTTGGGTTATTTCGGGGATAATCCTCGTCATAAAATCCTGCATCATCTCTCCAACCCCTTTGGCAACCATCTCCTCTATCCTTTTCTCAACCGATAATAAAGGAGAAGGAAATTCTTCTTCTGAGACCTTTTTGGCGGGGAGCTCTTCTTCTATTGGAATAAGCTCCTTTTCGACCTCCTTTTCTATCGGAAAGGGTTCGACCCGAGCCTCTTCGACCATTGAAGGGGGAGGAACTTCGATGAGCGGTTCCTTCTCAACAGGTTCAAAGATTTCTTCTTCTTCGAGTTTTTCTGCCTTTATCTCCTCCTGAACCTCCTCCACCCCTTCCTCCAACTTTTCGAGCTCTTCCTCCAATTCTTCTAAAAAGGCCTCCGGGAATTCCTCCTCTGAGAGTTCTTCAAGCTCCATCTCAGGAGCGGTTTTTTCAGGGGTGATTTCGACAGGAGGTGGAGCCTCTTTTAAGGGTTCGATGGGCTCGATCCCTTTTTCTTCCCTTTCCACTTCCTTGGCGGCCCACTCTTTCTCGATCATGGGCTCAAGTCTTTCTACCTTCTGTAGAATCTCTTCAAGTTCAATCTTCTCAAAGAATTCCTCCTCTGGGGTTTTTTCTTCTCCTCCCTCCCCCCTTTCTACCCACTCCTCTTTCTCCCTTACTTCCCTCTTCTCTTCATGCTCAAGGGAGAGTGGTTTTTCTTCTTCTTTTGTCCAAGGCCCTACCGCTGGGATTTCTCTAAAAGGCTCTTCTTTTGGAGAAATGGCAAAGTCGGTAATGCTCATTTTCGCCTCGGGTTCTTCTACGACATCCACCAATTCGATGATCTCTTCCTCTTCACCCTCTCCCACTTCGCCAAGTGAAAGATTTTCTTCACCCATTACGGCCCTTTTCTCCTCCTCTTTTTTACCATATCCCTCCCTGGGAAGGCTCCTCCCGACCTCCATCACTCGGTCTATGGAGTTGAGAACCTCATCCCCATTGAGGGGTCTTGAAATGATTCCATCCACCTGAAGGGATTCCCTCTCTTTGTCAGAAAGATCTTCGAATAGATTTAATAGAAGGATAAAAGGGATCTCTTTAAACTCAGGATCCCCTTTCACTGCCTGATAAACCTCCTTTCCCCCAATAATCAAATCGGGTCTGAAGAGTCTTGCCCGAATCAGGGCCTCCTCACTTTCGGAAAGGATAATTTTGTAGTCGGTAACCTCAAAAATCCTCTCTAATTCTTTTTGAACCACTCTGTCCGACTCTGCAATTAAGATCTCTTTTGTCATTACCAAGTCTCCTCTTTTAAATGGGGGGAAAGGAGTTAAATGAATTAACCTTTTTCTTTTAATTTTAGCTAATTACCATATGGTGGTTTGAATGTCAAGGAATTCTGAGAGAGAATTCCTCATACAATCATCCAGGGCAACGGTAAAAATGTCTTTTCATAAAGGTTGAAGGCATACCGATCGGTCATTCCTGCAAGAAAATCACAGACACAACGCTCAAGAGAGTCATAGAGCTCGGGTTTGTCCAAGAGCCTTAAAAATGCTATCGGATGATCCATGAAATATTGGTAAAGTTCCCTTAAAATTTTCGAGGCCTTGTGGAAATCGGCATGGACCGTTTCATTTTCATAGACCCTTTCCCAGAGAAACTCTCTCAGAGACCAAATCGCACCGAGCACCTGTTCAGAGATGGAAAGTTTCCCTCCCCCTGCTTTGAGGGTCTCAAAAACAATATCCGTCACCATCCGATTGATCCTTTTCGAGTGGGTCTCTCCTAAGATTTCTATACAATTTTTGGGAATATCTCCTGGAGATATAACCCCTCCTCGAATCGCATCATCCAGATCATGATTGATATAGGCAATGATATCAGCGATTCGAACGACCTGTCCTTCAAGGGTCGTAGCCATTAAAGAAGGGTCTTCACATAAAATCTCTCCTTTTCCTTTTGAATGTTTCAAAATTCCATCCCTGACCTCGAAAGTCAGGTTCAATCCTTCTCCCTCCTTTTCAAGTAAATCCACTACCCTCAGTCCCTGATCGGCATGATTGAACCCACCCGGGATCAATTCATTGAGGGTCTCTTCTCCAGCGTGGCCAAAAGGGGTATGCCCCAGGTCGTGCCCTAAGGCAATCGCCTCGGTCAGATCTTCATTCAATCGGAGGGATTTAGCAATCGTTCGAGCGATCTGGGAAACCTCAAGGGTATGAGTGAGCCGAGTTCTATAATGATCTCCCGTGGGGGCTAGAAAGACCTGAGTCTTATGCTTCAACCTTCGAAACGATTTGGAGTGAATGATCCGATCTCGATCATGTTGGAAAGCAGGTCGAAGGGGGCATTCCTCCTCCGGGACTCTCCGCCCCTTTGTCATAGAACTGAGTGTCGCAAAGGGAGAAAGAATCTTCCGTTCCTGTTCTTCTAACTCTTCCCTTAAAGTCTTCAATTGACAGAAGCCCAACCAATACTCTATGCTTTTAGAGTTAAATTATCATAAAAAAAGAAGTTTATCAATGAAAGAAAAACAGTGGAAAGAGCACATCCTTGAAGACCAGGTCCTGGTCAACCTGTCTAAGCTCTCCCGGGAGAGAGGAGTTCCCATCTTTTTGGTGGGAGGTTATCTTCGCGATACCCTTCTGGGGAGCCATAAAACTTTATCCTTTCCAAAAAGGGTGGACTATGACTTTGTGATTCCCAAAGAGAATCTCTCCATCATCGAGATCATCGAAAAAACATTAGGGATCCATCTTTTTAAGATTGGAAAAGAAGAGGCAGAGACCCTCACCTATCGAGCGGTTGGAAAAGGGATTTCTATAGATATCACTCCCCTTCAGGGCAAGACGATCGAGGAAGATCTTAAGAGAAGGGACTTTACTATCAATTCGATGGCCCTCTCTCTTTTGGATGGTCAATTCTATTCGGTCGAGGGGGCTTTAGAGGATATTCAGAAAAGAAGGATTCGATCCACCTCCCCGACTTCCATTGAACAAGACCCCTTGAGGATGCTCAGGGCCGTTCGCTACCTCTGCATCCTCGAGGGGTTTCAACTTGAGAGTCAGGTAAGAGAAGAGATCGCTTCTAAAAAAGAATCCATCCAAAACATTCCCTCTGAAAGAGTCAAGGCAGAACTGGATCTCATCCTTCTCTCTCCTTCTCCGGCTATGGGGATAAGATGTCTATATGAGCTGGGACTTCTTTTTGTGTTGATTCCCGAGTTAAAAGGATTGGAAGAACTTGGCCAGAATGGGCACCATCACTTAAAAGTCCTCCCCCATGTCCTTTTGATGTTGGAAAAGATTCCTTATGCCCGTCGATGGGTCGAGGAAAAAGGAAAAGCGATTTCACTCGGTCCTGAGGATCTCCTGGTTCTTTCCTATGGAGCCCTTTTGCATGACTTAGGAAAACAGGATACATACGGTCAGGATGAGGAGGGGCGGGTCCATTTTTATCAACACGAATCCTTCTCCTCTGAAAGAGCTAAAGTGATTCTTGAACGGTTGAAGTTCTCAAACCTCATGAGAGACCGAATTCTCAAGCTCATCCAGAATCATATGAGAATTCTTAACCTATCGAAGAATACGAAAGACACGGCTTTGAGACGGCTCATCCATCATGTGGGAAAAGAGACCCCCTTACTCGTCCTTCATACCCTTGCAGATAAGGAAGCGAGTCGAGGTCTCCTTTCCATCGAGAAGGACGAAGTCGTGGAATCAAATTGTCTACGAATTCTGGATCTATTAAGGGAAAAAGAGACTCTGTCCCCCCCTCCCTTTATCACAGGCCATGATGTCTTGGCTTTGGGTTACTCGCCTGGCCCTCGAGTAGGGGAAATCTTAAGAAAGATTCGGGAGAGGCAGATCGATGGAGAACTCAAAACCCGGGAAGAGGCCCTGAAACTTCTGAGAGAAAAATTTAGTCCCTTGCAAAAAGAAAAATTTTGAAAAACTCATTTTTTTTGATATTCTATTTATAAGAAAAAGGTTTTCTTGAGGTAAGGGAGAGGGGTCATCCTCATGCGCCGTATTAAAAAAATCCTTCTCGGAATTATTCTATTCTTTGCCCTATTTACTGTTGTGGGCTTTTTTGTTGTGCCTCCCATTCTTAAATCCATCCTCATCAAAGAACTTTCTCGAGCTCTTCACAGGGAAGTCAGTATTCGAGAGATGAGCATCAATCCCTATCTCCTCTCGGCAACGGTAAAGGATGTTTTAGTGAAAGAAAGGGAGGAGATAGCAAAAGAGCAACCCTTTTTTTCCTTGGAAGAACTTTTTGTAAATCTCCAGAGTCTCTCTGCCCTTCGTAGGGCTCTCATTTTTAAAGAGATAAGGATTGTAAGGCCCCACCTTTATATTAAACGGAATTTGGACCTCACTTTTAACTTTTCGGATCTCCTCAAAGGGAAAGAAGAGGCTCCCTCCGAGGGGAAAAAGAAGAGACCCCTTCTCTTTTCCCTTAATAACATCCGGATCGAAGATGGAAGGATTGACTTCTGGGATGAACCTCAAAAAACGAAGCATACGATTCGAGAATTAAAAATAGGGATCCCTTTTCTTTCCAATATTCCCTACTATATTGAAACCTTTGTGGAACCTTCCTTTTCAGCGAAAATAAACGATACTCCTTATGAGCTGAAGGGCCAGACCAAACCTTTTCATGATTCGATGGAAACAAATTTTGAGATTCATATCCAAGAGTTAAATCTTCCTTATTATCTTGCCTACGCCCCTGTTAAGATGAATTTCAATGTCTCATCTGCCCTTCTGGACGCCTCACTTAAAATCAAATTTCTCCAATCCAAAACCCAAAAACCTTCATTCACTATCTCGGGGGATCTTTCGGTCAAAAAGATAGTCATTGATGAACTGGATCATAAACCTATCCTAAGGGTTCCTTCCTTGGATCTTACATTAGCCTCTATCGGACCTCTCATCCATCAGTTTCATCTCTCCCGGATCTTCGTTCAATCCCCAGAAATAAATGTGGTGAGAAAGAAAGATGAAACACTCAATCTCGCTAACCTTTTCCCCGAAAAGAAGGATAAAGAGCCTTCAAAGGTTGCGCTCAAAAAAGAGACTCCCGCGTTGAGGATCGATGTCGACGAAATTCAAATCAAGGATGGAAAGATCTATTTTTCCGATCTCTCGAGGAGCAAACCTTTCAAAACTACCCTTTTCCCCGTAGAGGTCAAAATTGACCATTTTACCAATCGAAAAGGGGAAAAATCCACCTACGCTTTAGCCATGAACACAGAGTCTAAAGAGTCCATTGAGCTTTCAGGTCAATTCTCCTTGGAACCCCTGTGGTCAGAAGGAAGGATTGCCTTAAAATCAATCCCCCTCAAGAAATATTCCCCCTATTATCAAGACCTTATCTTTTGTAGCCTTGAAGGAGGGAAACTGGACCTTTCGACCCAATATCGTTTCGCCCAAAGAGAGAAAGAACCAGAAATAGCTCTTTCAAAACTGAATCTTCACCTCTTTGACTTCCGACTTAAAAAAACAGAAGGAGAAGAGGATTTTCTAAAGATCCCGAGCCTTGCCATTAAAGACACAGAGGTTCAGTTACCCACGCATGAAGTAAGATTCGGAAAAATCGAGACCGAAAAAGGAAGGATCAAGATCCTTCGCCAGAAAGACGGATCCATTGATCTTCTCCAACTTTTTCCATTTCGACCCTCTCCTCAAGAAGGATCACGGAAGGGAAAAGAGGAAAAAGGTGAAGCACCCTGGTTCATCTCACTGTCTGAGATCGGTATCGACCAGTACCAGTTTTTTGTGGAAGATCAAAGCCCAAGAGATCCGGTCTTTTTGACTGTTGAGGGAATTAAGTTTAAAGGGGAAAATCTTACCACGGCGAAAAATCGGGAAGGAAAGGTCTCTCTCTCCTTTTTGTTGAATAAGCAGGGAAGGATCTTGACCACTGGAACCCTCGGGATCGATCCTCTTCAAGCCCATCTCAAAATGGAGTTGAAGGAAATCCCTCTCCCACCATTCCAGCCCTATGTCACAGAAAAGTTAAGGATTCATATTACCAAGGGGAGCCTCTCTACCACAGGAGATTTCTCTTTCGCTCTTTCTGAAAAGAAAGAGCCAGGAGTGCACTTTAAAGGGAATCTCTCTTTGACCCAATTTTCATCGATAGAAAAGAGAACGGGAGAGGAACTCCTCAAATGGGATTCCCTCAATCTTGAAGATCTCCGGTTTGATCTTGAACCTCTCGGGGTTCACATCAAAGGGATCTCTCTTTCCGATTTTTACGCCCGAATTCTCCTCTATCCTGAAGGGAAACTCAATCTCCAAGAGATCATCGTCAAGGAGGAGTCCCTCAAAGAACCCCCTCCTCCATCTCCTGAAAAAAAGAAGGAAGCACAGGAACCCATAAAAACCTCCCGAAAACAGATTCAAATCGAAACGATTACTCTTCAAGGTGGAAAGATCGAGTTTTACGACCGCTCCATCGATCCCCCTTATTCTGCCAAATTGGTGGAGATTGGCGGCCGCCTCTCAGGACTCTCCTCCGAAGAATCGACTATGGCTGATCTGGAGTTGCGGGGAAAACTCGATGAATATGCCCCTCTTGAAATCGTGGGAAAGATCAACCCTCTCAGGGAGGATCTTTTTGTAGACTTAAAGGTAAGATTTAAAGATATGGACCTTACCTCGATGACCCCTTACTCTGGAAAATATGTGGGCTATACCATTGAGAAAGGAAAACTCTCTTTCGACCTTAAGTATCTTATTGAAAAAAGGAAACTCGATTCTCAGAATTATATCTTCTTAGACCAATTCACCTTCGGTGAAAAAGTCGAAAGTCCTCATGCCACCAAGTTACCTGTAAAACTTGCCATTGCCCTTCTTAAAGATCGAAATGGAGTGATCAAATTGGATATTCCTGTCAAAGGGACACTGGATGACCCCAAATTCAGCATCTGGAGGATCATCCTTCAAATTCTCATCAATCTTATTACAAAAGCAGCGACCTCTCCTTTTGCCCTTCTTGGAGCGATCATTGGAGGCGGAGAGGAACTCAGCTATGTAGAATTTGAAGAAGGGACGCTCGCACTCAATGAGGTCAATTTCAAGAAGGTGGAGAATCTTTCAAAGGCCCTTCGGGAGCGACCAGCTGTAAAGTTAGAGATCGAAGGGCACGTGGATTTAGAAAAGGATCGAGAGGGATTAAAGAGGGAGCTCTTTCTCAAAAAATTAAAGGCCCAGAAGCTCAACGAGATGATCCGGATGGGACATCCCTCGGTTTCCATAGAGGACATCGAGATTGAAACTTCCGAGTATTCCAAGTATCTCAAAATGGCTTACAAGGAAGAAAAATTTCCAAAACCAAGAAATATCTTAGGGATGATCAAAGATCTCCCTGATCCGGAAATGGAAAAACTGATGCTTACCCATATCGAGGTTAAAGAGGGGGATTTGAGAACATTGGCTATCCAGAGGGCTCAGAAGGTGAAAGAGATGATCCTGAAATCGAAGGAGATCGAACCCGAAAGGATCTTCTTGGTTGAACCAAAGAGCCTTTCTCCTGAAAAAAAGGACCGTATAAAAGATAGTCGTGTCGATTTTAAAATAAAATAAGACATTTTAAAAAGGAGGCCATGAGGATGTGGAAAGAATTTAAAGAATTTGCAATGAGAGGGAATGTGCTGGATATGGCTGTAGGAATCATTTTAGGGGCTGCCTTTGGAACCATTGTGAATTCATTGGTCTCGGATGTGATTATGCCACCCATTGGATACCTCTTGGGTAATATTGATTTTTCAAATCTCTTTTGGGTCATCAAAGAAGGGAAGGTCCCCGGTCCTTATGCCTCTCTTGCTTCGGCTAAGGCTTCGGGAGCGGTCTCCATCAATTATGGCTATTTTATTAACACCATTATCAGCTTCATCATTGTAGCCTTTTCCGTGTTTCTTCTTATTAAGAGCTTCAATAAATTAAGACGAGAGCGGGAAGCCCCTCCTCCGGTTCCAACCACAAAGGAGTGTCCTTACTGTTTTTCGGTGATTCCCATGAAGGCTGTTCGCTGTCCTCACTGCACTTCCGAATTGAAGTGATTGAAAAGGATGGAGAGGATTTCAAAACTTATCCAATTTTTCCAAGAAGGGATCTGGGAGATCCGACTTACAGAGCTCTCTCCTTTGAAGGCCATTCCTTTAAAATATTTAAGGATTCTCCTTTTGGCTGCCTTCGGCTTCTGGAAAGATCACGGTCAGAAAAATGCCTCCATGCTCACCTACTATTCTCTGCTCAATATTGTCCCATTAATTGCAGTGGCCTTTGGGATCGCTAAAGGGTTTGGCCTGGAAAAAGTGATTGAGAAGCAGATCCTCCAAATGGCGACGAAGGCCAACTGGCAGGCCGATGCAACAGAACAGATCCTTCTCTTTTCAAGATCCATGCTCGAACAGGTAAAAGGGGGAGTCATTGCCGGGATCGGTGTTCTCATGCTCTTCTGGACGGTTATTTCGATTCTGGGGAAGATTGAAAATTCTTTCAATACAATCTGGGATATTCAGAAGACGAGACCGCTCATTCGAAAATTTACGGACTATATCACCCTGATTGTCTTTGCCCCTATCCTCTTTGTCATTTCCAGTAGTGCTACCGTTTTAGTGGCCAGTCACCTCAAAGTAGTCATGAATAAGATCGCTTTACTCGGTGTCTTTAGCTCCATCGTCCTTTTCCTACTCAATCTTCTTCCTTATCTATCCATATGGATTCTGTTAACCCTCCTCTATGTGGTCTTACCAAATACAAAGGTCCCCTTCCGTTCAGGCATTCTTGGGGCACTGGCAGCAGGAACCATTTTCCAGATCGTTCAGTGGGTGTATATCAAGTTTCAAATCGGAATCACAAAGTATGGAGCGATTTACGGGAGCTTTGCGGCACTGCCCCTTTTCCTCATCTGGCTTCAGATGAGCTGGATGATCATCCTCTTCGGTGCTGAGATTGCCCATGCCAACGAACACTATGAGACCTTTGGTTTTCATCCGGATTATTCTCGAATTAGTCCATCCTCAAAAAAATTACTCATCCTCAGGATCTTTCACCTTCTGGTAGAAAAATTTTCAAAAGGGGAGAAACCCTTAGATATCAAACAGATTGCACAAACCCTTCAGATTCCTCTTCGTCTGGTTCGTCAGCTCCTCAATGAGCTTCTTGATGCGGGTTTAGTAGTAGAAGTCTCTAAGGGGAGGCGAGGAGAATGGGCCTTTCAACCGGCAAAAACCATTGAAGGAATGACGCTAAAAGTGGTCCTCGAGGCTTATGAACAGAGAGGAGATTCCTTCTTACCTCATTCTGATTCTGATCAGGCTCAACGAATCCTTCAATATTTAAAAGAGATCGAAGAGGCGATGGAAAGATGCCCTGGAAACGTCCAGTTAAAAGAGATTTGACGTCCCTTTTTAAAAAGGCCATAATTAATCTGCATGTGCGGGATTTTTGGGATCTATAATCATCCTGAGGCTTCAAACCATACCTATTTAGGCCTCTATGCCCTTCAGCACAGGGGTCAGGAGAGTGCCGGGATCGTCTCTTCTGATGGAGGTCATCTCTACCATTATCGCCAGATGGGACTGGTGGCAGAGATTTTTTCCCGGGAAATCCTCAAAAAACTTCCGGGCAAGAGTGCTATTGGACATGTTCGATACTCCACCTCCGGTTCAAGTGAACTGAAGAATGCTCAGCCTTTTGTCGTGGACTATGCCAAAGGGACGATGGCGATTTCTCATAACGGAAATCTGACCAATGCCTTTCTGATCAAAAGCGAACTCGAATCAAAAGGCTCCATCTTTCAATCCAATATGGATTCGGAAGTCATTGTCCATCTCATCGCTCGAGCTAAGGAGAGGACATTTATCGAACGGGTGGTTCATGCCCTAAAACAGGTGGAGGGAGCTTACTCCCTTCTTCTCCTTACAGAGAAAGAAATGATTGCGGCTCGGGATCCCTATGGGTTTCGTCCCCTGGTGTTAGGGGTCCTTAAGAATTCGCCCGTCGTTGCCTCAGAGACCTGTGCCTTCGATCTGATCGGGGCGAAATTTATAAGAGAGATCGACCCAGGAGAAATTCTCCTCATCAATGAGGACGGAATTCGCTCCTTCAAGCCCTTCCCCGCCAAACCCCATCATCAATGTATCTTTGAATTCATCTATTTTGCCCGTCCTGACAGCTTCATCTTCAATCATAATGTTTATGAGATCCGGAAATCCCTGGGAATCCAGCTCGCAAAAGAGTCTCCAGCAAAGGTGGATATGGTGGTTCCTATCCCCGACTCTGGATTTCCAGCCACCCTGGGATATGCCTTTGAGTCCAATCTCCCCCTCGAACTCGGGATGATTCGAAACCATTATGTAGGTCGAACCTTTATCGAACCTGAGCAGAGGATTCGTCACTTCGGGGTCAAGATTAAATTAAATCCGGTGAAGGAACTTTTGAGAGGAAAGAGGATCGTCATTGTCGATGACTCTATTGTTCGAGCAACGACCAGCCGAAAGATCGTTAGGATGTTCAGAAATGTTGGAACTAAAGAGATTCATGTCAGGATCAGTTCTCCCCCCATCACCGATCCTTGTTTTTTCGGGATCGATACCCCAAGTAAAAAGGAACTGATTGCCTCTACTCATACGGTAAAGGAAATCCAGAGGTTTATCAATGCAAATTCTTTAAATTACTTAAGTTTGGAGGGGTTAAAGAGTTGCGTAAAAGGGGAAGAGGAGAACTTCTGTTATGCCTGCTTTACAGGGGAATATCCCTACCCTTTTCAAATGAAGTTTGATTAACTCGCCGTTCCTTGGATGGCTCTATTCTCTTCTTCGATATAGTTCTTGACGGTTTCATAAACTTTATCACTAATCAGACCTACCTGATGGAGCCACTCCATCGCGTCCGAGATATTAAAAAGGACATGGGGTTCGATGCGGGCTGCTCGGAGCCTCTCCTTTCCTCCCTGCTCCCGATCTAAAAGGACGACCAGTTCATTGACGATCCCTCCTTGATCCCGAACCACCTCAGCCGCTTCGATCACACTTTCACCTGTCGTAATAAGGTCATCCACAATCAACACCCGGTCGTTCCGTTCAAGGATCCCTTCAATCTTTTTTCTCACCCCGTGTTCCTTTCTTGCCTGACGATAATAGATCATAGGGATTCCTAACTTTTGACTCACCACCGTTGCAAATGGAACACCGGCAGTAGGAACCCCCAGGATCTTGTCCACCTTATTCTTTCCAATCTCATTGATCACAATTCGGGTCAAAGAATTGCCGATCCAATCCAATGTGATGGGACTCGAAATCGTCAGTCTTAAATCGATATAATAAGGGCTTCGCTTCCCAGAGGCTAAAATATAATCCCCGAATTTTATGGCATCATTTTTAATGAGAAGGATCCCTACCTGCTTCATCAGGAAGAGCTTCTCTTCCATCCAGACCCTTTTTTCAATTTCGTCAATTCCTAAAATCATTGCCTCTTTTTTATATAATTCATTTTTAGAAGTCAAGAGAAATTATTTTCCCTCCTCTAATCCCTCAATGAGAGGTTGGGAATACCCCCTCCTATCTCTTTCCAAAGATCATCGCCAGGAGAGCCATTCTCACGAAGATTCCGTTTCGAACTTGACGAAAATAGGCAGCCCCTGGATAGGCATCCACCTCTGGGTGAATCTCATCGACCCTTGGCAGAGGATGAAGGAGAACGATTTTCTTCTTGAGTTGGGTTAGAAAATCTTGGTCGATGATGAAACTTCCCTTTACCTTTTCATATTCAGAGAGGTCGGAGAAGCGCTCTTTTTGAATCCGGGTCATATAGATCAAGTCGCTTCGAGACGCAGCGTCCATCAAGTCTTCCGTCTCAACCACTTCCAACCCCTTTGCTTTCAAATTGGAGGTAATCTCTTCTGGCATTCTGAGGAGGGGTGGAGAGACGAAGAAGAATCGTGTCTGATAGTGAGAAAGCAGTTCTACCAAGGCATGAACAGTTCGGCCGTATTTTAGATCTCCGACCAGGGAAATGGTTAATCCTTTCAGCTTTCCAATCTCTTTGCGAATGGTATAGAGATCAAGGAGGGCCTGAGTGGGATGTTGTCCGGCTCCATCTCCAGCATTGATCACCGGGACGGCAGAGACCTCCGCAGCTTCTTTTGCTGCCCCGATGCGGGGATGTCTTAGGACAATGACATCCGCATACTGCGAAACAGTACGCACCGTATCGGAAAGGGTTTCGCCTTTCGCCACTGAAGAACCCTCTACCGAACCCATACTGATCGCACCCCCTCCAAGACGCTGCATCGCCGCCTCGAAGGAAAGGCGAGTTCGGGTGCTTGGTTCAAAAAAAAGGGTTGCTAAAATCTTACCTTTTAATAAAGAGATAGAAGATTTATGTTTAAGTTCTTTCTCAAATTCCGAAGCTACTCGAATAAGGGTTTCAATCTCTTTGGGGGTGAATTGATTCCCGTGAAGGATGTGTTTTCCTTTAAGACTACCCATTTATCTCCTCCTATTAAATTATTTAAAAATTCAAAAAATTCAATAAGTTGTAGTATAAATTTAAATAAAATTCTCAGATTTTTACCACTCATCGCTCCCCATTGGTGAAATAGGCCTGAGAGGGGGATGACTAATTGAATCTCATAATTTTTGTTTTAAGAAATTCTCCTTGGCCTGGCTCTCCCTTCATCTCTCCGTTTTCGATCAATATTCTTCCTCTCTGGATTACAAGAACGGGTTTTCCTCTACATCTTCTCCCTTCATAAAGGGTATAGGGGGCTTTTGAATGTTGAGTTTGATGCCGAATCTGATGGAGTCTTGTTGGATCAAAAATGACGAGATCTCCATCGGCACCCTTCTGAATCACCCCTTTTTTGGGATAGAGGCCAAATATCTTTGCAGGCATCTCTGAAAGAAGTTGAACTAATCGAGTCAGTTTGATTCTCCCCCGATTTACCCCTTCATCATAGGCCACCGTTAGCATGGTTTCTGCTTGAGGAGATCCATAAGGTGCCTCAAAAAAGGGATCCTCCTTCTTTTTTGTTTTTGGAGCATGATCACTCGCTATTACATCGATGATTCCTTCATGAATGGCTTTCCAAAGGGCTAAACGATCCTTTTCAGTTCTAAGGGGAGGACCGATCTTGGCCGGGGCACCCCATTGTTGAAGGACTTTATCGGTCAGGGTCAAATATTGGGGGCAAGTCTCCACATAGACTTTTTGACCTTCTTTTTTTGCTCGCCGTAAAACCTCAGCCCCCAATGCCGTGCTGAGATGGACAATATAGAGGGGACACCTCATCACTCTTGCTATGGAGAGAGCCCTAAAAATCCCTTCGGCCTCTAAGATATCCGGTCTTGTCTTCAAAAAGACCCTCTTTTGGTCCTCTCCCCTTCTTAGAGAGCGATCTTCCAGATAATCGGTTACCAGTCCACTCTCTGCGTGAACCATCGCCATTCCCCCACACCGAGAGATGAGGTCCATGGCCTCTGCAAGGTGATAATCATCTGTCATCCAACCGAGTTTGGCATAGGTCATAAACATCTTAAAGGAACTTACCCCAAGTTCAAAGGCCTTTGGGATTTCCTTGATTTGAGAGGCGGGGTCAAAAAGGGTTCCATGAAGCCCAAAATCAAGATAGGATAGCTTTAATCCATCCTCTTTGTATTTTTCAATCGTTTCTACTAACTTCATCCCAGGTTTGGCATAGGCAAAATGGATAAGGGTGGTTGTTCCACCAAAAGCGGCTGTATAGGAAACCCCTCCCATATCATCTTCATAGACTGGGTGAACATGGACGTCAATGATACCCGGTAAGACATATTGATGTGAGGCTTCTATAACCTTCTTCGCTTCCTTAGATTTTAATCCCTTTTTTATCTCTACAATCTTTTCCCCTTTCAAGGCCACATCACATTTTACGATCTCTTTACCTGTAACTACCCAACCTCCTTTAATTAAAAGATCATATTTCCCGTTCATCGATTTCACTCCTAAACGGTGAGTCTTCAATTTTTAAAGGATCAAAGCCAGTAGAGCCTTTTGGGTATGAAGACGGTTCTCTGCCTGATCAAAGATGACGCTGTTTGGCGAATCGGCGACCTCATCGGTGACCTCTTCTCCACGATGGGCAGGAAGACAGTGCATAAAGAGGCAGTCCTCTTTGGCCTGTTTTATCAATCGGGGATTGACCTGATAGGGCTGGAAGACCTTGACCCTTTCTTCCCGTTCTTTCTCCTTTCCCATACTTGCCCAGACATCCGTATAGAGGATATCCGCACCTTTGACGGCTTCGAATGGATCCTCCGTCAGTTTCACTTCCGATCCATTTCTTTTTGCTTCGTCTTTGGCATAGGCGACCACCTCAGGATGTGGTTGGTATCCTTTTGGGGAGGCCACGGTTATATTCATCGCCATCTTCGAACATCCGTAGAGAAGGGAATGGGCTACATTGTTGCCATCTCCCACATAGGCAAGCCTTAATCCAGAGAGTCTTCCCTTCTTTTCATAAATGGTAAAGAGGTCCGCGAGGGCCTGACAGGGGTGAGAAAAATCCGAAAGGCCGTTAATGACAGGGACTCTTGAATACTCGATGAGATCGAGAATGGTTTGGTGTGAGAAAACTCTGGCCATCATCCCATCGACATATCGAGAAAGGGTCTGTGCCGTATCCCCAATGGTTTCCCCCCGTCCTAATTGGAGATCGCCTGCGCTGAGGTATAGGGCATATCCACCTAATTGCCACATTCCTACCTCAAAGGAGACACGAGTTCGGGTAGAAGGTTTTTCGAAGATCATCGCTAAGGTCTTCCCTTTCAGTAAAGGATGATCCTGACCTCGAAGCATCTGGAGTTTGAGTAATTCGGAAGTTTTAAGAATTTCTTCGATCTCTTCCCGGGTGAGATCCTTTAAGCTGGCTAAAGATTTCCCTTTCATCCTTACGGCCATTGTCCTCCTCCTGATTTTAAGATTGAAATGGGAGACTCTCCATGAGAGCCCAGTTCTCTATGGAAGAAAACTTTAACAACATCTTTTTTTTATTTCAAGAAAAAAACGGATGGTCTGTAAACCTTGACTTCCATAAAGGTATTTGTTAATTTTCAATAAACTTTGTCAAAAGGGGGTGATGATGGTGTCGAATGTACTGGGGATCATTGCAGGAGTGGTAGTCATCGTCATCGGTCTCGTCCTTTTGGTCACCTGGTGGAGTATGTTTGTGAAAGGCCTCATGGCCACCGTCCCCATTCTCCTCATCCTCATCGGTGCAGGGGCCTTGGTCTACTTCATCAGCGAGATCAAGTCGAAATTGGAGCTCAAAAAGGAAGAGGCGTCCTCAGAAAAGAAATAAGCCAATTCGAGAGAGGATCGAAAGAGGCGATGGTCATTTCTCTATCCCTTCGCCTCTTTCGATTTTTACCGCTTTTTTATCCCTTCAGATGAAAAAATTACAACCTGAAGATCACATCGTAAAAATAGATGAAGAGCTTGGGATCGCCTGGATTCTCTTACCTCCGGATCCGAGCCTGAATGGTTTTCAAGGCATCTCCCCTCGAATCATGGATGAGACTAAATTTCTTGCCGCCAAACAGAAGGCTCAGAAGGAGAAAAAAGACACCTTTTGATCCATTCTCTCATTCTCAATGTTTGATTCTCTCTTGCTGGGTCCCTGACTTTTCTTTTTGAGAAAGGATCCCTCCATGGATGACGATTCCATTAGGGTCGGCACTGATCGCTTTTAAATAATAGTGTTCGGCTTTTCGTGCCTCTCCGATCCGCTCATAGCACTCCCCCAAGAGATTCAGGGCATCTTTGTAAGTGGGAAGAAATTCAATGATTTCCTCGAGCGTATTGATGGCCATGTAGTAACGACCCAATTTCCAAAAACATACCGCTAACCAATAGTGTCCCTGATAATGTTTGGGATTGATGCGGATGACTTTCTCGTAATAAGGAATCGCCTTTTCGTAGCTTCCCCTTCTAAAATGGAGGCCCCCCAAATTCATCAATACCGGGATGCTCCGGGGTTGTTTCCTCAAAATTTTCTCATATTCTTTTCTTGCTTTTTCAGGAAGGTTGGCCCGCTCGTAAGCATTCGCCTTCCCAAAAAGATAATTGGTTCGGATTTCATCCCACGGAACCTTTTTAAAAATAAGGTCTCTGAGAAGGTCTCCCCATACCGGAATCATAAAAAAGAAGAATTTCAAGAAGTTCATCTCTTTTCCCCTAAATGAAATTTAGTGGAGAATCGATGAATGTTGATTCAGGAAACGTGAAAACGAAAATGGACGATATCTCCATCTCGAATGAGGTAGTCTTTCCCTTCTGACCGAAGGAGTCCCCTCTCCCTTGCCACCGTTTCAGATCCGCAGGAGATAAACTCTTCAAAAGAGATCACCTCGGCTCGAATGAATCCTCGTTCCATATCCGTATGGATTTTACCTGCCGCTTTTGGAGCAGGAGTTCCTTTAGGAACCGTCCAGGCCCTCAAATCCAGATGAACGATGGTATAAAATGTGATCAAATCCAATATTTCATAACCTACTTGAATGAGCCTTTCCAGACTCGAACCTTCGAGCCCCAATTCTCTTCTGAACTCTTCCCTTTCTTCCTCCCGGAGTTCAGAGATTTCGGCCTCAAGATCCCCACAGATGACGACCACTCGCTGCCCTTCCCTCTTCGCCCAATCGAGCAAGGTCTTAAGACAGCCACCATTGTTTCTCAGTTCCGTCTGATCGACATTGGCAATATAAAAAACAGGCTTAGTCGTCAGAAGATGTAGGTCTAAAAGAATTGCCTTTCGATCCTCACTCAAAGAGAGGGTTTTAGGAATCTCTCCTCGATTTAAGATCGAGTAAACTTCTCGATAAACCTCGATCTGAAGAGCGGTCTCCTTTGCCCCAATCCGATGGAGTTTCTCTACCTTAGCCAGCCTTTTCTCCACGGTCTGAAGGTCAGCCAAGATGAGCTCCGTATTCACGACCTCAATGTCTCTTACCGGATCAAGAGAACCGAATTCATGGGCTACCTTTTTATTCTCAAAACAGCGAACTGTATGGGCGATGGCATCCACATTTCGGATATGGTCTAAAAATTGATTTCCTAATCCCTCCCCTTTGCTGGCTCCTTTGACCAGCCCTGCGATGTCAAAAAATTCGAGGGTAGTAGGGGTGACCTTTTTGGGTTGGAGGAGTTTGGCAAGACGTTCTAAACGGGGATCGGGAACCGGAACCATTCCGACGTTGGGCTTGATCGTGCAGAAACGATAACTTGCGACCTCAGCACCTGCAGCCGTAAGGGCATTGAAAATGGTTGATTTCCCCACATTGGGAAGGCCTACAATTCCACATCGAAACCCCATGAATCCCTCATTTTGGTGAGTTTAATTTTTCGATGGATTTCTTAATTTATATTTGTATAATAAACTCATGAGAAAATAAAGGGGCCTCTTTGGTCAAGAGGATAGGAGGAGGATGAGATGATCAAGGCTCAGAACAGAATGCTGGTAGAGATGGCCTGTTCCATTGTCAAAAAAACAAAGGCGAGCGGAGTCTTGCTCTATGGGGATTTAATCCAGGATTATGATTCCCTTTTTAAGATCCGCCAGGAGAAGAAGGTTGAGATGATCCTTGCCATCAAAGATGAGGGATTCTATCAGGAAGCCACTGCCTATTTCGATCGAGTCCTTCGCCTTCCAGATATTCCCTTGGGGAGAATCAATCAGATTAAAATGGCTATCCTGCAGGCCCTTTCCGAGGGGTTGGTGAAGAAAGGGGAAAAATGGATCTGCCTCTCAGGGATGCCCCAGTCCAAACTTCTTGATAATCTGCTGATCCTCGATTTTGGGAAAGAGTTTGAGATTCTCTCCTCAGCCGACCTTCCTATCATCTCGGAGATTGTAAGACCAGAGGTCTTTGAAGCCGTATTAAAACTTGCCCTGGAGATCTCCGCGGAAGGAAAGGAAGGAAGGAAACCGGTCGGGACCATCTTCGTCCTTGGAAGACATGAAGAGGTTCTCAAATTCTCTCATCCGATGGTCATCAATCCTTTTCAAGGCTATCCTGAAGAGGAACGAAATATCTTGGACCAGAGATTAAAAGAGACCGTAAAGGAATTTTCCTCGATCGATGGAGCCTTTATTTTACGTGAAGATGGAGTGATCCTTGCAGCGGGTCGTCATCTGGATGCCTCCGGGGAGCATATTGAGATTCCTCTTGGCTTAGGAAGCCGTCACCGCGCAGCCGCAGGGATCACCAGTCTCACCGACGCCTTGGCCATTGTCGTCTCGGAAGAGACTGGAGGGATTCGAATCTTTCACCATGGGAAGATCTTTATGGAGATTGAAAAGGAAGAATGAGTCCTCACCCCCCGAAAAGATCGAGAGGGAGGACTCATTGCTCGATTAGAAGATTCCTGAGAACTTCGAAAGGACAGGAGCCAAGAGAAGGGAGATGACGGACATCAATTTGAGCATGATATTGAGCGATGGTCCTGCTGTATCCTTCATCGGATCACCGGTCGTATCTCCTACCACAGCCGCTTTATGGGCATCTGACCCTTTTCCACCAAAATGACCTGCTTCGATCCATTTCTTGGCGTTATCCCAGGCCCCCCCTGCATTATTGAGGGTCACAGCAAGAATAAACCCTGTCGCCAGGGAGCTGATGAGAAATCCACCTAAGGCATATTTGCCAAGGATCACTCCTACCAGAATAGGGGCAATAATCGTCATAATAGAAGGAGCAAGCATCTCTTTTAAGGCAGCCTTGGTAGAGATATCCACACATCGGTCATACTGGGCTCTGGCTTTGCCTTCCCGAAGTCCAGGGATTTCACGCCACTGCCTTCGCACCTCTTCCACAATGAGTCCAGCCGTGACTCCCACCGATTTCATGGTAATGGCCACAAAAACGGCAGGAATCAAAGCACCAATCAACATTCCTACAATGACGGAAGGAGAAAGTAAACTCAACTCTGGAGGGGCAGTAATCTTTCCCTCCGATGTGATCGAAACCAACCCGGCAGCCAAGGCATAGGAAAGGATAAGACCCAAGGCATTTAAGACTGCCGCACCGATCGCAAACCCCTTTCCCGTAGCCGCTGTGGTGTTTCCAAGAGAATCCAAGGCATCCGTTCGTTCCCGAACCTCTGGAGGGAGTTCAGCCATGGTGGCAATTCCTCCCGCATTGTCTGCAACCGGGCCATAGGCATCAGTGGCTAAAGTGACGCCCAGGGTAGAGAGCATACTGGCCGCTGCGATGGCTACTCCGTAAAAACTGGCAAAATAGAAAGCAATAAGAGTAGCGATAGCGACCAGAATCACTGGAGGCCATGTGCTGATCAATCCCACTGCAAAACCTCTCACCATAGTCGCTCCACCTCCAAAAGTGGAGGCCTCGGAAATCTCTCGGGTCGGTTTAAAGGCATAGGAAGTATAATAATTGGTGCTCTCTCCCATGAGAACCCCTGCGATCAATCCGGAGAGAACGGCCCAGAATAGCCCCATTTGGGCATTTAAAAGTCGAATGATGAGTAACGCAAAGAGGGCAGTCAAGATCGAGGCACTGAGAGTCCCCCTGCGAAGGGCACCCAAAAGGGCAGTCATCTCAACCTTCTCTCCCACTCTCACAAAGAAGCAACCGATAATAGAAGCGATAATTCCACCTGCCATAATGAGCATGGGAAGCCACCAGGCAGCTTTTAGAGAGGCTTCTGGAGATTGAGCGGGAAACAGAGTTTTTACCCAAGGAGCAATCGCCTCGGGAGCAACGACCACTCCCACGATACAAAGGGTCATCGCAGCCACTACGGTTTCCACATAGGATTCAAAAAGGTCAGCCCCCATGCCGCAGACATCCCCAACATTATCTCCAACGAAATCAGCAATGACCGCAGCATTTCTCGGATCATCCTCAGGAATCCCTGCCTCGACTTTCCCAACCAGATCCGAGCCAGCATCTGCACCCTTTGTAAAGATCCCTCCTCCTACCCTCGCAAAGAGAGCGACCAGGGAGGCTCCGGTTCCAAAAGCAGGAATGACAGCCAGAAAATTGGGATCCTTATGCCAGGCAAAATAGAGGATGGAGAGTCCAATCACCCCGATGCTGACCACCGTCAGTCCCATGACGGCTCCTCCTCGAAAGGAGACTCTTAACCCTTGATTCAAACTTTCTTTTGCTGCAGCAGTGGTCCTCCCATTGGAACGAATGGCCATATTCATCCCAGCGTATCCTGCCCCCATGGAACAGACGGCTCCAAAGATAAAGGCAATGCTCGTCTTCCAGCCCAGTGCCGGAATAAGGGCTAATAGGATTGCAGCAATAATAATCACTATGATCTCGGTTCGATATTCTCGATGAATAAAGGCCAAGGCCCCTTCTTTAATGGCCCCCGAAATCTCTTTTATTCTTTCCGTTCCTTCGGATTGCCGTAAGACATAACGAACAAAATAGAGCACGGTGGCAAACCCTAAAATCCCACAGATCACAGAGATCCAAACCAGATCCATAGCTTCCTCCTTTCTATTTAATTAGAGTTTTGGCAAAGGGTAACCCATTTATTTCTTAAACAGGGTGAGTCTTCGTTTTTATTTTATCCACCTCTTCGTTGAAATTGATTCATCGCCTTCTCTATCCCCTCCAAGAGCATCGTGACCAAAGCCTTACAAGCCCGAGCAAGGATTTCATCGAGAAGGGGTCTCTCCTCTTCGCTAAAAGGGCTCAGTACATACTCAGCAGGCTCCATTCCATCGGGAGGTCTTCCAATCCCGATTTTTAGTCTTACAAAGGTATTTCTTCCAAGGTTTTCAATGATAGATCGAACTCCCTGATGTCCTCCATCACCTCCTTTCCTTTTAAAACGGAGTCTCCCGAAAGGAAGATCCAAATCATCGTGAACCACAATCAGATCCTCGGAAACGAGTTTAAAAAAATCAAGGGTCTCTCGAATGGCTACTCCGCTTCGATTCATAAACGTCATCGGCTTGAGAAGGAGAATCTCTTGGGATTCGATCTGCCCTATTCCATAAAGGGCATGGAACTTTTTAGTGGAAAGAGGGATATGGTGATTTTTAGATAGACAATCGATAACCCGAAACCCAATATTGTGGCGATGGTTTTGATATTGGATTCCAGGATTCCCCAAACCAGCAATGAGTTTCACTTAATTTATTCCTTTTCCTCTTTCTCCTCCTCTGCTGGAGTAACCTCAGCGGCTACCTCCTCTACCTTCTTTTCCTCTACAATGGGTGCCAAAACAGTAGCAACCGTCTCCTCCGGATCTGTAAGAATCTTCCCTTTCTCAAATTTGATATCGGAGATATGGATGGAATCACCGATTTTAAGTGAACTCACATCCACTTCGATGCTATTTGGAATATCGCCTGGGAGGCATTGAATTTCGACGACCCTACGAATCTGGTCAAGAATCCCTCCAAGTTTTGCTCCTTCAGGTCTTCCAACAAGGTGAATGGGAACTTCAACCGTTATCATCACATCCATAGCCACTTCATAAAAATCGGTATGAAGGATCTCCTTTCCAAGATAGTCATATTGAACCTCTTTAAGCATCACTACTTTTCGGCTCGGAAGATCTCCATCCTTTATCTCTAAATCGATCAAGACATTGCCACCGGCCTCTGTTCGAAGGGCCTTCGCCAATTCCTTGCGCGAAACGGTCAGAGAGATGGGTTGGCTTCGAGGGCCATAGAGGATAGCCGGAATCAATCCCTTGGCTCTCAATCTGCGGGCAGCCCCTTTCCCTCTTCCTTCTCTTAACTCCGCTGTTAAAACCAGCCTTTCCATAATTAAATTCCTCCCAACCTATCGAATTCAAAATTGAAACTGATAATAACCTGCTTTTCACACAAACAAACAACTCACTGATTCATCCCTGTATATCCTCCTAATGGCATCGGCTAAAAGTTCAGAGATAGATAGGACCTTAATTTTAGGGCACCGGGCTGCTTCTGAACGAAGAGGGATCGTATCGGTGACGATTAGTTCCACAATGGGAGACTCCATCAGAATCTCCACGGCACTTCCAGATAGAACAGGATGGGTACAGCAGGCATAAACTGACTTAGCCCCTTTTTCGGCAAGGGCGTAGGCTGCCCTAGTGAGGGTTCCGCCGGTATCCACCATATCATCGACTAAAACAGCCACCTTTTCTTTAACTTCTCCAATAATATTCATTACTTGTGAAACATTTGGGGCTTCTCTCCTTTTGTCGATAATGGCCAGGGAACTATCCAGTCGTTTTGCATAGGCTCGAGCCCGTTCTACTCCTCCTGCATCTGGAGAGACGATGACGATGTCGTCCTCGAGTTGTTTTAGATAACTTAAAAGCACAGGGGCAGCATATAAATGGTCAACCGGAATATTAAAAAAACCCTGGATCTGTCCTGCATGAAGATCTACGGTGAGGATTCTCGAGGCTCCTGCTGTAGTGATCAAGTCTGCGATCAGTTTTGCTGAGATGGGGGCCCGAGGAGAGACCTTCCGATCCTGTCGGGCGTAGCCATAGTAGGGTAAAACGGCGGTAATCCTTTCGGCAGAAGCCCTTTTCAGGGCATCAATCATAATGAGGAGTTCCATAAGATTATTATTCACAGGATGACAAATAGATTGGATGACAAAAACATCCATCCCCCGGACACTCTCATCAATCTCTACATTGATCTCTCCATCACTGAAATTCTTAACTACAGATTTCCCGATGGAGACCCCGAGATGCTGAGCAATCTTTTCAACCAGGGGAGGGTTTGAGTTTCCAGTAAAGATCCGAAGCCACTTCAACTCTTCATTTTCTTCCTTAAGAAATCGTCTTTTCACTGATTTCCCTTCATTCTTTTAGAAATAAAATTGGCTGGGGTGGGAGGATTCGAACCTCCGAATGCAGGTTCCAAAGACCTGTGTCTTACCACTTGACGACACCCCAACCGAGATATATTTTAATACAAGAGACACAAAAATTCACCTCTCTCTTAATCCATCCCCCCATCG
>CAZMWF010000040.1:0-31098 GCA_964570075.1 uncultured Syntrophaceae bacterium | reverse complement strand
TGGGCGTTTACCTTAGGACCATTCTTCATAAAGTTTTCCAATCCAATCCTCCCATCTTCGGTGAGGAAGCATTCTCCGAAGAGCTTGGCTTCGAGTTTCAAGCCCTCCTCCAAGGTCATCTTCGCTCCTTCAAGAATAGCCCTCTGGAGGATAGAATCGATCTTTCGGCTTAAATGTCCGATATCCACTTCGGGAAGGGTAGGGGGAATGGGGATGGGCCCTTTAGGGATGGGAGGAATATGAAGTTCTCCCGAGTGAATCTTTTTGACCCAATCGATAGCCACTTCAATGAGGTCTCCCTCCACTTCTTCATGAATCAATCCAATTTCCTTGGCCTGGGCAGATGAAATAGGATTTGCCGTTCTCAAAATAGGCCACGCCTTCTCCAATCCCACCAGTCGGGGGAGCCTTTGGGTTCCACCATTTCCGGGAATGATTCCCAGGCGGGGTTCAGGTTGGGCAATAAAGACCTTTTGTCCTTTTTTAGCAATTCGTGCAGTGCAGGCCATGGCCATTTCATTTCCGCCCCCGAAGGCCAGCCCATTCATAGCACAGACCACCGGTTTTCCGAGGTTCTCAATGAGATTAAGTACGGACATCGTCTTTAAACACATCGCCTCTGCCTCTTCAGGAGTTTTTTGGGCGGCGAGCATCCCAATGTCTGCTCCTGAAACAAAGGCCCTTGTCCCAAAACCGGTCAGGACGGCCCCAATGATCTTTGGATCTTTTTGAATCTCTATAAAGATTTCTCTTAATTGTTCGAAGACATCCTGATTGAGGGCATTGAGGACCTTCGGTCTTCGAATCTTGACAATGGCTACCCCGCCTCTGTCCTCTCTAAAGACGACCGGAATCTTCCAGGGTTGATTGGATGCCGCCTGTTTTTTGAGAATCTCAGCGACTTTGAATCCTGGATTCTCCTGAGCATAAGATTGGACCAGTTCCAAGGCCTTTCCTATGCCGATTCGATTCATCATCTGGAAGGGTGGATTCATTACCAGCCCCACATCGATCGCCATTTCAAAGTCGCCGATATTCGTAACTCCGCTTTCCAGGATTTCACAGGCCATCCCAAAATAGGCCCCCATCACCCTTTTTGAGATCCCTTCGTAGGCCTCATCCCTGTATTCAACTGTCTCCCCCTTTCCAGGGGTCTCCCATGGTTTGCCGGATTTCACCTGATCATCCAGAATTTTTGGGGACCGATACCAGGCCATAATCTTCGTATGCATTTCATTGAGACCATGTTGAGTCAGAGGATTTCCACCTGAAAGATTATGGGCTGTAAAAGGACCCACCCCCATTCCAAGGGCTTTTTGGACGATCACGTCTGCCTGTTTCACCGTGGCCATCCCTTGTTCTACCGTAAGGGCTGCGGCTAAGAATACTCCTTCAAAAATGGGATTCACCGCGTATCCATAACGACTTTTCACTTTGATGGGGGCCTTTCCAATCGACTCGTAGAATTTCATCAGATAATCTATGAGAGAGGGATCGGTTTCTTTCATTGGGACCAGTTCGATGAGCATGTTTCGTTCGGCAGGGAAGAAATAGTGAATGACCAGACATCGGCTTTTATCTTTTATCTTTTCAAAGATCTCTTCAGGAACCATATGAGAAGAATTGGAGGCAAGAATGGCTCCTTTAGGACAGATCCTTTGACACTCCTCAAAGATCCTGTGCTTTACCTCCGCGCGTTCAAAGGCAGCTTCGATGACGAGATCCGCATCGGAGAGTTTTCCGTAATCTGTGGTGAAGGTCATATTGTTGAAAATCCGCTCTGCCTCTTCTTTTTTGAAGACTTTTTTCTCCAAAGCCTTTGCTATTTTCGATTCCACTTTCTTAGAGCCAGCCTCCAGGGCTGCCTGAAGAATATCGACAATGACTACTGGAACATCGTTTGAATAAAGGTTCTGGCTGAAATGGAGGGCGATATCAGGTCCGATATTCCCTGAGCCAATCACCCCAACTTTCCGAATCGTTCTTCCAAACATGGTCAGTGCCATAGCGTCCTCCTTGGAATAGTGAAATGATAAAAAGGGGGAATAATGGGGATTCCTTATTTCTTTCCCAGTGTTATTTTTTTTCAGCTTCTAAAAGATGGAGGGTTCTTTGAACTCTCCATAGACCTCTTTAAAGACCTTGGTCATCTCCCCCACGGTCGCATAGGCTTTACAACATTCGAGAAGATAGGGCATCACATTTTTCTCTTCCCTTGCTGCCCTCTCCAGATCTTTTAATAGTTGAAGGACCTTTCGATTGTCTCTCTCTCTCCTCACCTCTTTGAGACGCTGGATCTGTTCCTCCGCAGACTCCCAACGATATTCGTGGAGCTCCACTTCCATCTCTTCCCCTTCAGTATATTTATTCACTCCCACCTTGATCAGTTCTCCCCGTTGAATTCCTTTTTCAAACTCATAGGCCTGTTTTGCCACCTCCCGCTGAATATAGCCGGTTTCTACTGCTTTGATCATCCCTCCTATTTCATCTACTTTTTTCATCTCCTCAAGGATTTTCTGCTCCATCTGTTTTGTCAGGGTTTCAATGAAATAGGAGCCAGCCAGGGGGTCGACCGTGTCTCTTAAACCAATCTCCTCCATCAGGATCTGGAAGGTCCTCAGAGAGAGGAGGGCAGCTCGAGGAGTGGGAATGGTATAGGCCTCATCAAAGGAACATAAGGCAGTCGTTTGAGCACCTCCTAAGGCAGCGGCCAGGGCATAATAGGCACCGCGGATAATATTATTTTCGGGCTGAGCCTTCGTCATCCCATAGCCTCCCCCTCCAAAGATTCCTCGAAGGAAGAGAGAGCGGTTATCCTTCGCTCCGTAGCGCTCCTTTAAATTAATGGCCCAGAGTTTTCTGGCTGCCCGAAACTTAGCCACCTGTTCCCATAGATTCCCAAACACGTTGAGATTAAATGTGAATCCCCTTACAAAATCATCGATCTTATAACCACGACGAAGGACCTCTTCAATATAGGTATTGGCAATCTGAAAGGCGTAGGCAATCTCCTGGGCTGGAGTGCATCCCGATTCTCGAATATGATAGCCACAAACACTGACGGGGTTGGTCCGAGGAAGCTCTTTCATCGAATATTCTATGGTATCCCCGATAAGGCGAACCGCAGGTTTTACAGGAAAGATCCAGGCTCCCCGGCCGATCATCTCTTTGAGGATATCATTCTGAGGGGTGGCGCTGATTCGGTCCTTGGGGTATCCAAATTTTTCTGCGACGGCCTGAAACATAGCCAACATGATACTGGCTACCGCATTAATCGTAAGTCCCACTCCAATCCGATCGAGAGGAATTCCCTCAAAGGCAATCTCGAAATCTCGCAATGTATCGACCGCCATTCCGACACGGCCCACCTCTCCCTCTGCCAGTGGGTCATCCGAATCGAGACCCATCTGGGTAGGAAGATCAAAGGCCACATTCAGACCGGTCTGACCATGAGAGATCATCAGTTTAAAGCGTTCATTCGTTTCCTTCGGGGTTCCAAACCCCGTATACTGTCGGGTCGTCCATTCTCGACTTCGATACCCTAAGGGATGGATCCCCCGGGTAAAGGGATATTCTCCTGGAAGGGGAATATCCTTCTCAGGATCAAACCCAATCTCCTCTAAATCCTTCTGGGTATAGACGGGTTTGATATGGATCCCGGATTGAAGAATGACATCGAGCACCTCGTCCTTCTCATTTTTGATATATCGTGCGACTCCCATAGATTCGACTCCTTAGATTTCCCCGTTAGGACCTGGGGGTTACATGGTCTTTGATCCAACCGATAATGGTATCGAAAGGGGTTCCACCAGGAAAGACTCCATGAACCCCAAGTTGATGTAAGGCCTCTATATCTTTCTTTGGGATGACCCCTCCGACGACGATCAGGACATCTTCAAGGTTTTTCTCTTTTATCTTCTTCATCAATTTTTCACAGATGGGAAGATGGGCACCGGACATGATCGACAGCCCGATCACATCTACATCCTCTTGAATAGCCGTACTGACGATCTGATCGATGGTTTGATGTAAGCCGGTGTAAATGACTTCCATTCCGGCATCCCGGAGGGCCTGGGCTACCACCTTAGCCCCGCGATCGTGTCCATCCAACCCCGGTTTAGCAACCAGCACTCGAATCTTTTTCTCCATGGTCTTCCACCTTCTTCCATTAGACTTATGGATTCATTCTTCCTTCCTGGATCTCGCGAAGAATGATTTCCTTTCCCCTTTCGAGATGATCCCGAACCAGTTTTTCTACCACCTTGGGTTTCTTTTCTTTCATGGCTTTTAACATTTGGCGGTGATCAGTGATAGAGGTTTTAAACCCATCTGGGAGACGGAGGAGGGCAGAGCGGTAGCGGAAGAAATAATCCCTGAAATTATTAATTAATTCGATTAATTTTTTACTTTTACAGGCTTTGTAGAGAAGGTCGTGAAATTCCGTGTGAAGCTGGGTGAGCCTTTCATGGTCCCCTTTCTTTAAAGCCGTTTCAGATTCAACGACCTTTTTCTCGAGGGCTTCAAGTTTATCCGGGGTGATATGAAAAGTGGCCAGATAGGCCGCATAACTCTCGAGGGCGCTGCGAATCCCGAAAATCTCTTCGACATCCTCCTTCGTAAACTCCCGAACCACGAATCCCCCTTTGGGAAGCCTGCGGACCAGATCGTCCCGTTCTAATTTATAGAAGGCCTCTCGGACCGGAGTCCTACTGATTCCAACCTGATTGGCGATCTGTTCTTCAACGAGACGTTGGCCTGCCCTCAGTTTCCCGTAAAGGATGGATTTTTTGAGGGATTCATAGACTTCTTCCCGGAGAGGCTTTCGTTTGCTCACCCGAATCATCCCGAATGTCTTTTCCATAGGGACCCTCCTCTGTTTGGTATTGTGTATACTGTATCCAACTTTTCTTATACGCCAACGCTCAAGCCTTTGTCAAGGATTTTTTATGGGATCTGTAATCTTTCACGGAAGGGGGGATAAATTTAAGCCCGACAGGAGTATTTCCAAAACCCATGGAACGCGGTAGCCGCACTTCCGACCGAGTCGGATCCGCCTCTGGCGGAATGGGTTTCTCCAATACCCCTCTCGGGCTTATTCCCACTTCTGAATGATGGATTACTTAAAATATCCTCCAGCACTGAGGAAGGAGAAGCATTAAGCTGGAGGAGAGAGGATCGAGGTGAGGGAAGAGGGGTTTAAGAAAAATAAGAAACTCGTGAGGAGGTGACTAAACCCTGAAGGAGATTCCAGGAGATAGTCATAAAAGAGTCGAAGAGTCCTTTCTGCTTTCTCTTTCAATGAATCCTCTTTCTTAAGAGATCCGAGTCTCACCAGGTTCATCACGGCTACTGAATTAGGAGAAGGGATGACCTGATCGTAAGGATTTTTAGAGCGACCCACCCTTGGAAAGACCTCATCTCTGCTAAAAAAGAATCCTCCCGATCGGTCGTCCCAGAATCGCTCTATCATCACCTGATTGAGTTCATAGGCCGTGGTCAAATATTCTCTCTCCATCGTCGCTTCATAGAGGTCGAGGAGGGCCTGAATAAAAAAGGCATAATCTTCGGAGTAACCCTCCCCTTGAACCCTTCCATGGTAGAAGAGTCTCATCAGATCTCTTCCCTTTGAGAGTCTTTTCAGAATAAACTGGACGGCCTTCTGGGCCGACTGAAGATAAGCCCTATCCCCTGTCGCCACAAATCCATAAACCAAACCAGAAATCATTAAGCCATTCCATGAGGTAATGATTTTCTCATCTCTATGGGGCCGAATTCTCTTTTCTCTTTCAAGAAAGAGCCTTTTTTGTCCCTCCTCCAAATTCCTTCTCAGTTCTGAGAGAGAAATTCCAAACTCTCTTGAAATCTTTTCCAGGGAAGAGGTCACATGAAGAATATTTCTTCCTTTTTCAAAATTTCCATGGGAGGTCACTCCGTAGTAAGCCGACAATAACTCCCCCTTCTCTTCACCCAAGATCTTCTTTATCTCTTCCTTTGTCCAGAGATAAAACTTTCCCTCTTCCCCTTCGCTATCCGCATCCTGAGCCGAGTAGAACCCACCCTCTTCCTGACTCATCTCCCTGAGGATGTAGATAAGAATCTCTTCCCCGATCCGTCGATATCCCTCCTTCCGGGTGGATCGATAGGTCTCAAAAAAGAGTTGAGAGAGAAGGGCGTTATCATAGAGCATCTTCTCGAAATGGGGAACCCTCCATTGTTCGTCCACTGAATACCGATGGAAGCCTCCTCCGAGATGATCATGAATTCCTCCCTCCGCCATCTTCTCCAAGGTCGTCTCCACCATCCTCAAGGCCTCTTTCGCCCCGCTGCTCTTCCAATACCTTAGAAGAAAGGTGAGAACAAGAGGGTTTGGAAATTTTGGAGCCTTCCCAAAACCTCCATAGAGCGGATCAAACTCCCTTTTAAATAATTCAAATGCCTTGGAAAAGACCAAAGGATCCAGTGCTTTTTCAGAAGGAACCACCTTTATCGCTTCGCGAAGGGCCTCTCTCATCTGAGTCTCCATCCGGACAATCTCATTTCGACGAGTTCGATAATAATCGGAGACAATCCTCAATACCTTTTGAAATCCCGGCAGTCCCATTCGGTCTTCCGCCGGGAAATAAGTTCCGCCATGGAAGGGAATGAGATCCGGAGTAAGAAAAACCGTCATAGGCCATCCTCCGCTCCCTGTCATTAGATGGAGGGCCTTCATATAGAGTTCATCAAGGTCAGGTCTCTCCTCTCGGTCTACCTTGATATTGATAAACCGTTCATTCATGAGTCTCGCAATGGTCTCATTCTCGAAACATTCCCTCTCCATCACATGGCACCAGTGGCAGGAGGAGTATCCGATACTGAGAAGAATAGGTTTATCCTCCTTTTTGGCTCGTGAAAGGGCCTCCTCTCCCCACGGATACCAGTCCACGGGATTGTGAGCGTGTTGCAGTAAATAGGGACTCGCTTCATGGATCAGTCGATTGATATATTTCGGTCCCATCTTTTTCTAATCTCCTCTTTCAAATTTTTCAGAAATCCTATAATATAGTATAAAATAGGGATGGAGAGATAGCCATGTTGGATCAGGAGCTCGAAAGGCTTCGTCTGAGAATCTCAGAACTTGAACGATGCGAGGAAGAACGAAAAGAACGGGAGAAACTCTTCTTCGAGCTCTTCAATGCTACGGAAGAGGTGGTCCTGCTCATCGATCTTGAAGGAAAGATCCTTTTGGCGAACGAGAATGCAGCCCATCTCTACGGTCTTCCCCTAAACCAACTCATCCACACCTCCATCTATAACCTGATCCCGAGCCATCGAGTAAAAAGGGCAAAGGAAAAGGTTAGAAGGGTGGTCGAGACCCTGAAACCTTTTCGGTTCGAAGGAAGACTCGATGAAAGGGTGTTTGAGAATAGCCTCTATCCGGTCTTTGATGAAGAACAAGAAGTAAAAGGGATCGCTATCTATGTTCGGGATATTACCGAAAAGAAAAGACTGGCTACCATCCTGGAAGAAACCGAGAAAAAATATAGAAACATCTTTGAACACGCTATGGAGGGAATCTTTCAGGTTGATCCCGAAGGTCGTCTTCTGAGTGCCAATCCTGCACTGGCTCACATTCACGGATACGAATCTCCAGAGACCCTGATCGCTTCGGTAAAAGATGTTTCTATGCTTTATCTCGACCCCCATGACCATCAGCGACTGGTTCGCCTCCTCCTGCAGCAGGGTTCGGTTCAGAATTACGAAGTGAGAATGCGTCGAAAGGATGGGGCTCCTCAGTGGATCTCGATCAACGTCCGGCTGGTCAGGGATGATCAAGGAAAGCCTGCCTATTATGAAGGGACAATGATTGATATCACCTACCGGAAAATGGCAGAAGAAGCCCTCTCCGAAAGCGAAGAACGATACCGGATTGCCATTGAACATTCCAATGATGCGGTGGCCATCATTCAGGGAGATCGGATTCAATATGTGAACCGGAGGTTCACCGAGATCTTCGGTTTCGAGCATCCTGATGAACTGGTCGGCCAATCGGTTCTCGTGATTGTTCATCCCGAGGATCAAGAGAAGGTCCGTTCTATCAATCAACGAAGGCAGAGAGGAGAACCTGTTCCCTCTCGGTATGAATTTAAAGGGATCACTCGAAACGGAAAGGTCATCTATATTGAGGTCTCTGCTACCAGTATTCAGTACCGAGGAGCCCAGGTCTATCTGGTTTACCTGAGAGATATCACCGAGAGGAAGATGGCTGAAGAGCTGATGAGAATGGAACGAGACCGATTTCGAACCCTTGCCGAGAGTGCCCCCTTTGGAATCATCTTGATCAATCGGGAAGGAAAATTTGAATATATAAACCCAAAATTTAAGGAACTCTTTGGCTACGAGCTCCAAGAGGTGCCCACGAATCGGGAATGGTTCAGAAAGGCCTTCCCCGATCCAAAGGTTCGAAGAGAGGTTATCTCTACCTGGGTCTCCTACCTCGAAAGTACCAAGCCAGGAGAAAAGGTTCCCAAAACCCTTTCCACCACCTGTAAGGATGGATCGGAGAAGATGATCCATTTCATCCCAGTTCGACTCGCTACAGGAGAATATATCGTCACTCTTGAAGACGTGACCGAAAGGATCAAGGCTCACGAAGCCTTGATCCGCTCTCATCAGGAACTGGAAAGGCTGAATCGGGCCAAAAGTAAAGCGGTCAACCTGATCTCTCATGAACTGAGAACCCCCCTCTCAGTCATTCAGGGGAATATTCGTCTATTGAAAAAGAAATTGAGAACCTCCATGGACACCACCCTTCAAAAAACGATGGATACCCTTGAGAGAAACCTTGAGAGGCTCTCCAATATATCGAGGGAGACCGATGAGATCTTCCGGGTTTCTCAAGAACTGGAAGCCGGAGTATTGCTGGACAATCTGGATCGGCTTTGGCAGCGGATTTCGAATCTCTCCGAAATGCCCCTTCACGTCCGATCCCACTTTAATGCTCTGAAAGAATGGTTAAATCAATACCTCTCTGGCAGGATTGAAGAATTTCAATCCATCAACCTCTTTCCCTTTGTCCTGGACATCCTCGAGAGAGTGAAATCCCTTTCTAAGCATCGAAAAATCTATTTTCAAGCCACAGGGAAAAACGACCTCTTTGTTTTCATCGATCCGCTCATTTTGCAAAATGTGGTCGAAGGGCTTCTCAAAAATGCGGTCGAGAATACCCCTGATGGAGGAACAGTTCGGGTCAAGGTCGAACAAAGGCAGGAAAAGATCCTCCTTCATGTTTCGGATGATGGGATCGGAATCACCGAAGAGAACCAACCCTATATTTTTGATGGGCTCTTTCCCACCAAGGAGACGGAACTCTATGCATCGAAAAAACCCTACGATTTTGGGGCAGGGGGGAAAGGGCTGGACCTCTTTCGGATGAAGATCTATGCAGAGCGGTTTGGGTTCGATCTTTCAGTGATGAGCAAGCGTTGTATCTACCTTCCCACGGATCAGGATCAGTGCCCTGGGGATATCTCTCAATGTCCTCATGTGAAGGATGCGAAGGAATGTGCAGAGGCTGGGGGAACGACTTTTACGGTTGCCTTCCCCTCCAAGACTCCTCCAAAGAACTAAATCCTCTCTGGCAATGAAAGAGGAGCCAAAAATCACGGTAGGAATTATGGAGGTCCCGAATGAGGTAAAAGGGGTCCTTGAGGGAAAGTTCTATACCGAATCCCTCGGTCCCCTCACAGGTTCCTTCACTGTCAAGATCGAAGGAGGAAGGTTTCGTTTCTCTGATCATACCCATCGAACACGGGAGCTTACTTCACCCATCCGCCTCCGTCCTATTTCAAAAGCCACCTTTACCCTCTTTTCCGTCCCTATCGGGAAAGGCTTCCATTGGGAGAGAAGCGTCTCCTCTCAATTTCAGGGAAATCTGATTCTCATGGGGACTCAAGGGAATACGATCATCGTCATCAATGAGGTTCCTATTGAGGACTATCTGCTCAGTGTGATTGCCTCGGAGATGAATCCCTCTCTCCCTATGGAATTTCTGAAGGCCCAGAGCATTGTGGCTCGAAGCTGGATCCTCTGCTTTCTCGAACGAAGGGACAAAAGCCAAACCACTTCAAAAAAAAGTGAAAGGGTGATGGAACAGGAAGTGATTCGCTGGTATTCTCAGGAAGGTCACAAACTTTATGACGTCTGTGCAGAGGATCACTGTCAGCGATATCAGGGGCTCCCCCGAACAGACTCCCAGAGGATAAGGGAGGCGCTCGAAGAGACTCGAGGAGAGGTTCTCTTCTATCAGGGGGAGATTTGTGACACCCGATACTCAAAGGCCTGTGGAGGAATCACGGAGAATTTTGAGACGGCCTGGGAGGATCAACCGGTTCCTTACCTTAAAAGTATTTCAGATGCCCCTTTTCCCTTTCCTCCTCTCCGAACTGAGGAAGAAGCCAGGCGATGGATCCTTTCGGCACCAGAGGCCTATTGTCATCTCAAAGACCCTACGGGGCTTGAAAGAATATTGCCCGAGTTGGATCATCAAACCAGAGATTTCTTCCGTTGGAAGGTGACCTATCTTCAGGGAGAGCTGGAAGAGATCCTTCGAGAAAAATCAGGATATGATTTCGGAGAACTCAAAGAGATCATCCCCCTTGAGCGCGGAGCTTCGGGCAGGATTAAAAAACTGAAGATCGTTGGTTCTAAATTCGAACAGGTCGTTGGGAAAGAGCTTGAAATCAGGCGCTGGCTTTCAAGGAGTCATCTCTTAAGCAGCGCCTTTACGATTCAGCGAGAAGCAGAGCAATGGATCTTTTATGGGGCAGGCTGGGGTCATGGAGTAGGTCTCTGTCAGATTGGCGCAGCCGTGATGTCTCTCAGAGGATGCTCTACGGGGATGATTCTCAAGCACTATTTTCAGGGTGTGGAGATAAAGAAGATCTATTGAAGAAAACCGACTTAGGGAATGGATCGAACGAACCAAAAACCTGCCACGAGAAACCCCTGGGCCTGGGTTCCTTCCCTTTATTTGGCAGAGGGCATCCCCTATACGATGGCCATGATGGTCTCTGTGGTCCTCTATAAACGTCTTGGCCTCTCCAATACCGAGATTGCTCTCTATACGAGTTGGCTTTACCTTCCATGGGTCATCAAGCCTCTCTGGAGCCCAATCGTGGACCTCCTGAGGAGGAAACGATTCTGGATTCTCTTTATGGAACTCCTCATCAGCGTCTCTTTTGCTTTAATTGCATTGACCCTCCCCACCTCCAAATTTCTTCAATATACGTTAGCGTTTTTCTGGCTGATGGCTTTCAGTTCTGCCACCCACGATATTGCAGCCGATGGTTTTTATCTTCTGGGACTCTCTCAGGATCTCCAAGCGGCCTTTGTAGGAGTTCGAACAATCTTCTATCGAATCGCCACGCTTGTCACCAAAGGAGGGGTAATTCTTTTTGCTGGCTTTCTCGAAAACAAGGGATACCCTGTCTCAAAGGCGTGGTCGATCCCTCTTTTTATCGGAGCGATTTTCTTTGCGGCCCTCCTTCTCTATCACTTCTTTATTCTTCCTTATCCCCCAAGAGATCGATCCTCGAAACGGAATCCCAACCAATCTTTTCTTCTTGAATCCCTGCAAACCTTCTCTCTCTTCTTTCAGAAAAAGAATATCGCCTCCATTCTTGCCTTCTTTCTTTTGTTTCGTTTTGCGGAGACTCAGATCGTCAAAATCTTACCCCCCTTCCTTCTTGACGCCACCTCGAAAGGGGGGCTTGGTCTCAGCACGGCCCAAGTAGGAATCGCCTATGGGACCGTAGGGGTAATCTCTTTAATGGTGGGGGGACTCCTGGGGGGATATGCCATTTACCGGAAGGGACTCAAATTCTGGATATGGATTATGGCCTGCGCGATGCACCTGCCGGATCTGGTCTATGTCTATCTCTCACAAACGCTCACCACCAATTTCTATTTGATCAACTTCTGTGTGGCTCTGGAACAATTTGGTTATGGATTCGGGTTCACGGCTTATACCATGTTTATGATGATGGTGTCCGAAGGTCCCTACCGGACCGTTCACTATGCCATCTCCACAGGGATCATGGCTTTAGGGATGATGATTCCGGCTATGGCGAGCGGGTGGCTTCAGGAACAGTTGGGCTATCAACATTATTTCCTCTGGGTGATCTTAGCCACGATCCCTGGGTTTATCGTGACCGGGCTGGTCGAAATCGATCCTGAATTCGGGAAAAAGAGATGAGAAGACGATTCAAGACCGCTTTTATTCTCGGTGCTGGCCTCGGGACAAGACTTCTCCCTTTGACAAAAAAATGTCCAAAACCACTGCTCGAAATAGGAGGACGACCTCTCATCACCTATGCGATGGACCATCTCATCGGAGCAGGGGTGGATCGATTGATTGTGAACACCCATCCCCATCCCGAACTCTATTGTAAAAAATTTCCAGAAAAGAGATGGCGTGGTCTCCCTATCCATTTTCGCCACGAACCTATCCTTTTGGATACCGCAGGGGGCTTAAAAAATATAGAAGATCTCCTATCCGAGGATGAAGCCATCTTTTGCTATAATGGAGATGTGGTGAGTAACCTTCCTCTCGAGAGACTTCGAGAGGATCATGAAAAGAATCGACCTGAAGTGACCCTTGCCCTACGGAGCCGTGGCCTCCTTCTGAATGTGAATCTCAATGAAGCGGGGGAGGTCTGTGATCTCCGTCATCAATTGGGAAGGAAAGGCGTCCGAAGTCTTCAATTTACAGGAATTTATGCGGTCGAGACCTCTTTTCTCAACTCTCTGAAAAAGGGGGAAGCGAAATCCATTGTTTCTGCATTCCTTGAAAGAATCGTTGAAAGGCCTGGATCGATTCGGGGAATCATTATCGATGAAGGGGAATGGGAGGATATTGGCTCAATAGAAGCCTATCAGAAAATGAAAAAATACTTAAAGGAGAAGAAGTGGCCTTGAATCAGGCTCGGTCTGAATCTCAACGTCCCAATGATAAAGAACTGATCCATCTCAGCCGAAAAGCTCTTGGCCTCCCTGACTCTTTGTCGATGGAATGGGAACCCCTTGAAGGAAGGGGGTCGGATCGAACCTTCTATCGATTAAAATGGAATCAAAAAGGTTCGGCCATCCTCATCCACTACGATCCCAATCGGGTAGAGAATACCCTGTATGCAGGAATTGCCTCTTTTCTCTCCAGAATGAATATCCCTGTCCCTAAGGTGATCCATCATCATCCCAACCTTTGTCTTTTGATTGTGGAAGACCTGGGGGATGTGAGTCTATGGTCTCTTAGAAAAACTTCCTGGGACTGCATTCGGGCTCTTTATCAGAAGACACTTCAGGTCGCCTACCGACTTCACTCCATTTCGGAGAAGGAGTTCCCATCTGAGGAAGTTCAATTGATGGAAGGATTTGGGCCACGTCTCTATAGGTGGGAGCAGGAATATTTTAAAGAAAATTTCCTCAGAAATTTATGTCACCTCCATTTGGATCCTTCTTTTGAGCGTGCACTCGATAGGGAACTTTTTAAACTCCAAGAGCGACTTTCGAAGGGAAGAAAAAACCTTATCCACCGAGATTTACAATCCCAAAATGTGATGGTCCGTGAGGGTCAGGTCTTTCTGATCGATTTTCAGGGGATGCGGTTTGGAAATCCTTTTTATGACCTGGGTTCCCTTCTCTGTGATCCCTATATGGATTTTTCAGCAGCACAGAGGGAGGAGCTTCTTTCCTATTATTACGAACTCGGTCCAAAAGACCTCGATTGGTCGGCTTTTAAGACAGGCTTCTGGGAAGCTTCGGCACAACGTCTCATGCAAGCCCTTGGGGCTTATGGATTCTTGGGTTTAAAGAAGGGGCTTACTTCTTATCTCAATCATATTCCCCAGGGATTAAAGAACCTCCAACTCGCTACTTCTCAGGTCTCCACACTCCCTGCTCTTCGGGAGCTCTCAACCCACATCATTTCATCCTTCCAATCAAAACAGAATTTCAATGAAAAAATTTAAAGAGGGTGTATAATAATAAAGATGAAACCTTTAACGGCCGTCCTTCCATACGCGTTTGGTCCTTTATTGGATAAAACCCTCGACGTCCTTTCAGAATCCCCGCTGGTCGATTCCATCCTGATTCTTCACCAGAACCCCATTCAAATCAAAAGGCCAAAGGTGAAGTCGTTTTTGACCAGAAATACAGGGGCAGGAGAAACTCTTCTAAGAGTGATAAATTCTATCCAAACCCGTTATCTTCTCTATATTTCTGAGCCCAGAATCCTTTCCTTCCAGTCTCAGGCCCTGGAAAAATTCATAGAAAGGACTGAAAAGGAGGGTTCAGGAATCGTCTATTCCGATTTTTATGAACAGGAAGAGGAGAGAACCATCTACCATCCACTGAATGATTACCAATGGGGTAGTGTGAGGGACGATTTTGATTTTGGGCCGATGATTCTCCTGTCCACCCGGGCTATCGAAAAGGTATTAAAAAAATATGGCCTCCTTTTAGAAACCAAGTGGGGAGCCCTTTACGATCTGCGGCTCAAAATCTCAATCGATCACCGGATCGATCATCTCCGAGAACCCCTCTACACAGTAAGCCGAAAGAAAGAACTCTCCCAAGAAGAAAGACGGTTTTCCTACCTCGACCCCGAGAATCGAAGGGTTCAGAGAGAGCTGGAAACGATCTTTACCGATTATCTCAAAAAGATTGGAGCCTATATTCCCCCGAACTCTCTTAAGAGTGCCAAACCCATGAAATTCCCTTTTCAGGTAGAAGCCTCTGTCATCCTTCCTGTCAGGAATCGAAAAGAAACGATAGGCGAATCGATGAGGAGCGCCCTTTGTCAAAAAGCCAATTTTCCTTTCAATATCATCGTCGTCGATAATCACTCCACCGATGGGACAACGACCATTCTCTCTGATCTGGCCGCGAAGGAGTCCAGGATCGTCCATCTTATCCCAAAGAGAAAAGACCTCGGGATCGGAGGGTGCTGGAATGAGGCTCTCTATCACCCTCTCTGTGGTCGATATGCCATTCAGCTCGATTCGGATGACCTTTATTCTACGCCCTACACCCTTCAGGCCATCGTCGATAAATTTCGGGACGGAAAATTTGCAATGGTTATTGGTTCTTATACTCTCGTGGATTCAAACCTTAATGAGATCCACCCGGGGTTAATCGATCACCGTGAATGGACAGACGACAATGGTCATAACAATGCCCTCCGGGTCAATGGGTTTGGGGCCCCAAGGGCCTTCGATACCTCTGTGCTTCGAGGCATTGGATTTCCCAATCTAAGCTATGGAGAGGATTACGCCGTAGGTCTTAGGATCTGCCGAGAATTCCGGATTGGTCGAATCTATGAGAGTCTCTATCTCTGTCGAAGATGGTCAGGAAATAGTGATGCCAATCTTTCCCTCGAAGAAGCCAACCAAAAGGATGCTCTAAAGGATAGGATCCGCACGGAAGAGATCCTTGCCCGCCAGAAGATCAATCAATCCAACCCTGAAGGGGTCAAATAGAGCTGCCCATCTTTATTCGAGCAACCCTTATCCCAAGACTCTCTCGATTCTTCATTAAACATCGATAAAGGGTCTCTTTTGATAGGATGACCCTCCCCTCTTTCTCTGAGGCATGGAGAAGGTAAACGCGGTTTCTTATCTTTTCTGCAAATCCCACATGCTGGATATCGAGCCCTTCCTTACGGGTCACAATCGCAATGAGATCACCCTCTTGAATCAGAGGCTCTACGGCTGGAAGGCTCTCTTTTGGAATGAAGAAGAAGGACTTCCGACTGATTCTTTTTTCGACCCTCTTCATTTCAAGAAAGTTCTTTTGATTCCTAAGGGCAGGATAGAGAGAGAGGTGGTCGGTCATATAGTGGAGGGACTTCCGATAGGCCACCCCTCCTATCTCCTTACTCACTTCTCGGATGAAACCTTTTCTTTCATTGTCTTTTATCCATTCTGAAAAATAATGAAGCCTTGAAGGGTATCTTTCCATCCTTCCTTCTCGATACCTTATTCTCTTAAGGATGGTCTTAAAGGTTTCGAAAGAGGGTCGATGAGAAGCTAAGGTATAAAGGAGGGCCAAAGTATTCTCAACGAAGGTCACACAGTCTTGCTCTCTTAGATTCACGACCAAATGTTCTCTGCCCTCTCTTTGAAGGGGAGCTTTTCGGTATGGAAAACCAATGAAGTATTCTCCAATGTGAATGACCTTTTCTGGAAGAGCGAACTCATGGAATCGATGGTTCTCAAAGAGAGAAAAAATCTTTTTAAAAAGCTTTCGATCCGGGTTTTCCATTCGAAGTCCTCAGCTCCCTAAGCCTCCTCTGAAAATTTGAGATACTGAACCAAAAAACTGCCCAAAAACACCACTCCCCCTAAGGCAATAAATCCTGATGCGAAAGATCCTTTTTCCCCAAAAAGTGCGATTCCTGCGGGGATTGCCCCTCCTCCGATTAAAAACCCAATAGGAATCGTAAAAGAGATCGATAGGTTTTTTATGCTCCCTGGCCCAATCCGAGAAAGGGCAGCAAAGCCTGCCGGGAAAAAAGAAGTGGCAAGGATGGATTGAACAAAAATGATGACGATGATCCATCCTTCTCCTTGAACAAGTCCAATCAATCCGGTGGCAAGGCCAGAGGTTAGAAAGATAGCCCTTAGAGTCTTTCTCGACCCTAACCGGTCTGTCACCCACCCTGAGAGGATCGATGTTCCAAGGGTCAATATTCTGGAGAAGGCAAGCACCGTATTCGCCCACGGCCTATCCATTCCTCTTTCAGAAACAAGAAATAAAGGAATCATGGAGTAGGCTCCAAAACTTGTCCCGATCCCAAAAGAGAAAAAAAGAACCATGAGCCAAAAAGAATATTCCCGAAAGAGGGTCTGAACCGTCTTTATCCGAGGCACCTCTCCTAAAAAATTCCCTCCCTTTCCTCTAAGATGAAAGACGATTCCCATAGCTATCGAGGCTACTCCAAGAAGGAATAAGATAGAATGCCAGCTAAACCAGCTCAGAAGAAATTCCACCATTAAAGGGGCAAAAATAAAACCGAGATTAGGAGCCAATTCATGGATGGCAATGGCTTTTCCCCAGTGGCGAGGATGAACCAATGCCGTAAGAGTCGCCATTCCCGAAGGAAGATAAAACCCTGCGCCCGTCCCGATAATGAATAGGCTGACCCTTATCCCCCAGAGAGATGAACTGAATCCTCCCGCGAGGAGGGTGATCCCTATTATGATGGATGAAAGAGTAATGGTCTTGCGGTGGGAGAGCCAAGAAGAGAGGAAACCCGAAGAGATCAGGCCTATACAATATCCAAAGGAAACCAGAAAAAAAAGAGAGCCTGCCTCCTTGTGTCCGATTTTTAACTCCTCTTCGATAATAGGCATCAAGGGAGAAAAAACGATCCTTGAAAGGAAATTTAAAGAGAAGATTCCGACCAGGAAGAAGATGGAGCCCATCTGGGAGCGAAAGGAGGTTTCCTGAGAAGAGTTCATCCCATCATCCCCAATTCAAGAAACTGGTCGATGATTCTCACAAACATTTCGACCCCAAAGGGAAGAACATCCTCATCGATATCAAAACGACTGTTATGATAGGGATGGACAATCCCTTTTGATTCGTTTCGGATTCCCAGCCTGAAAAAAGCCCCGGGGACTTTTTCCAGGTAGAAGGCAAAATCCTCAGCTCCCATAGAAGGTTGAACCTCTACGACATTCTCCTCCCCTATCCCTTTTGTGCAGGCTGATGAAACGAGTTTGATCATTTCAGGTTCATTGACAAGGACAGGATATCCATACTCATATTCAAATCGATACTCCACTCCAAAGGATTGGGTTACCCCCCGGACGATCTCTTCGATCCTCTTTCTCATCTTTTCTCGGATCTCGGGTGAAAGGGCCCGCACGGTTCCTAAAAGTTCCACCTCATCAGGGATGATGTTAAAGGCACTCCCTCCGCTCACCCTTCCGATGGTTATCACTGCACTATCAAGAGGATCCACCTCCCGACTCACAATACAGTGAATCTGGGTGATGAGATGTCCTGTAGCAAGAATGGGATCTTTGGCTAAATGGGGCGAGGCGGCATGACCACTCCGACCGATTACTTTGATGGTAAAACGGTCTGCCGAAGCAAGGGCCTTCCCCTCACAGATACCTACCTTCCCTATCTCGATCTGGGGAAACACATGGGCCCCGAAGATGGCATCTACATTGGGGTCTTCAAGTACCCCTTCCTCAACCATTCTTTTCCCTCCCCCTCCCCCTTCTTCTGCGGGCTGAAAGATCCACTTAATATTCCCTTTGACTTGATCTCGAAAAGAAGAAAAGATTCTTGCCACCCCTAAAAGGATGGTCACATGGGCATCATGTCCGCAAGCATGCATCTTCCCTTTGATTTTAGAGGCATAGGGAACCGGATTGAACTCTTCGATTGGAAGAGCATCCATGTCTGCACGAATGGCAACGGTCTTGCCCGGAGATCTTCCTCGAAGAAGCCCGATCACTCCAGTCCCTGCGATTCCCTTTCGAACTTCAAGACCGAATCGCTCGAGCCATTCCGAAACCAAACGAGACGTCTTGACCTCCTCGAAACCCAATTCTGGATACATATGGATCTCTCTTCGAATTTCGATCAACCAATCCTTCATTCCGTAGATTTTCTCCTTTAATGATCCTTCCATTTCTTTTCCTTTCCCTCCATTTTAATGAAATAAGTGACAGGACACTTCCCTTCCATCTGAAAAACGGAATGGAAAGGGCTCTTTCTCCTCGCAGATTGAACCGATTTTTACCGGACAACGAGTATGGAAGCGACATCCTGAGGGAATGTTGGTGGCACTGGGGATATCTCCTTCGAGGAGAATCATCCTCTCAGAAGGTTCCGCCTCAGGAACAGGGACTGCTGAAATAAGGGCCTGAGTATAGGGATGCTTGGGTGAAGAGAAGACCGCTTCTGTATCGCCCATTTCAACAATCTTTCCAAGATACATCACTCCTACCCAATCACAGGTATACCGAATGACCGCTAAATTATGGGAGATAAAAAGATAGGTCAGATTTAACTTCTTCTGAAGGGATTCTAAAAAATTCAACAACTGCGCCTGAACCGATACATCAAGGGCAGAGGTAGGTTCGTCCAAAATCAGAAGTTTGGGGTTTAAAGAAAGGGCCCTTGCGATCCCTACCCTTTGTTTTTGACCTCCACTTAACTCGTGGGGATATCGAAACATATGCTCCTGCTTTAACCCTACCGTCTCAAGAAGTTCTTCCACCCTTTCCCTTAGCTTCTGACCTTTCAACTTTTCATGAATGATGAGGGGCTCAGCCACACTCTTGAACACCGTTTTTCTCGGGTTCAAAGAGGAATGGGGATCTTGAAAGATAATCTGCATCTCCCTCCTCATCACCTCTACTTCCTCCTCCGAAGCCTCAAAAAGATTTCTTCCTTCAAAGAATACCACTCCTTCCGTTGGCTCAATGAGTCGAAGGATGACTCGGGCCACCGTGGTTTTACCCGAGCCTGATTCCCCCACCAATCCGAACGACTTTCCCCTATGGATAGAAAAGGAGACCCCATCGACCGCCTTCACATAGGTTTTCTCCCTGATCAGGAAACCCTTCCTGAATGGAAAATATTTTCTTAAACTCTTCACCTCTAATAACGGGGCCACCATCCGAACCTAATCAACCCTCTCTTTTTAAGAAAATGGATGACGAAAAAGGTGGCAACTCACCCAATGACCTCCTTCGATTTCAATCATGGGGGGCTTTTCCCTCTCGCAAACCTTCATCGCCTTCCCACATCGAGGATGGAATCGACACCCAGAAGGTGGATCAATCAAATTAGGAAGAGTCCCTAAAATACTTTGGGCTTCTTGCTTTCTTTCTTTAAAGGTAAGGATAGAACCCAACAGTCCTCGGGTATAGGGATGAAGAGGGTTTCTAAAAAGTTGAAGGGTAGAACAGTCCTCTACGATACTTCCGGCATACATCACGGCAATCCGTTTGCAGAGTTTTGCCACAACGCCCAGATCGTGAGAGATGAGTAATACCGAATGGCCGTGCTGATCAACCAAGTCCTTCAGAAGTTTTAGAATCTGAGCCTGGATGGTCACATCTAAGGCAGTGGTCGGCTCATCGGCAATGAGAATCTGGGGGGAGCTCGAGAGGGCCATCGCAATGAGAACCCTCTGTCTCATTCCCCCACTGAATTCATGGGGGTAAGATTTGATTCTAAGCTCCGGCTGAGGAATCTTTACTTCTCTTAATAATTCGATGGCCTTCTTTTTAGCCTCTTCTCGATCCATCCGTTTTTGAGAGACCTCCCGATCGGAATGGGCCGTCAGGACATCGACCAGTTGTTCCTCAATCGTAAAGACGGGGTTTAGGAAGGTCATCGGATCCTGGAAAACCATTGCAATCTCTCTTCCCCGAATCTTCTTCATCTCCTCATCCGATATTTTAAGGAGATCTACTCCATTGAAAAGAATCTCCCCGGAGAGGATTCGAGCTGGAGGAATGGGAAGGAGCCTCAATATTGCTTTTGCCGTGATTGATTTTCCGCACCCTGTCTCCCCTACAAGACCCAGGGTTTCTCTTTTTCCAAGAGTCAAATGGACCCCATCCAGAACATGGGCCACTCCTTCAAAGGTATCAAACTCAACCCTCAGGTCATGGATTTCTAAGACCGGTCTCATCGAATCTGACCTCGACTTTGAGGGTCCAGAATATCACGAAGCCCATCGCCTAAGAGATTAAAACCTAAAACGGTAATCAGGATGGCCAATCCAGGGAAGGTCGCCATCCACCAAAAATCGGGTAAATAGTTTCGGCCTGTGGAGATCATTGCCCCCCACTCTGGCATGGGGGGCTGTGCCCCAACCCCGATGAATCCAAGATTGGCGGCAAAGAGGATGGCCATTCCCATATCCATGGAAGCCTTTACAATAATAGGAGAAGTGCAATTGGGAAGGATGTGATTGAAAATAATCCTGAGTTTTGAAGCTCCGATGGATCGAGCTGCCTCGATAAACGATTCCTCTCTGAGGGCCAGCGTCTTGGCTTGAACCAGCCTTACATATCCAGGCCACCAGACAATCGAAAGGGCCACCATCGCATTTTTTATTCCAGGACCCAACGCTCCCACTATGGCCAATGCAAGAAGAAGCCCAGGAACAGAAAGAAAAATGTCGGTGACTCGCATGATGACCTGATTGACCCATCCCCCGCTATATCCCGCAATAATTCCTAAAGGGACACCAATTCCCATCGCCACAAGGATAATGATTAAACCGATCTGAAGGGAAAGCCGGGTCCCCATGATGACCCTTGAGTAAATATCACGACCTACCTCATCTGTTCCGAACGGATGAGACCGGCTGGGAGGTTTTAGCTTTTGATCGATATGAACAGCGCCTTTAATATCCTCAGGGTAAGTGATCATCCATGGCCCAATCAAAGCAACCCCAAGGAAGAGGCTGACCAGAATTAACCCGATCATGGAGAGAGGGCTATGGAGAAGGGTATAAAAAGTTCGGGAAAGCTCACGAAGTTGGCTTTCCCTTTCGGTCCTGAACTTCTTCCAAATTAGAGAGATAGAATTTTCAAAGGCCATTGAATAATGATTTCCTCCCCTCAATGGAAAGGGGCTTCAACTATTCATATCTAACCCTGGGGTCTAAGAAACCATATCCTATATCCACCAGCAAATTGGCCACCATAAAGTTTAATCCCAAGATGATTGTAACAGCCATGATGGGCTGAAAATCGGAATAGACGGCTGCCCCTACGGCGTAGTTTCCAATCCCTGGCCAGTTAAAAACGGTCTCCACCAGGACTGTCCCTCCAAGCATCCAGCCATATCTCAATCCGATCATGGATAAAGTGGGGATGAGGGCATTTTTTAAAGCATATTTAAAAATGATGAGCCTCTCTGAGATCCCCTGGGCCTTCTCGTTCAAAATAAAATCTTTGTTGAGAACTTCGAGCATCTCGGCACGATTGATCCGGGTGATACTGGCCAGGGCAGGGAATGAAAGGACAAAGGCTGGTAGGAAGATATGATGGATCCCATTTCCAAAAGCCTTCCAATCTCCGGCCAGCAGACTGTCTATTAAGAAGAAGTGGGTCCATGAAGGGGGTGGAAGAATCATTGTGTCGAGCCGTCCCCCTAACGGGAAAAGATGGAATTTGGCAGAGAACAGGAGTTGGAGCATGATCCCTAACCAGAACATCGGGACAGCCACCCCTGTGATGGTAAAGAAGCGAATCACGTGATCTACCCATCTGTCCCGATAGACGGCGGAGAGCACCCCAAAGAAGATACCGAAAAGGATAGAAAAGCTGATAGAGACGAAAACCAGCTCAAAGGTAGCTGGCATAAATCGTTTTAAGTCCTCCCAGACCAGATGTCGAGTGCGAATGGAACGGCCAAAGTCTCCATGAATCAACCCTTTCATATATATCCAATATTGAATAATCAGGGGTTTCTCTAAACCAAACTCTTTACGAATCACCTCCACCATCTCTTCGGTGGCATCTGGACCTGCGGCTAGTTTCGCAGGATCGCCCGGAGCAACCCTGGAAACAAAGAAGATGACCACGCTCAATCCCAAAAGGGTGATGACCATCAATGCCAGCCGTTTCAGGACAAACTGCGTCATCCCCATAAATCATTCCCTTTGATAAAAGAGGATGAGGAGGGGAATCCATGGCCTTGAACTCCTTTGAATCCCCCTCCTCTCTCGGAGACCCCCTCGTCCTTCCTAATCTTCAATATAGAGCGGATAGATGTCAATCTCTGAGGTGAAACGAACAGGTGAAAAGTGGAACCCTTTTACATGTTTTCGAAAAGCCCATCTTCGATTATAAAGCATCCCGAAGACTTCCGGGGCATCCTCCATAATTTGAATCTGAATCTGTTCGTAGAGTTTTTGTCGCGTGGGCCAATCCACGGCAAAACGGGCTTTCTCGATCATCTCCCATACCTTTTCATTCTGGTAAAAATGAGAGCCGTAATACTTCCCCCAAGAAACCTTATGGTATTGAATCGCCACGACATCTGGATCATCCATGATGGGAGTGGTAAATACAGCCATCAGATCTGGAGAAGTTTCTATTTTAGATCCTCTGGCCACCATATTGGGCCATACAAGAGGGACCATCTTCAATTTGATTCCCAACTTGGCTAAATTATCCAAAAGGACCAAACCGATTAATCTCTCCTCTTCCAATCCCTGGACATAGACGTATTCCAATTCGAACCCTCCATTGGGATAACCTGCCTTTGCCAGATATTCCTTTGCTTTCTTCATGTCTTGACGATATACATTGGGGCAAGGAATATGACCCTTCATTCCTTTCGGAAAAGGACTATCTTCAAGAATGGCATTGCCGTTATAAATTTTAATCAAGGAAGGATAATCAAAAGCATAGCAGATAGCCTTACGGATATTGATATCCTTCGTATATCCTTTCTGGGTATTCATCTTGAGCCCGAAAGTCGTCCACCCTGGATCGTTCGTCACGTAGATTTGGGGATGCTTTGCCACCGCATCAAAATCCTCAGAGCTCAACCCAGAAACGCCATCCACCTCTCCTTTTTCAAGGGCCATTCGAAGAGAACTCGACTCTCGAATGATCTTGTAAATGAATCCATTAATATGTTTTGGATTTTCCCATCCCCTCCAGTAATCCTCCACAGCCTCTAACTCATAGAGGACTCCATGTTCCCATCTCTTCTGACGGAAGGGCCCTGATCCAGCGGAATTGCTTTTCATCCATTCTTGCCCATAATCGTCTCCTTTGGCATTGGCCATGACTACCTTTGGGTTCATGATATACCACCAAGGTAAGGCCATTTCAAAAGCGGCATAAGGAGACTTTAAATTAAACTCGATGGTATAATCGTCGATCACCTTTATTCCATCCTTATCTAAAAAATCCATAAGCATCCAGGCAGGTCCTTTCTTCAAGGAAAGGGTTCTCTCGAAGGACCATTTCACGGCATGGGCCGTAACGGGATCCCCATTGTGAAACTTGGCATTCCGAACCAGCTCAAAGGTCCATTTTTTTCCGTCCGCAGATTTCTTCCATGATTTGGCTAACCAAGGGATCAGTTTGGGGGGATTCCCTACATACTTTAAGAGAGCATCATAGAGGGCCTGCTGAAGCATTCGAGTCGACCAATCATAATGTTGGCTTGGATCGATATTGGGCGCAGGCTGTCGCTCTCCATAGACAAAAATCTTTTTCCCGTCCCTCTTCTCATAGGCCTCTGAAGAAGTCCCTGAGACGAAGAGGAGGATCAAAAATAAGATAAAAACTCCATTGAAATACTTTTTCCACTCCATACGAAGACCTCCTTTCTATGAAATGATTACCCCTAATTCATCTGGACAAAACCCTGCCTTCTCACCTCCTTTCCCTATGAACTTAAAAGTTCTTTCAGAACTCTGGCCACCAATGTTCGGGCTAAAAGGACTGGCCTCCCTGTCCCCTCCATCATCCTTCTCTTCATGGAGATCGAATACCCCATACAGTGCATGACAATCAAATGGAGATTGGCCTTTTTAAATTCTTCGATAGCCCTAAAGAGCTCCTCCTCTGGTCCGTAAGGGGAAGCGGCCTGAAAGACAATTCTTCCCTCGCTCCCCATATATCCCTTTCGGGCTTGTTCGATTTGATTCCTAAGAGGGACGAGCATTCCCACTCGAACCCCTTTCCCTTGCAAAGCAGTAAAACAGCGGTCCATAATTTTTTGGGATTCGATGAAGAGTTTTGGTGAAGAGAATTCGGGAAACCTCCCTGTACAAAGAAAGACCAGGAGGTTGGCTCCTTTTTTAGAGAGTTCCTCGATACAGTTTTGAATTCTTGGAACCATCCATCTTCGAGCCACTGTCACCTCTGTTCCATCGGACATACGAGTACAGAGAATATAGTCTCCCTTCCGTGGATAGAATTTCTTAACCTCTTCCAAAGTTAACCCATCCAGTGCCCCTGCTTCGAGGACCTCTATCTGCCTACCCATTACCTTCTTCATTTCAGGCAGGATATCAACTCGAGGGGATTGACCAATGGTGATCATCCCCACCTTCCGAAAATTCATTTCCTTCCTCCAAGGGTCTGAAGATGATTCATTGGGCCGTAGAGTTCGACTAATCTCTTAAACTCTTCCTCTTCATAAAAACGACACTGCCCCGCTCCGAATTGTTTTGCTACTTCGATACAGAACCTTACAATCTCTTCAATATCCACGATATGGCTTGCCCCCGTCGCACATCCTGGCACGGCTGATTCAGTGGTCGGAGCCACACCCACGACCGGAGCTCGGGTCGCTGTGGAGGGCTGCATGATACTATTAAGGTGAAACAGTCCGTTCCCGTAAGGAGTAATATCTTGAGTGGTAATGGCAAAGACACGTGGTCTTCTCCCTGTCGTATACTCCATAATTCTAAGGAGATCTTCGCTCACCCTCAAAATATAACCTTCTTTAACTGTGGGAGAGATAGCAAATCCCCTTTCGTTGATGATTCGATTCCCTTTCGTCGCATCGATGGAAAGAATCGCCTCCATCTGAGGATCCACTTCATGGTCATTGAGAGTCTTCATATCTACGGGAGATCCCATAAACGGGACAGGGTCATGAGGGATGATGGGAGAAAAGGGACAGAGATGAGTGGCGACAATGACATCTCCAGGTAAAGAATCCCCCTGTTCTTTCATATCCGCCAACTTGAGCGCAATAGAGAGCGAAGCGATCCCTCCATCCGCATCGGATACAAGGCCTATCTGGTGAGGTCTCGCCCCAATCCCTCCTAATCGTCCAATAATTCCTAAGGTTGGAGCATTCCCTCCATTTCTTTTCCCATTTATCCCCTCAATCCAAATTTTTATGGAATCGGTTTTCCCCCTTTCTCCCTCGATGGTAACCACTTCGACATCCCGAATTCCCCTTCCTATTAACAAAGAGGCCACCTTTTGGCCGTTAACCTTAGGACTATCTAAAAGTTCATAGATCTCAATCACCTGTTTAAGTGCCATTCTTTCTTCTCCTTCTCACTAAAATGGACGGATCACTTCCTCCATTGGGATATAGGGAATGTCAAAACCAAAATGCTTCGGCGAGACCAGATCAATCGCTTCTGGGGAACGCCAAAAGGGATGAGAGGGAACGGCAAAAATGACAATCTTCCTTCCCTCTTCCATCTTTGAATTAGTAATGGGTTTTCCTGTATGGGAATCAAGGACACAGATGAGATCAGGAGAAACCACATAAGGCGATCCATCCAGCCAAGAGATAAGATTCTCATTCTTCATCCATATTTTTAATTCATGGCCTTTATATCGCCCCTCCCCGCAAACAGTTAAGGTCCCCCAAAGAAAACCCTCCCGATCTTCCCATTCAAAACGGCTGACCTCCCCTCGAAAAAACTCCTTTCCACCAGAAGCCTGGATGACCGCTGAAACGGGATCCGTTCCAATCTGTTCCGCTTCCCTCCATGCCTTTCCAATCTCGATTGCCTTAGAAACGCCTCCCGGGATGAGGGCTTTTTTCAATCTCTTCCCCTCTACTGGACAACGAACGGCTGTCGTTCCACCTCCAATCACAGCCATTGCCCTTGCAATCCTTTCCGCATCTTTAAAACTTCCAACTTTTTTAACTACAATCGAATTTCCGTTCATATCGGTCAAAATCATTGGGGTAATGGGGATGTTCAGGACAGTATAGGTCTGCATCATCAATTCTGGCTTCGCACGACCAATCGTATCCCCATCTACAAAAGGAAGATTAGCTAAAGCACCTAATATGGCTGCTATGGGGGTGTTGTATCCTCCTATCTCTACCGGAACAGTGGCATAGACTCTCTCTGAAAGCTCTTTTTCCATCATCCTCAAACCAGAGAGAAGCGGTCCTTCTTCAGAGAGAATTCTTTCTGCATACTCCTCTCTCCCCATCGCTTTATCCTTTGAGGGGGCAATGGAACCTACCATGGCTGGATGGATGACTATCCGATCCTCAGGAACCTCCTCGACAGAAATTAGTCTTATTTCCTTCCCCATCTCCAGGAGTCTATTGAGAAGGAAGAGACCCAATTCAGGTGATCCACCCCCTCCGGTTCCAAGGACTGTAGCCCCAAGACATAAATCTAAAACGTCTGTTCTATCCAATCTCTTTACCATGGGTAAAATCCTTGCCGATAAATTAAGAAATTTTTGATAGGAAGTCAACTTGAAAAGATTTACTATTTATCCTCTCTCGCGTAGATGGGCAATAAGCCCGAGAATGGAAGGATTACTTTCTATTTAATGATTTGACACCCGTTTCACTTCTCTCTATAATAAAGTTCCAACTGAGGAGATCTGATGGAATGAAACTGAGAGATCTCTTTAATCGGATTCATTTCTTTAGCGCCATATTGGCAAGCGCCTGTCTCGCTTTCCAGCTCATCATTATCTCGAGCAATGTCATCATGCGCTACTTCTTTCAGTCCGGAATCTCCTGGATGGAAGAAATCTCTAAAGATGTCCTTATGACCGCCTTCACTTTTTTAAGCATGGCTATTGGAGTGAAACTCGACTTGCATATAAATGTCAATCTCTTTCCCCAGAGGACCCCTTTATGGATCAACACGCTCCTCTTAAAATTAAAATATCTCATCCTTACCATCATCGGTTCTGTCTTCCTTTATTACGGAACTTTACTGATCATAGGAATTAAGGCAAGAATTGCCTCTATCCCCATTCTACCCGCCTCTTTGCAATTTATCATGATTCCTCTGGCAGGTTTATTGATCATTTATGATTCGGTGGCAAACCTTTTCAATATGGAGAAGGACGATGCTTATCTCGATCGAAAATTTATGAGCGCTGGAGAGAAGAAATGATCGTGGATCGTGTCGCCATCACCCTTCTTCTTGGAATTTTTGGAGTCTTAGTCCTTCTTCGGGTTCCCATCACCTTCTGTTTAGCCATCTCCGCCATCGTCACAGGGCTCTACCTGAATGTCCCTTTAGAAGCCATTGTAAAAGTCATGGCCGATGGGGTGATGAACTTCTCTCTTCTGGCGATCCCTTTTTTCATCATTATGGGGGAGATCATGAACGAGGGAGGGATCTCCAGAAGGATTGTGAATTTGGCCAACCTTTTCGTTGGAAGGCTACCGGGTGGATTGGCTCTGGTGAACGTCTTAGATAGCATGTTCTTTGGGGGGATTTCAGGCTCCGCGGTCGCAGATGTCTCTTCCCTCGGATCGATCGTCATCCCGATGATGAAGAAACAGGGATACGATGAGGAATTTGCCGTGGGGTTAACGGTCTGCTCCGCCTGTCAGGGAATTATCATCCCTCCGAGCCATAATATGATTATTTATGCCTTTGCCGTTGGGACCGCTTCTCAACTTGCGGGGGGTTCCCTAATGGTCCTCTCCGTCGGGAAACTCTTCTTGGGAGGTTATCTCCCCGGCATCCTCATGGGACTCACCATGCTTGTGATCTCTTTAATCATCGCTATAAAAAGGAGATATCCAAGAGGCGAAGGTTATACCCTTAAAGAAGCTTTCCACATCCTTTGGGATGGGTTCCTTGCCATGTGCACGGCTCTGATTGTCGTAGGAGGGGTTGTCATTGGTGTGTTTACGGCAACGGAAGCGGCTGCCTTTGCAGTTATCTATGCCTTTATCATTACTTTTTTCGTATATCGGGAGATCTCTCTCTTGCGGTTTGGAAAGATCCTCTATTCCTCTCTTAAGACATTAGCCATCGTCATGAGTCTCATCGCGGCCGCCAGTGCATTTGGACATCTCCTCTCCAGGCTTCAGGTTCCAAGGTTGACCACAGAGTGGTTACTTTCCATCACGGATAACTATTATCTCTTACTCCTTCTTGTGAATATCATGCTCCTTATCTTAGGGTGCATCATGGATATGGCTCCTCTGATCCTCATCTGTACGCCTATCCTCTACCCCGTTCTGGTTTTAAAGATGGGGATGGATCCTGTCCACTTCGGGATCATGTTGATTATGAATCTCTCCATCGGTCTCTGCACTCCTCCTGTGGGAGCCGCTCTATTCGTTGGAAGCGCGGTAGGAAAAATTCCCATCGAGAGGGCAGCGAGAGGGTGTCTTCCTTTCTACCTCTCTATGCTCATCACCCTCTTCCTGGTCACCTATTTCCCTGCAATTACCATGACCCTCCCCACTCTCCTTATGCCTGAAAAATAGAAAGGGCAAGAGCTGAAAAAGCCCTTGCCCTTTCTTGACCAGATGACAAAGAATTCTTATTGAACCGCCCGGATTTTATTCACCACAGCCATAATTTCAGGAGGCTGCTTATCGTAGAGGGGCTTCATCGCATCCATAAACTTCTTCTTTTCCTGAGGAGTGACTTCTGTAATGATACATCCCTTTTCCCGAACCGTCTTTTCAGCCACCTTTTCGTAATCATTCCATAGTTTGATTTGGTAGGGTTGGGCATCCTTCATGGCTTTCTTAATGATCTCCTGTTCCTCTTTCGACAATTTGTCGAAGACCTTTTTGCTGGCAATCATGATCTCGGGGACTCTTGTATGTTCATCGGTAATAAAGTATCTGGCGACCTCATAATGACTGGTGGAAAGATAGCTCGGCCAGTTATTTTCCGCCCCGTCGATCACCCCGGTCTTAAGGGCCGAATAGACCTCTCCAAAGGCCAAGGGAGTCGCTACCGCACCAAGGGCCTCCACCATAGCCACCATTAATGGGGCTTGCTGTACTCGAATCTTCATTCCCTTTAGATCCGCCACGGTTTTTACCTGCTTCTTCGTATAGAAATTCCTCGAACCCGCTTCAAACCACCCCAATCCAATAAAATTGCTCGCCTCAAGCTTTTTTAAGATTTCCTGTCCGATGGGTCCATCTAAGACCTTCCACATATGGGCTTGATCCCGATAGAGGTAGGGGAGCTGGAGGGCATCAAGGTCCCTTACAAAGGCGGAAACAGGAGAAATACTCACCCGAGTAAAATCGATGGATCCCAACTGGACCTGCTCAATGACTGCCTTCTCTTCTCCTAACTGTTTGCTGTGGTAGACTTCGATGACAATCTTCCCCTTCGTCCGTTCTTTGACCAACCGGGCAAACTCATAATCTCCCTTTGTCGTTGGATAATCCTGGGGATGGGTCTCTCCAAGGCGTAATACCTTCTGAGCAGAAACGGAAGGGCAATTCCCAAAGTAGAGATAGAATCCCAACACCATCGCCATGAGAAAAATAAGGCTACGTTTCATTGTAAACCTCCTTTCCTGAATTTGGTTTTAGAAAATGGTATACAAATTAGCCCTTCAATGTCAAGATGGTTATAAAATCTCTCTCATTTTTTTAAGAAATCTTCTCGAATAGGAGTAAACGTGTCGACTAACCTCGCCTTTTTGCTCAGGAGTTGAACCCCGTGGGGAACATTGGGAGGAACAGCAAATATATCTCCTGGCTCTAATCGAACGGTTCGATCTCCTATGAAAAGATTGATTTCTCCGGAAACGACATAGGAGATTTGTTCATGAGGGTGAGAGTGAGGCGGATCGGGTTGAGGAGAAGGTCCTTCTTCGAAGTCAATGACGACCATCATCAGATTGGAAAGATAGGCAAGATATCGTGTTCTGCCTTTCCCAATGACCTCCCGTTTCACTTCTGAACCTTTAATCACTTCCATGTAAATCCTCCTCCTTAAATGGGATGAGTCATCCTATAAATTTACAACCCTTCTTGTCAAGGAAGAAAAAAGGCCGATCTTCATAGATCGGCCTTCCATACCCTCTTTGGTCTAAATGAGCAGTTTAACGTCTTGCTCAGGACTAACGCATTGAACCGCAGGCTGAACAATGGGTTGCATGGGGAAACATCCATCTCATAAGTCTCACCTCCTTTTAATTAAATTCTAAGTGGATCTTCCTCCTCTGTCAAGAAAAGATTACGATTCTCTGTAATCCCTCACTCAGATGGGGAATAAGCCCGAGAGGAGTATTGGAGAAACCCAAAGTGCGGCTACCTTAAATGGTCCATAGAAATCCTTACTTTGGTTGGTTTTAATCAGAAACCCATTTCAACGATAGATCGATTCGT
>CAZMWF010000039.1:0-42568 GCA_964570075.1 uncultured Syntrophaceae bacterium | reverse complement strand
CCTACCATCAACCCTGTCTTTAATCCCTTCATCCTCTTTTCCATCGTCGTTTCCTCCTTTCTTTAAGTTTCACTATAGTAGATGCATACCCTATGCCAAAAAACAAAAATATCATAAATAATTGAAATTATTGATTTTTTTTATTTGTGATATTTATTGGAAGGATTTTTCAGTGGGGGAAAAGAATAAAATTATTATACTTATATTTTTCAAAAAATTTGGAATTTTTGATATTTATTTGAAAATATTAATATATTTTTTTATAAAAAAAATATACAATCGATTCCCAGCCTTATTTATTAATACCTCCCTTTTATTTTATTCAACTCCATACTGTTTCCGATAGGATGTAATATAATTTAAAATTTCTTTTTTTGTCTTTATGATTCCAAAATGACCTTCACATAGAATATCCGCATTCAAATCTATTAACCTTTTCGTTGACTCATCCCAATCATTAATATTGGAACCAAACTCAGGGAGTAAAGGACCGTGGAGATCTTGGGCAAAAAGAATCCTTTTCTCATCTTTATCCAAATAGATACAAATTGAACCTGGTGTATGTCCTGGGGTATGAAGACAAATTATTTTTTGCTCTCCAATCTCAAGGATTTCTTCAGCGCCGGTTAATTTTACATCAATCTTGGTGGGAGGAAAACTCGTTTGATACCACGCCGAGGCTGTCAATATCGAATCTCCCTTTTCTAAAGGAGGTGCATCCAATTGATGAATATATATCTTTGTATCAAATTTCTTTTTCAATTCAGGAACCCCACCAATATGATCAATATGACAATGAGTGAGAAGGATTTTTGTTATCTTTTGTGGATCGAGTCCTAATGACCTGATATTCTTGATAATTTTATTAACACTCCACCCTGCACCAGTATCAATTAGAATTAATTCTCCCATATTGAGTAAATAAACACATCCATCTCTGGGATCCGTAATATCGGGTCCTCCAACGATAAATATATCTTTTATGATCTCTTGAGGTTTCATTAAATCTCCCCTTTCTTGATCCTTTCCTTTAATTTTCTAAAATCATTTTCTGTAAACCCCTCCCATTGGCATGGGAAAAGGGAATTGTTTTGAAACAATGGTTCATTTTCAATATCAAATGGACTGAACTGCTTGGCCTTTTCAAAAAGAGGTGTTTTTGGGATGGGAGAATACTCTACAAGAATAGGCCTCGCCCCTTGTTGTCTTACAAATATTATAGTGTCCTCAACCTCTTCAATTCTCTGACCCGGCAAACCTGCCAAGATATAGACTCCAATCTCTTCTCCAGAAAAACCTGCCATTTTTAAATGATGAATAGCCACCAAGAATTCTTCATTTCTCACCTTTCCTCCGGTTTCAAGCTGAGCGATCTCGTTCGATGTTTCAAATCCTAACCGTAGATGTTTAAAATTGTTTTGGTATAGAAGCCTTGAAACCTCCTCATTGATCTCCCTGATATGGAGGGCATTTGGCACATGAAAATTGCATCTTATTCCCCGCCTCAATAATTCATTCATCATAGGGAGAAAATGGGTACTTGAGTTGACTAATAAGGCATCGTCATAAAAGGCGATATTCTCAATGCCATATCGAATGGTCCAATATTCAATCTCATCCACAACCTTAGATGGATCTCTCTTTATAAAATTTTTTGACAAAATTGGGGAAGCACAATAGCTACAATGATATGGACAACCCCTTGAAGTTAGAATTACCGTAAAATTCAATTTTGGGTATAAATCGAAGGCGGGAAAAGGTAAGTTATCAAAATCACTATTATCCATTTCATCTAAAAGCGGGAAATGAAGTATATTTGATATGAATTTTATTGCTTCCCACTCACTTCCATTTTTAAACAGAAAATCCGCACCTGAATACTTCTCGGCGTGCTCATAACATAAATTTACATAAAGGCCGCCCAGAATTACAGGTACTCCTTTAAAAATTTTTTTAATGATTTCAATTAATTGAAACACACCTGGATACCAGTAGGTCATTCCCGAAGTGATTCCAATGAGATCCGGTTTTCCCTCTATCATAGAGAGCCTTTTCAACAACATTTCCTCAGAGATTCCATATCGGCAATAATTTCTTGGAATAGATTTTAAAGGGGGCGGTTTTTCAATCTTAGTTTTAAAAAACTTGCCATCTCCATATGGTTTGATCTTACTATAACAATCAAGACAATCGATAAAAGTAACACGAAATCCAAAATATCTTAAAAGACTTACAATATATAGAAGCCCTATTGGCTTTACCCAAAAGTTATAAGCAGAAAAATCAGTGATCCAAGGATTCAGGAGAAGGATGTGAGGAGGAGAATGTTTCACGTGAAACATTTATTTACCTATACAGAACTGCTCAAAAATCCTATTTAATATCTCTTCTGTGGTTGTCTCACCCACCATTTCCGAGAGGGCTTCAAGGGCCAACCGAATTTCAAAGGCAATAAATTCCAGAGATTCCCCCTCTTTTAACCCTTCGAGCACATTATATAGGCTCTCTTTCATTTTGATTAGGATCTCTTTGTGACGGACATTGGTAATAATGAGATGCTCCGGTGAAAATCTTACTCCTCTTTTTAGTACAGTAGAATAGATCGCCTCTTTTAACTCATCAATTCCCTGATTTTTTAATGCCGAAGTAAATACAATGGGATCTTGTTTAAAATTTCTTTTCAAATCATCTATGGAGAGTCGGATGGGAAGGTCTTTTTTATTTACACAGATCACTTTCTTCTTCTCCTTAACCTCTTCAAAAATTTCAATATCTTCTGCCTCTAATTCTATACTTCCATCAAGAACTAAAATAATTAGATCTGCCCTTCCAATCCTCTCCTTTGCTCTCCTTATCCCTTCTTTTTCTATAATATCTTTTGCTCCTCTGATTCCCGCCGTGTCTATTAGACGAATGGGGATCCCATGAATATTAATAACCTCCTCGATTACATCCCTTGTGGTTCCTGGAATCGGGGTGACGATGGCCCGTTCCTCTTTTAATAGAACATTTAAAAGGCTTGATTTCCCAACATTCGTCTTTCCTGCAATTGCACAAGAAATTCCTTCCTTAAAAAATTTTCCTTCTTCATAGGAGAGCAGCCATTCATCTACCTTCGCAGTAATAGAGTTTAAATCCTTCTTTAATTCTTCGTAAGAAATAGGCTCAATCTCTTCCTCCGGGAAATCGATGTGTGCCTCAATTAAAGTTAAATCCTTGACCAATTGCTCTTTTATCGCCAGCATCTCTCTTGAAAGATTACCTCTCAACTGTTGATTTGCAATCTCAAGGCTCTCTTTTGTTTTGGCTTTGATGAGATCGATCACAGCTTCAGCCTGAGTCAGATCAATTCTTCCATTTAGAAAGGCTCTCTTTGTAAATTCTCCTGGCTGAGCAAGTCTTGCCCCTTCCCTTAGGACTAATTCCAGTACTTTCTGGAGCAAAAAGTATCCTCCATGACAATGAATCTCCACCACATCTTCCCGAGTGTAGGTTTTTGGGGCTTTCATAGAAACTAAAAGAACCTCATCAATCACATGGCCATCCTTTGGATCCACAATCTCCCCATAATGGAAATGGTGAGAAATAAAATAAGGAACTTCACCTTTTTTTGCTCTAAATATCCTTTTTGCTATTGACTCCGCCAGAGACCCACTCATCCGGACAATCCCAATTCCACTCTCCCCGTAGGGTGTGGAAATGGCCGCAATTGTATCTTCCTCGACGGGGTGGTTTTTTTTTCGTGTATAATCTCTATTCAAAGAGATTTACCTGTGGGGATGATCTTTATCCTTTTCAACTCCCCTTCTCCCAAGCTTTCGGTCTTTAGAGAAGGGTCGTTCTTTAAAGCAAGATGGATCACCCTCCGGTCATGGGGATTATATGGACCAATAAGGATGGATTTTCCGGTTTTTTTGACTTTCTTTCCCAATTGAAGGGCCATATTGGAGAGTCTTTCTACCTTTTTCGCTTTATATTGATTGATATCTAAATATATTTTTGTATCCTCCATTAATCTCTTATTCACTATCCTGTTGATTAAAAACTGGAGACAATCTAATACCTTACCTTCTTTCCCAATCAGAATTCCTTCTCTATCTGTATTCACTTCCAGATAGATCGCCCCTTCTTTTATATAGCCCTCCACCTTTGCTTGAACCCCTATCTTCTCAATCAATTCTTCTGCAATCTTTTTTGAAATCTCTAATCTCTCTCCAATAATGATTGGATCACCCCTTCTTATTCATATAATATTGATGAGCAATAGAGAGGACATTATTGACTAACCAATATAGAACGAGCCCTGAAGGAAAGTTAAGAAAAAGGAAGGTAAACATAATGGGCATAAGCATGAATATCTTTGCTTGAGCAGGGTCAGCAGCCGTAGGGGTCATCTTCTGTTGAATGACCATGGTGGCACCCATCACGAGAGGGGTAATATAGATCGGGTCCTTAGCTGACAGATCACGAATCCATAGAATGAATGGGGCATGCCTCATCTCTATGGAATTTTGAAGGGCATTATAAAGGGCTATAAATACAGGAATCTGGATCAACATTGGAAGACATCCACTCATAGGATTGATCTTTCTTCTTTTATAGAGAAGCATGATTTCTTGCTGAAGCCTTGCCTTGTCATTTTTGAATTGCTGCCTGAGTCGATTCATTTCAGGTTGAACCCTCTGCATCTCCTTCATTGATCTCATACTGATCTGGGTAAGGGGTAGAAAAATTATCTTGATTAAGATGCTCAGAATGATGATATCCAGACCAAAATTCTTTGTAAACAAATGGGTGAACTTAAGAAACCAGAGAAGGGGTTTTGCAATAATGGCAAAAAAACCAAAGTCGACTAAACCCTCTGCCCCTTTTCCAAAAGCCTTTAGAGCCCTAATCTCTTTTGGGCCCAAATAAACTTTATAATTCATTGAGATGGAGTTCTTGGCTGGGAGAGAGATTGGAGAAGACAGTAGAGTGGCCTTTAAAATATTATTCTCTTGCCCCTTGACATTTAATAAGATCTCCTTTTCAGAAGGAGGTGTAACGATGAGGGCAACAAAATACTCTCCTTCAAACGCATACCAATCAATCACACCATTATCAGAAAATTCAAAAGGATCGATCTTTTTTTTCACCGTGCCACAGCCAGGGGTACATCCTGAAGAAGTAGAGCCTCCGAGACCCTTCTTCTCGATCTTTTTATTTTTCAAATAAACATATCTCAATCCATAATCTTTATTTCCTTCTTCTGCTAACCTCTCCAATTCCACCCGACCAATCCATTGCAACCCTACTTTTATATTTTGATCTTTAGGTGTAGGATTCTGAAATTCTACGACTAAATCTATATCGCTTCGGTCAGAGTAAAAAATATATTTTTTAAGTAATCTTAATCCATTGCTTAACTCTTTTGAAAAAATGACCTCTCCTTTCTCCCCCTCTTTAAGAAGGGATAATCTCTCATTATTTACCTCCCAACCCGAATCTTTATCATCAGGATCGATTAAAAGCCCAAGCGGAAGGCCTTCTTCTTCCCTTGTATTGACTAAATCAAAGGGATTTGGTCTTTTGGGACCCTCTCCTTTCCCTCCAAAAATTTCTTTTATAAATTTATTCACCTTGATGGTAATTGCTGACTCCATCACTCGATCTTTATAGGCTTTTAATTTAAAGTGCTTCAATCTTGCATCTTCATTGGTAAATGTGGCCCAATAATTTTTAGTCTCAATCGAGATCTCTCTTTTAGTAAACTTTTTTGATTCTCCCTTTGAATCTTTAACGGACCTATCTTCTATGAGAGGTTTTGTCTCCCGTTTTTCCGCGGGTTTAACCTCCTCCTTTTTTGCATTTTCTTTAGGGGGAGGGGAGATTTTTGACTGAATGAGTCCCCAACCGAAAATTATTAAAAATGTTAATATTATCGCTAAGATAGCTCTTTTTTCCATTTTTATTCTTTCTGGTTAATTTTTATTCTAAATATTGTCTTGAACGGGATCGTATCCTCCAGGATGGAAAGGATGACATTTGAAAATTCTCTTTAGAGCCATTCGCACTCCCTTCCCTAATCCATATCGCGTAATAGATTCAATTGCATAATTAGAGCAAGAGGGATAGAAGCGACAGCAGGGCCCAAAAAAGAGGGATAAGGAGTTCTGATAAAAATAAATAACCATTATGATAAATCTTTCAATGAGTTTCATCCCAACGCTTTCAATAATTCCTCTTCTACCTCCCAGTATTTTTTCGAAGAAACCCCTTTTTTTACTAAAATGATGATATCGAATGATCCACTAATTCTATATTTATTGAGTCGAAAGAACTCTCTAAGATATCTTTTTACTCTATTTCTTAAGGTGGCCCGCCCCACTTCCTTCTTTATAACGATTCCCAAACGATGAAACCCTTTCTCATTTTCTTTCAAGAATATTATGTAATTTTTAGTAGATAGTCTCTTTCCATTTCTTATAACCCATTTAAATTCCCTGGAAGAGATGATTCTCTCTTTTTTCGTAAATCGAAATCTTCCTTCCACCTAAACGGTTAACCTCTTTCTTCCCTTTGCCCTCCTCCTTTTTAGAACCTTCTGCCCTGCCTTTGTCTCCATCCTTTTTAAAAAGCCGTGAGTTCTCTTTCTCCTTATGGTGCTCGGTTGATAGGTTCTCTTCATATCATCCTCTTTTATAAAGTATCTTAGTTTTTTGAAATAATTAAGTTTTTATTAATAACCAAATTCCATTCTCCTTGTCAAGTTAACCTTGCATGAAAAACAATTTTATATTAAGTTTTCAATTAATTTTCTTATCTGACGAGGGACTCATGAACGACCAGACGATTCCGATCCCAGTCCATATCGAAGACGAAATGAAAAAATCCTATATGGATTATGCCATGAGCGTCATCATCGGTAGAGCTTTGCCCGATGTGAGAGATGGTCTAAAGCCTGTTCATCGCCGAATCCTCTATGCGATGAATGAACTCGGAAACGATTGGGATAAACCCTATAAAAAGTCGGCTCGGATTGTCGGGGATGTGATTGGAAAGTATCATCCCCATGGAGATATGGCCGTATACGAGGCCATCGTTCGAATGGCCCAAGACTTCTCCCTCCGTTATCCCTTGATTGATGGTCAGGGAAACTTTGGCTCTATTGATGGGGACCCCCCTGCAGCCATGCGATATACAGAAGTTCGTATGGCAAAACTCGCCCATGAGCTTCTGGCAGATATAGATAAAGAAACGGTCGATTTTGTTCCTAACTATGATGAGTCCCTCCTGGAACCTTCTGTCCTTCCATCTAAATTTCCAAACCTCTTTGTGAACGGCTCCTCCGGGATTGCGGTTGGAATGGCAACCAATATCCCTCCTCATAACCTGGTTGAGACCATCAACGGGTTAATCGCACTGATTGATGAACCTGAAATCACGATTGAAGAATTGATGGATCATATCCCCGGCCCCGATTTCCCGACGGGAGGTTTCATCTATGGCAGGGAAGGAATAAAATCGGCTTATGAAACGGGCAAAGGGATCGTTCAACTTCGGGCCAGGGCAATGATCGAACGCGACAGAAAAGGAGAACGGGAAAGTATCGTCATTACAGAACTTCCTTATCAGGTCAATAAAGCCAAATTGATCGAAAGGATAGCCGAACTCGTTCAAGAGAAAACCATCGAAGGGATCTCTCATATTCGAGATGAATCCGATCGAGAAGGGCTAAGGATTGTCATTGAGCTTAAGAAGAATGAGGTCCCTGAAATCATCCTTAATCAACTCTACAAGAATACCCAAATGCAAACCTCTTTCGGGATCATCCTGCTTGCCATCCATCAGAATCAACCAAAGCTCCTCAATCTCAAAGAGATCTTGCAACTCTTTCTTCAGCATCGGATTGAGGTGGTCACTCGGAGATCCCTTTATGATCTTAAAAAGGCGGAGGCAAGGGCCCATATCTTAGAGGGATTAAAAAGAGCGATCGATCAGATTGATGCCATTATCGCTACGATCAAGGCCTCGAAGACTCCCAAGGAGGCTAAAGACCGATTGATAAGCCAGTTTGCCTTTTCCGAAGAACAGGCTCAAGCCATTTTGGAGATGAGATTACAGCGCCTCACCAACCTGGAACAGCGAAAAGTGATTGAGGAGTATGAAGAAACGATAAAATTGATTCATCGTCTGAAAACGATCCTCTCCAGTGAGCGATTAATCCTCAACGTCATTAAGGAAGAACTCCTCTCTATCCGAGAGGCTTATGGAGATGAAAGAAGAACAGAAATTGTGGAAGTGGCCCCCGAATTAAAAATCGAAGACTTAATTGCTGAAGAGGAGATGGTTGTCACGATCACCCACACGGGGTATATCAAGAGGAATCCGATCAGTCTCTATCGAAGTCAACATCGAGGAGGTAAAGGAAAGATTGGGATCGATGTGAAGGAGGAAGATTTTGTTGAGGATCTATTCATTGCCTCAACCCATGATTATTTGCTCTTCTTTACCGATCAAGGCCGAATCCATTGGAAGAAAGTTCATGAGATCCCTCAGGCAGGTCGGATGAGCAGGGGAAAGGCGATTGTTAATCTCTTGAACCTCGGACCTGAGGAAAAGATCACGACCATCCTTGCATTAAAAGAGTTTACCCCTGGGAAATATATCACTTTCGTGACGAAGAGAGGAATCATCAAGAAGACGGCCCTTGAAGCCTATAGTAATCCGAGATCGGGTGGGATTATTGCTCTCACCCTGGAAGAAGGGGATGAATTGATTTCTACTAAATTAACCGATGGGCAGCGTCATCTCTTTGTTGCGACCAAATTGGGGAAGGCGATTCATTTCCCGGAGGATCAGATTCGGGAAATGGGACGAACAGCGCGAGGAATTCGAGCTATTCGATTAAATAAGGATGATGAAGTGGTGGGGATGGAAGTCGTGATTCCTCACACTTCTATCCTGACGGTGACGGAAAACGGTTATGGAAAGCGCTCGTTGGCTTCCGAGTACCGAGTTCAGAATCGTGGAGGATCTGGAATTTTTACGATCAAACGGACGAAAAAGACTGGAGAGGTCATAGGAATCAAGACCATCATCGAAGAGGACGACGTGATGCTGGTCTCGAATAAGGGAAAGATCATTCGACTTCGGGCGGCAGACATCCCGATTCAAGGGAGGACAACTCAAGGGGTAAGATTGATCAGCCTTGAAGAGGGAGAGAAGGTAGTTTCTGTCGCTAAATTGGCAGAGAAAGATTAAAGAAAAAAAGACTTGAAATTTTTCTCAATAAAAGTTATTTATATTTTTGTCCAGTAAGAAAGCATAAAATATCCTCATTAGCTTCCCCACTAAATTTAAGGTTCATTTTTCCACAATTGTGGAAACAATGTGAAAAGAGATTGATAACTATTTGAAAATGTTAATCTTTTACAATTTATCTTTTTACCATCCAGCAGGTTTATCTACATTTCTAATTCTTTCCCCGAGTCAAATCGATGGAAGAACTCTGGTCTAAAGTTGCCGAATCCATCAAAGAAAGGATCGGCCCTCAAAATTTTGATATTTGGATAAAACCCATTCAATTTCTTACGATGGATGAAGGCCATGTCGTTTTGGAAGTCCCAAACCGTTTTTATAAGGAATGGGTATCAGAGCACTATTCTATCCCGATCAAAGAGACGATCTCTCTGCTCACTCAGAAACCGTGTCATCTTCACTTTAAAATTCGAAATGAAAAATCACTGGATAAAGATTCCCCTCCTCCTTTCAAGGAGGAAACGGAATCAATCATGACCCCTAAATTTAATCCTAAATATTCCTTTAGTAATTTTGTGGTGGGAGCCAGTAACCAATTTGCTAATGCTGCCTGTCTGGCGGTCGCTAATCAACCGGCCAAAAACTATAACCCCTTATTTATCTACGGGGGGGTCGGATTGGGAAAAACGCATCTTCTTCATGCGATTGGAAATCATATCATTCAAAATCGAATTCTTCCTGATCCCAAAAAAATCTGCTATCTTTCCGCTGAGGAATTTACCAACGAATTGATCAATTCCATTCGATTCGACCGAATGGAAGATTTCAGAAATAAATTTAGAAGAATGGATATTCTCTTAATCGATGATATCCAGTTTATTGCAGGTAAGGAAAGAACCCAAGCAGAATTTTTCCACACCTTTAATTCCCTTTATGAGGCAAGGAAACAGATTGTAGTCACCAGTGATAAATTTCCAAAAGATATCCCTCATTTTGAAGAGCGATTGAGATCACGATTTGAATGGGGACTGATTGCAGATATTCAACCCCCGGATATTGAAACCAAGGTGGCTATTTTAAAAAAGAAGGCGGAAAATGAAAAGATTGACCTTCCCAATGATGTCGCTTTTTATTTAGCCTCACAAATCGATTCCAATATTCGAATGTTAGAAGGTTGCTTAATTCGAATTGGAGCTTTTTCTTCCTTAACCCATACTCCTATTAACCTCACTTTAGCCAAAGAGGTTTTGAAAAATATTATTCATCCTAAGGAAGAGTTTATCTCGATTGAGATGGTTCAAAAAGTGGTGGCCAATTATTTTAATATTAAACTCACCGATTTTAAATTGAAGCGAAAACATAAAGGCTTAGTCCTTCCCAGGCAGATAGCCATGTATCTGTCGCGAAAACTGACCTCCTCCTCTTTGATTGAAATTGGAGAAAAATTTGGTGGGAAAGACCATTCTACGGTCCTTCATTCTATTAAAAAAATTGAAGAGCGAATCTCTAACGATCCTTCTTTTAAAGAGATGATTGAACAGTTGCAGAGTCGAATTAAATCTTGATGAAGCAATGGTGAGTCAAGGTTTGAAATCTTGTGAATCCAATGAGGAAAAAAGAGGGTTTTAAAAACTAACATTTTTAAATTTTATTTTTTTTAATTTATTTCAACTTAAAAAATCAAAGGTCTTTTTAGGAGTTATCTCTTTTTTCCTCATTTCCACATCGATGATGATGATGATGACTCTAATAAAATAAAAGATTTTCATTGAAGGAGGAGAGTATGTCCTTTTTTGAAATTCATAAGAGTGAATTAGTGAAAGGATTAAGTTTAGTTCAGGGAATTACTGGGCGAAGAACAACCCTCCCCATTCTTTCCCATCTCTATATGGAGTGGAAAAAGGACGGTCTTTTCCTTACGGCGACAGACCTCGAAACAGGAATCCAGGAAACGTTAAAAGCGGAGGTGTTTGAGGAAGGAAAGGCCTCTGTCTCAGCCAAAAAACTTTATGAGATTGTAAGGGAACTTCCAGAAGGAGTGATCCAAATTCGGAAGAAAGAAAACCATTGGATCAATCTTCAATGTGAAAAGTCGGTCTTTAACCTGGTTGGACTGGATCCTGAAGAGTTCCCCTCCTTTCCCTCCTTTCAAGAAAAACTATTCTCCTACATCTCTGGGCCAACACTCAAGGAAATGATTGAGAAGACGGCTTTCGCTGCCTCCAATGAGGAATCTCGTTATCACATTCATGGGATTCTTTTTATTCAACAAAAAGTCAATGGAAAAGAAGGGTTGAGGTTGGTTGCCACGGATGGACATCGTCTCTCCTTAATCGATCGGGAATGTTCTCCGATTAAAGGGATTGAGAAAGGGGTTCTTTTACCCAAAAAAGGAGTCTTAGAAATAAAAAAGGTATTAGGGGAGACGGAAGAGGATAAAGAAGTAGGAATCTATTTTAACCAAACTCATGGATTCTTTAAAATAGGTCCTTCCTTAATGGCCATCCGACTGATTGAAGGGGAGTATCCAGAATATGAACAGGTCATTCCCAGAGATAATGATAAAATCATCAAGATAGAGAAAGAGAGATTTTATGGCTCTTTAAGAAGGATTTCGACGATGGCCAGCGAACGGTTAGAAGGGATTAAACTTTCGTTTAAAAGAAATCTATTAGAACTGTCTTCTTTTCATCAGGATTTCGGAGATGCCAAAGAAGAGCTGGATGTCCTTTACGAAGGTCCTCCGATGGAAGTCGGATTTAATGCCAGGTATTTACTGGATGCCCTTCAGGTGATGGATACCTCTTTTATCTATATGGAATTAAAGGACGAAGGGAGTCCTTGCACCCTTCGCCCCGAAACCTCCAAACTTCCATCAGATCAACTCTGTATTGTCATGCCCATGAGGATTTGAAAGAATCCTTTAAAAATTTAGAGCGTTCGTTCAAGGAGACTCCATGAAATCTCAGGAAGAGCAACAGTATACAGCGGAACAGATTAAAGTCCTCGAGGGTCTCGCAGGGGTTCGAAAACGGCCGGCCATGTATATTGGGAATACCGGACTCGAGGGTCTTCATCATCTGGTCCATGAGTTAGTGGATAATAGTATTGACGAGGCCCTGGCTGGTTATTGTGATAAGATTGAGGTGATCATCCATATCGATAATAGTGTGACCGTGAGAGATAATGGCCGTGGGATTCCAGTCGATCTTCATGAGAAGGAGAAGCGACCCGCCGTAGAAGTGGTAATGACCAAACTCCACGCTGGAGGCAAATTTGATGATCAGAGCTATAAGATTTCAGGGGGCCTTCATGGAGTAGGGCTTTCGGTTGTTAATGCCCTTTCGGAGTATGTGGAGTTAGAGATTCGAAGAGATGGAAAGGTCTATCATCAGGTTTACGAGCGAGGAGAGGCCAAGACCCCTTTAGAGACGATCGGGAAAACCAAATCCACGGGGACTCAGATTCGATTTAAACCTGATAGCGAAATCTTTGAAACGACTCAATTCAATTTTGACCTCCTCTCTCAAAGACTGAGGGAATTGGCCTTCCTAAATAAGGGGCTCTCCATTAGTATCGAAGATGAACGTTCAGGGAAACGACACGACTTTTTCTATAAGGGAGGAATCATCTCTTTCGTCGAATACTTAAATAAGAATAGAAACTGTATCCACCCCAAACCCATTTATATTCAAGGGGAGAAGAACGGGATCGAAGTGGAGATCGCTTTCCAATATAACGATGGGTATGCGGAAAATCTCTTCTCTTTTGCAAACAATATCAATACTCAGGAAGGAGGGACTCATCTCGTAGGATTTAAGACCGCTCTGACTCGGACCATCAATCAATATGCAGCCAGTTCGAACCTCCTCAAAGGAGTGAAAGAGAATATTACAGGAGAGGATACCCGGGAAGGGCTTGTAGGGGTCATCAGTGTCAAGTTAAGGGAACCTCAATTTGAAGGGCAGACGAAAACAAAACTCGGCAATAGCGAGGTCAAAGGATTGGTGGAAGCCCTTGTGAATGAGAAGTTGGGAGCCTATTTTGAAGAGAACCCTGGTGTCGCAAGAAAAATCGTCTCGAAGGTGATCGATGCCGCGCGAGCCCGGGAGGCTGCCCGACGGGCCAGGGAGTTGACCCGAAAAAAAGGCGCCCTGGAAAATGACCTTCTGCCCGGGAAGTTGGCTGATTGTCAGGAGAAAGATCCTGAACGATCCGAGCTTTTTATCGTAGAAGGAGATTCTGCAGGAGGATCGGCCAAACAGGGAAGGGATCGAACGACTCAGGCGATCCTTCCCATTAAGGGAAAGATTCTCAATGTGGAGAAGGCCCGTTTCGACAAGATGATTACCAATGAAGAGATTCGACTTCTCATCTCGGCATTGGGAGCAGGCATCGGAAAGGAAGAGTTTGACATCCACCGATTACGCTATCATCGGATCATCATCATGACCGATGCCGATGTGGATGGATCTCACATTCGGACCTTACTGTTGACCTTCTTTTATCGACAGATGCCAGAGGTCATCGAACACGGATATCTCTATATTGCCCAACCTCCCCTGTTCAAAATCACAGAAGGCAAGAATGAGATTTATATTAAAAACGAGGAAGAGTTCAATCGCTATTTAATGAAGAGAGCCACCGCCCGAAGCGAGGTATGGGTGAAAGAAGGAAGAAGGAAGATCTCTGAAAAGAAGTTGAATCAACTCCTCGAAAAGGTCCTCCTTTATTGTGACTGGATTCAAAAATTAAGGAAAAAGGGAATTTCCCCATCCATTCTGAATCTTCTTTTAGAACATCAGGTTCGAAGTAAAGCTACCTTTGAAGAGAAAGGGAAGGCCGCTGAGCTTCAAAAGAAGTTTCACAAAAGCGGCTTTGAAGTGTCTGAGCTTTACTGGGATGAGGAGCATAATCTCTACGGGTTTGAGGTTCAAGAGACCAATGGAGCTCGAGGAATTCGAACTCGTATCGATTGGAGTCTCGTTTCCTCCGTGGAGTATCGAAATCTTTTCCAGGCCTATCAAGAGATTCAAGAAATAGCCCCTCCCCCCTACCTCCTTTTAGAAAAGGGGAAGGAGGTCGCGGTGGAGAAGGTGGAGGATCTTCTTCAGGCTCTGAGCCAGTTAGGAAAAGAGGGGATTACCGTCCAAAGATATAAAGGGTTAGGGGAGATGAATCCTGAACAGTTGTGGGAAACGACCATGAATCCAGAGAAGCGGACCCTCCTGAAGGTAAGGGTTGAGGATGCAATCGAAGCCGATGAGATTTTCAGTATTCTCATGGGAGACGAGGTGGAACAACGAAGACAATTTATCGAAGAGAATGCCCTTTTTGTTACTCGCCTTGACATTTAAGGAGAAAAAATCTTCAGACCTATCCTCCATGTCCTTCGGTAGGGAAGGAATGGAAAGAATACCAAAAAGGAGAGATGAAGGAGAAAGATGAATATTAAAGATTTAAAAAAGAAAAAGATTAGTGAGTTGACCAAGATTGCCAAGGAACTCAATGTCGAGGGGGCGAGCGGAATGAGGAAACAAGACCTCATTTTCGCTATCCTTCAAGCCCAGACTGAGAAGAACGGCCTTATCTTCGGAGAAGGAGTACTCGAAATTTTACCTGATGGATTTGGATTTCTCAGGGCCCCCGATTATAACTACTTGCCTGGACCGGATGACATCTACATCTCCCCTTCTCAAATTCGGAGATTCAATCTTCGGACAGGAGATACGGTTTCGGGGCAGATTAGGCCCCCTAAGGACAATGAACGATACTTCGCCATGTTGAAAGTGGAGATGGTCAATTATGAAGATCCAGAGGTCGCCCGGGATAAGATTCTCTTTGATAACCTTACCCCCGTTTATCCCATGGAGCGAATTCGTTTAGAAGTCGATGGAGAGAGTGAGAATTATTCTGCGAGGGTAATGGATTTACTCACGCCCATTGGCAAAGGACAGCGGGGCTTGATCGTGGCTGCCCCCCGAACAGGAAAAACGATGCTTCTGCAGACGATTGCTCATAGTATCACGAAGAATCATAAAGAGATTACGCTCATCGTCCTTCTCATCGATGAACGACCCGAAGAGGTCACCGATATGGAGCGTTCGGTCGATGCCGAGGTGATCAGTTCAACCTTTGATGAACCACCCCAGAGGCATATCCAGGTCGCTGAGATGGTCATTGAGAAAGCCAAGCGACTGGTTGAACATCAAAGGGATGTCGTCATCCTTCTGGACAGTATCACTCGATTGGCCAGGGCTTATAATGCCGTCGTCCCTCCGAGCGGGAAGGTCCTCTCAGGAGGAATCGATGCCAATGCCTTACAGAAACCCAAGCGATTCTTTGGTGCAGCGAGGAATGTGGAAGAAGGAGGAAGTCTGACGATCATTGGGACTGCCCTCATTGATACGGGAAGCCGAATGGATGAGGTGATCTTTGAAGAGTTCAAAGGAACAGGGAATATGGAGATCCATCTGGATCGCCGTCTGGTCGATCGAAGGGTCTTTCCCTCTATCGATATCCAGCGTTCAGGGACTCGGAAAGAAGAACTCCTCATCCCTCCAAACGACCTTAACCGGATATGGCTTTTAAGAAAGGTCCTTCAGCCGATGAACACCGTAGAGAGCATGGAATTTCTCCTTGAGAAACTTCAGGCGACCAAGAGCAATCGGGAATTTCTGGATTCGATGAATCAGTAAGGGTCTATTGAAAATCTCTCTGAAATCGGTAAAATAGAACTTGGAGGAGAGGAAATGAAAAAAGACATCCATCCAAAACTTTACGATACCGTGATTAAATGTGCCTGCGGAGCTGTTTTTGAGACCAAAAGTACTCAGAAAGAGATCCATGTGGAGATCTGTTCGAATTGCCATCCCTTCTTCACAGGGAAACAGAAATTTGTCGATTCAGCTGGACGAATTGAGCGATTCAAAAAGAAGTATGGAGACAAGCTGGAACCAAAGGAAGAATAATCTCTTGTCCAACTTCTTCCCTTCAGAACCTCTCCTGATCGAGGATTCACTCCAGATCTACGCGCACAGAAACCTCTTCACCGAGCAGGATCTTAATCATTAGTGACAGTAAAAAAAGATTTTTCGGTTTTTGGAGAGAGGCCCTTTGATCAGGCTCTTCTCTGAAAAACTTTTTCTATTTAAATAAAGGAGACCCGGACCTTATGCTCTTTTATTGGCAAGAAGAAAAAAGGAGCGAGTCAGATGTTTGAACGACTGGAAGAAGTGGAGCATCGATATGAAACCCTTTCTCATCTCCTGAGTCAACCAGAGGTCATCCATAATCAGACAGAACTTCAGAAGGTGGCCAAGGAGTATGCGGAATTGGGGAGGGTGGTCGACCTCTATCGGAAGCTTAAGAAATTGGAGGAGGAGATCAGAGAGAATCGAGTCCTGATGGAGAGCGAGGAAGATGAAGAACTGAAGCGGTTAGCCAAAGAAGAGGTGGTTCACCTTCTGGAGGAGAAGGGGAAAGTTGAGAGAGATCTCCGAATAGCCCTTCTTCCCAAAGATCCCAATGATGAGAAGAATATTCTCCTGGAGATTCGTGCAGGGACCGGGGGAGAGGAGGCAGGACTCTTCGCTGCCGATCTCTTTCGAATGTACGCCAAATATGCCGAAAAAAAGAATTGGAAAGTAGAGATTCTGAGTCGTCATTATACCGGGGTGGGTGGGTTTAAGGAGATCATCGCATTGATCGAAGGAAAAGGCGTCTATAGCCGGTTAAAGTATGAGAGTGGAGTTCATCGGGTCCAGAGGGTTCCTATCACCGAATCTCAGGGAAGGATTCATACCTCTACTGTGACCGTGGCTATTCTTCCGGAGGCCGAGGAGGTAGAGGTGGAGATCGATCCAAACGATCTGAGGATTGATATATTTCGATCTTCTGGCCCAGGAGGACAAAGTGTGAATACCACCGATTCAGCAGTGCGGATTACCCATCTCCCGACCGGGATAGTCGTCTCCTGTCAGGATGAAAAATCTCAGCATAAAAATAAAGCCAAGGCTTTAAAAATTTTAAGGGCCAGATTATTGGAGAAAGCAAGGCAGGAGAAGGAGAAGGAGATTTCAGAGAAACGAAGAAATCAAGTGGGGACAGGAGAGCGGAGCGAAAGGATCCGGACCTATAATTTCCCCCAAGGACGGGTAACCGATCATCGGATTGGATTGACTTTATATCGTTTGGATGAGATTCTCGAAGGGGATCTTGACGAAATCATCGATTCCCTCATCACCTACTATCAGACCGAAGCTCTAAAAAATAGAGAATAGTCGTTAAAAATAGGGATGACCGTGTTGGAAGCCCTGAACTGGGGTACCCACTATTTGAGGGATCACCAGGTCCAAAACCCAAGACTTCAAGCCGAACTTCTACTGGCTTGTTGTATGGACCTAAAAAGAGAGGGACTCTATCTCTGTTTTCATCAACCGATGGGGAAGGAGGAAGAAGAGAAGTTCAAGAGTTTGATCCTGAGAAGGGCTTCTCGAGAACCTCTTCAATATCTCTTGGGGTATCAAGAATTTTGGTCTATTCCATTTAAGGTCGATTCACGAGTTCTCATTCCACGGCCTGAGACAGAACATCTGGTTGAGGAAGGGATCTCTATTCTCTCAAAGAATCCTTCCGAAAGGAGCCCCGTTGTTTTAGAATTGGGGACGGGTTGTGGGGCAATCGCCATCTCCCTTGCCCGAGAACTGAAGAATCTCAACCTGATCGCTACGGACCTCTCAAAAGAAGCGATTGAAGTGGCAAAGGAGAATGCAAGGGACTCTGGAGTGATGGATCGGATTCTCTTTCTCGTGGGTGATCTTTTTGAACCTTTTTCACCTTTTAAAAAGCCTTTCGATCTCATTCTTTCCAATCCCCCTTATATTAAAAACTCAGAGATCGATCGATTGGCCAGAGAGATAAAAGACTATGAACCATTGATGGCTTTAAAAGGGGGAGAAGATGGGCTCCATTTCTATCGTCGAATCATCTCCGAAGCTCCTCACTATTTAAAAGAAGGGGGATGGCTTCTCCTCGAGATGGGCGAGGGGCAGGGAGAGAGGGTTTCAGAACTATTTGAATCTACAGGAAAGTTCAAAAGCCCCATCCTTTTGAAGGACCTCGCAGGCATAAAGAGGGTGATTAAAGCCCAAAGATTGTGATAAGAAAAAAGGGTTACCAACAATGAATCGTATCCTGATTCAGGGAGGAGAGAGACTGATTGGGGAGGTAGAGGTGAGTGGTTCTAAAAATGCCTCTCTCCCCATTTTTGCTGCCTGTATTCTAACAGAGGGAGAAAACCTTTTTCACAATATCCCTAAATTAAAGGACATCGAGACCATTAGTAAAGTCCTGAAAACCCTTGGCGTGAAAGTGGATCCGGTAGAAGACCATACCTATCGGATCGATGCGACAGAGGTGCCATATTGTGAAGCTCCTTATGAATTAGTGAAGACGATGAGGGCTTCCATCTTGGTCCTTGGACCCCTTGTGGCAAGAAAGGGAGAGGCGATTGTTTCCCTTCCCGGAGGATGTGCGATTGGGGCCCGTCCGATCAATCTCCATCTGATGGGCTTGGAGGCCATGGGGGCAAGGATTGAACTCAAAAAAGGGTATGTGGAGGCAAAAGCAGACCGATTGAGAGGAGCAGATATTGCATTGGATACTCCCACGGTGACGGGAACAGAAAACTTAATGATGGCCGCTACCCTTGCCAAAGGGAGGACGATTCTAAGAAACGCTGCCATGGAACCAGAGGTGGTGGAGTTGGCCCAAGTGCTCAATAAAATGGGGGCAAAGATCGAAGGGGCTGGGACAAGTACGATTGTCATTGAAGGAGTAGAAGGTCTTGGCGGAGTCAACCATACCGTTATTCCGGATCGAATCGAAGCGGGGACTCTTATGGTCGCCGCAGGGCTGACTCGGGGAAATATCAAACTTCTCAACTGCCCGCTTCACCACATGGAAGCCCTCATCTACAAACTGAGGGAAGCCGGTGTAGAGATTGAGTCTGATGGAGATGGGGTGAGGGTGGTTGGAAACACAAGGATTCGGAGTACCGATGTAAAAACCCAGCCCTATCCAGGTTTTCCTACAGACATGCAGGCCCAATTTATGGTATTGATGTCCCTGGCAAGAGGGCTCAGTGTGATTACGGAGACGATCTTTGAAAATCGATTTATCCATGTGAGTGAATTGCTTCGGATGGGTGCCAATATTCGAATCAAAGGGAATACAGCGATTATCCAGGGAGTCGATCACTTAAGCGGGGCGCCCGTCATGGCTACAGACTTGAGGGCAAGTGCCTCTCTTGTGTTGGCCGGATTAGTGGCGGAGGGAGTCACTGAGGTTTCAAGAGTTTATCATCTGGATCGAGGATATGAAAGATTGGATGAGAAGCTGGCAAGATTAGGAGCAAACATCAAAAGGATTTAAGGGCTGAGAGGAATGGTAAGAATTCTTAGATTTGGAGACGAAGAGTTCGAACGATATCTTAAGGAATTAGATGGAAGGATGGAGGGGGAGTCGAGGGAAATCGAGAAGGAAGTCTTTTCCATCATTGAAAAGGTAAGACGAGAGGGAGATAGAGCCCTTCTCCATTATACTTACCAATTCGACAAGATTCATCTCTCACCCTCTGAGCTTCTTATTTCGAAAGAGGAGATCAAAGAGGCTTATAAGAAGATCCCTCCCCCTTTTTTAAAGACCTTAGAGAAGGCCTCTTCCCGGATCCGAAGATTTCATCAGCTCACGAAAAAAACCATTCATACAAGATGGGTGGAGAGGGGGATTCGAATTGAGCAGATAATAAGACCCTTAGATCGAGTGGGTCTCTATATCCCTGGTGGAAAGGCCTCTTATCCATCGACCGTGCTTATGGCCTCCATTCCTGCAAAAGTAGCAGGGGTCAAGGAGCTCATCCTTACCACCCCCCCTCAGCCTGGTGGGATCAGTCCGGCTGTCCTGGTAGCCGCAGATTTGGCTGGGATCCACCGAATCTTTCAAGTAGGGGGAGTTCAGGCCATCGGGGCCCTGGCCTATGGAACAGAAACGATCCCCCGGGTCGATAAGATTGTGGGCCCCGGGAACCGTTACGTCGCGATGGCGAAACGTCTCGTCTACGGGAGAGTCGACATCGATATGATAGCAGGACCGAGTGAGATCGTCATCATCTCAGATGGCGAAACCCATCCTTCTTTTATCGCTTCAGACCTCCTCTCTCAGGCCGAACATGATGAGATGGCCCTGTCGATCCTTATCACTTCATCTGAATCCTTTGCCAAGAAGGTCAAAGAAGAATTGGAAAGGCAACTTCGCTCTCTACAAAGAAGCAGAATTGCCAAAGCCAGTTTACATAGGAGGGGAGCTCTCCTTGTAGTAAAGGACCTTTCTCAGGCGATGGAAGTGGCAAACAGGATTGCGCCTGAGCACGTAGAGCTCTCCGTCAGCAAGCCCCGCACTCTTAAAAAGTCGATCCGCAATGCTGGAGCGGTATTTCTTGGTCCTTATACGCCTGAGGCAGTGGGGGATTATCTGGCGGGTCCCAACCACATACTTCCAACCTTAGGGACAGCAAGATTCTTTTCTCCTTTGGGGGTGGAAGATTTTTATAAACGGATTCATTTTATTCAATTTGACCGAAAGAGGTTGATCCAATTTGCAGAGGATATCGAGAGATTTACCCAATGGGAAGGATTGGAAGGCCATTATCGGGCGATTCAATCAAGACTAAAGGAGGAAAAGGAGCCGTCGTGAAGAGACATCGAAAAGCCGAGATTCGAAGAAAGACAAAAGAGACGGAGATTATCTTAAAAATGGATCTGGATGGATCAGGAAAACATTCCATTCATACGGGGATCCCCTTTTTCGATCACATGCTTCAATTGTTCGCCTATCATAGTACCATAGACCTTACCCTTCAAGCGAAGGGAGACACAGAGGTGGATGCCCATCATACCGTAGAGGATGTGGGGATCTGTTTGGGCGAAGGGGTGCGAAAGGCATTGGGAGAGATGAAAGGGATTCGGAGATTTGGGGGGGCTTTGATTCCAATGGATGAGACCCTGGCCTCAGTGGCGTTGGACCTTTCCATGAGGCCTTGCCTCGTCTTTCATATGAAGCCCAAGAGGTCCAGGATAGGAACTTTTGATCTTGAGTTAGTGGAGGAATTCTTCAAAGCCTTCTCTGACCATGGGAAGTTCACCCTTCATATCAATCTTCTTTATGGAAGGAACAGTCACCATATGGTGGAGGCTGTTTTTAAAGGGGTAGGAAGGGCCTTGAGAGAAGCGGTCTCATGGGATGAACGAATAAAGACGGTTCCCTCCTCAAAGGGAATCCTTTAAGGGGAGAAGGGAGAGATGAACGAGGTAAGGGTTGGAGAGATTCGAATTGGAAAGGGGAATCCGATGATTCTGATCGCAGGGCCATGCATCCTTGAAGGGGAAGCGATGGCTCTCAGGATTGCAGGAGAGTTAAAAAGAATCTGCGAGTCCTTAAGGATTCCTTATATTTTTAAAGCCTCCTACGAAAAGGATAATCGAGGTTCAGAAAAAGCCTACAGAGGACCGGGGATTCAGGAAGGGCTGAGGATTCTTTCGAAGGTGAAGGAAGAGTTTGGAATCCCTGTGCTCTCGGATGTCCATCGAATGGAGGATGTGGATCAGGCCAAAGAGGTCCTGGATATCATTCAAGTCCCGGCCTTTCTCTGTCAACAGACCTCTCTCTTGATCAAAGTAGGAGAGGCTGGAAAGGTGGTCAATATCAAAAAAGGACAATTCATGGCGCCAGAGAATATGGCCGGAGCGGTGAGAAAGGTTTATAGCACAGGAAATCATCAGGTCCTTCTTACGGAACGGGGAACCTGTTTTGGATATAATAAGCTTATCTCAGATTTCTGTTCCATCCCCATCATGCAAGAGATTGGATGTCCAGTTATTTTCGATGCGACCCATGTGGTTCGAAACTACGGGATTCCGAGTGAGGATCCAAGGGGAGGAAGCCCCCGGTTTGTCCCTTATCTCGTTCGAGGGGCAGTGGCCGTTGGCTGTAACGGACTCTTTCTTGAAACCCATCCCACTCCCAGAGAAGCCCTCTGTGACGCATCCAGTATGATTCCTCTTCAAGAGATGGAAGCCCTTCTCAGGCAGGCTAAGGCCATCCATGAGATGGTGAGAAGCTGGGGGATCGCTTAGATAGAAATATAACGTGTCTTGGGATGGAGCAGAAGGGAAAGGAGAGGCGAAGGATGAAAATCTTTATCGATACCGCAAATTTAATGGAGATTAAAAAAGCAAAGGCCTTGGGGTTGGTGGATGGAGTGACGACAAACCCTACCCTTCTGGCAAAAGAAAAAGAGGATCCCGAAACCCTGATTCGAAAGATCTCTGAGGAGGTAAAAGGTCCTATAAATGTGGAGGTCACAGGAACCACCTATGAAAAGATCCTAAGAGAGGCAAAGGTCTTAGCCACCTGGGGAGAAGAGATCGTCATTAAAATTCCTGTCACCGAGGAGGGGTTGCGGGCGGTGAGGATCCTTTCCCAGGAAGGGATTAAGACCAATGTGACTCTGATCTTTAGCCCCAGCCAGGCGATTCTTGCGGCAAAGGCTGGTGCCACTTATATCTGCCCCTTTTTAGGAAGATTAGATGATATCAGCTTCAATGGTCTTGAACTCATTCAACAGATCCGGGAGATTTATCAGAATTACGATGAATTTCAAACCCAAATTATTGTAGCGAGTGTAAGACATCCCATCCATGTCATTGAGGCGGCAAAGATGGGAGCCGAAATTGTGACCATCCCCCCTGCGATTCTGGAGCAGATGGTGAGGCATCCTCTGACCGATCGTGGGATTTCCCAGTTCTTAGAGGATGCAAAGAGGATAGGGGATAAAAGATGAAGAAGGCTTTTGTTTTCCTTCTATGGGCTCTCTTTCTTTTAGGAACTTCAGGAAACCAGGAGGTTTTGGCCGAAGGCAAACCCCGTTTGGTCATCCTCCCATTTCTTATTGAAAAGGACCCTGTATGTCCAATTTGCCATACCGTATTCCGGCGAGGAGAGATCCTTCATGGCGCCCAACTTACCCTCACAAAACTCCTCTATCAAAAGATGGCCCAGAAAGGGATCTTCGAACTCCTTCCCTTGGAAAAGGTTGAAGAGGCATTCCTTCAGAAAGATAGGGTTCTTTTTGAAAGAGAGATTCGATCCTCTTCCATCGAATTGGGGAGGGAGTTAGGGGGAGATTTTCTCTTCCTTGGGTTCCTCTTTCGTTTCGAAGAGAGGGTTGGATCTTCATGGGGGGCCGAGCGTCCTGCTTCTGTGGCATTTGATCTTCACCTCTTTCGCCTAAGAGATGGGAGAGAAGTCTGGAGCGGTCGAATGGATGAGGTTCAGAGGCCCTTGAGTGAGAATCTTCTTAAATTCGGCTCCTTCCTGCGAAGGAAAGCCCGGTGGTTAACTGCTGAAGAACTTGCCAGCGTAGGAATGGATGAGAGGTTGATGAGGCTTCCTGGCCCAACTGAACTGGAGGAGATGAGATGATCGTTATTCCTGCGATTGACTTAAAAGAGGGCCGATGTGTGAGACTTTCGCAGGGGAGGATGGATCTGGAGACCGTCTATTCGGAGAATCCCATCGAGATGGCGAAGCATTGGGTATCCAAAGGGGCAGAGAGGCTCCATGTGGTCGATCTCGATGGAGCAGTGAGGGGAAAGCCCTCCCATTTCGATTTGATCAAAAAAATGATAGAGGCGATTCCAATCCCGATAGAGGTGGGAGGTGGGATAAGGGATCTCGAGACAATGGAGGCCTATTTTCGAGCTGGCGCAGGATGGATCATTCTTGGAACAGCAGCCCTTCATCATAGACTTCTGATCGAAGAAGCGTGCAGACGATATCCTAAAAAGGTGATCCTCGGAATCGATGCAAAGAACGGAAAGGTGGCTGTGGAAGGATGGAAGAAGGTGGCCTCGATAGAAGCCATAGAACTGGCCAAGCAATATGAGGGGATGCCTCTTGATTCCATCATTCTTACAGATATTGAGAGAGACGGGACGGAAAGAGGTTTGAACTTTCAGACCACCCAGCAATTCGCCCGTGCCATTTCTATTCCGGTTATTGCCTCAGGAGGGATCTCCAGGGTTGAAGAGATAGAGAAACTTCTGACCTTAGAATCCGATGGGGTGATTGGGGTAATTGTAGGAAGAGCTCTCTACACCGGCCAGATCGATCTGACAGAGGCCATCCGTTTAACTAAGGGTTCCATTTTGACTCGGTCTGTCTAATCCTGAAATGAAATTTTTCGTCCTCTTTTGGGCAACAGGCTTTGGTATAGGGTATCTCCCTATTGCCCCTGGAACGTGGGCCACCCTTTTAGCCATTCCCATGGAATCTTTTCTTTCTAAGATCCCCTCTCCCTTTTATGAATTGACCCTTCTTACCCTCTTCTTTCTCTCGAGCCGGATTTCAGAGAAGGCAGAATCTCTCTTCGGGAGAAGGGATGATCCAAGGATTGTGATTGACGAAATGTTGGGTTTTTTCATTACCCTGCTCTGGATTCCTAAAACCCCTTTATCCATGGGGGTGGGATTTTTACTTTTCCGTTTTTTTGATATTCTAAAACCCTTTCCCATTCGTTATTTGGAGAAGAGGTTAAAAGGCGGCTATGGTGTCGTGATGGATGATATAGTCGCTGGAGCTTATGGAAACGTTCTCCTGCGGGTCGGAATCTCACTTCCTCTCCTTTCTTGATAGGAGAAAGGGTAAGAAAAGGAGGGAAAAGATTTGGGGGAAACCATTGAGAAGAGGATAGGAGAGGTTTTAAGAAAAAGGGGGTGGACCATTTCGGTAGCCGAATCCTGCACAGGCGGACAGATTTGTGATCGTATTACCAATGTCCCTGGAAGTTCGGAATACTTTTTGGGTGGGATGGTCACCTACAGCAACGAATCGAAAAGGAGACACTTAGGAGTTCCCAAAAAAGAGATTGAGCGATTTGGAGCGGTAAGTCCTCAGGTGGCTAAAAGGATGGCCATAGGGGTACGGGAAAGATTTGAAGCCACTTTTGGACTCTCCACGACAGGAATTGCTGGTCCTTCGGGTGGAACTCTGGAGAAGCCTGTAGGGCTTGTCTATATTGGATTGGCAAAAGGGAGAAGAGTCTCTATAGTAAAATTGAACTTGAAGGGGAGTCGGAAAAGAATCAAAAGTCAGTCAACCCATCTGGCTCTTAGAGCCCTATTCCAATTTATCAAAGAAGCCCTTCAAAAAGAGAAAAGATAAAATGAGTGAGGCATTGCATTTGTGAATCTTTTCTTCTTGAATTTTTCATTTTTTCTCTGATAATAGAAAAAGAATAAAATATTATGAAGGAGGGAACAATGAAACTCGAAAGATTTGAGGGCGTCTGGACAGCGTTGGTCACACCGTTTAACCGAAAAGGGGAGATTGACTTTGAGGGTCTCGAAAAGAATCTTCAGTTTCAAATCGCCAATGGAGCCAATCTGGTTCCAACGGGGACGACCGGAGAATCTCCCACCCTGGATTGGAGGGAACATGATCGAGTGATCAGCAGGGTGGTCAAAGCGGCCAAGGGGAAGGCCTTTGTCATTGCAGGGACAGGTTCAAATTCTACCCAAGAGGCCCTCCGTGGAACAAAGCATGCAGTGGAAGTTGGGGCAGAAGGAGCCCTTCTGGTTGATTGCTACTATAATGGTCCTTCTTCCTTGGAATTAAGAACCCAATATTACGAGGTGATTGCAAAAGCCTTCCGGAAAATATTTATTGTTCCTTATATTATCCCGGGAAGGACAGGGACGAAACTGGAGGTAGAGGATTTAGCCATCCTCCATCGGAAATTCAAAAATGTAAGAGCAGTAAAGGAGGCCACAGGGGATCTGGATCGAATGGCCAAAACCAGAATCCTTTGTGGTGAAGATTTTGATATCCTTTCGGGAGACGATGATAAAACATTTGAAATGATGACTCGAAGTGATATTCGAGCCTCCGGGGTCATTTCGGTAATGTCAAATATCGTTCCAGGAGCGATTGGAGAGATGGTAAAAGCGATTTTAAAGGGAGAGATGGAGAGGGCCAATGCGTTAAAGGAGATTTTAGATCCTCTTTTTAAAGTCGTGACCGTCAATACCATAGAATCCTACGAGGGGTTTGAGGTTCCAACCAAATTTAGAAATCCTCTTCCGATCAAAACGATGATGAAAGGTCTTGGATTACCTGCAGGTCCGTGTCGACCTCCTTTAGGGAAAATGACTCCAAAAGGAATAGAGGTAGTAAGAAATGCTCTAAAAGCCGTTTATGAAAAAGATAAAGAAGTGTTGAGACCCATCCAAGATTTCTATCGAATAAATGTGGAAGAGCGTCTTACCAACGATAGGTATTGGAAATAAAGGAGACTCCTCATCCAAAGGGATTGGAGAGAGAATGATTCAAAGAGTGGGTCATATTGGAATATTGGTGAAAGAGATCGAGAAGACCCTCCCAAAAATTACGGAAGCCTTGGGTCTCCCAGCGCCTTCGATTAAGGATGTTCCAGAGAGAAGGATGAAAGTGGCCGTGGTGAGTCTTGGGAATCTGGATCTCGAGTTCATCGAGGACTATAGCGAGGATGGAGCCTTTTCGAAAATGGTCCGGGAGCACGGCAATAGGATTCATCACTTTGCCCTTATCACCGATCAAATAGAGGAGGATATAAACCTTCTAATCGGGCGGGGTGTTAAGATGATGGACTCCGTGCCGAAGGTGGGTCTTCGAGGTAAAAAAATCGCTTTTCTTTCGCCGGAATTTCTGGATGGAATCTCTATAGAGCTTTCAGAACCTTAACATCAATTTTATCCAAAATTATTTTTTTATCATCAGGAATAAGAAAGGGGCTCTGAAGAGAGCCCCTTTTTCTTTTTACCAGTTGGGGATGAAGAAGAGGAAGGCCAAAGAGGTGATAATGAAATAGACGAAAAATACCATAAGTAACCAGCCCATGATGTCCCTGAAATTGAGTTTCGCTACCGCCAGCATCGCAATAGCCCAGAAGGGTTGGATCATATCGGTCATCATATCAGACCATGCATAGGTCACAACGGTGGTTCCCATCCCTACCCCCAATTGTTTTGCCGCTGGAACGATATAAGGGGATACCACGGCCCATTCTCCTCCACCAGAAGGAATGAGGTAGTTGAGGAGTCCTCCGTACCAGTAGATAAAGAGGGGAAAGGTTTGAGGAGTGGAGATGGCTACAAAGGCCTTGGTAAATACCTCCGAGAGCATGGTAAATCGAAAGAGGCCGAAGATCCCTGCATAGAAGGGAAATTGGATGACGATTCCCCAAACGGCTTTTCCCGCATCCTCTGTCGCTTTCAGAAAGGACCAGGGTCTCCAATGGAAAAGGATTCCCAGCATCAGCATAGTAAAATTGACGACATTGAGGGTTAATTCCAGACCCTTATTAGAGAAATGCCAGATTAACCAGATAAGGCCTCCAATGAAGACAATAAGGTTGAATCCAGGCCACCAGTTCATCCAATCTGAAGGGGACTCAAATTTCGCAGGCTTGGGAGGCGCTTCATAAAGTTTCAATTGATCCATCAGTTCGGGTTTCACGACGAAGGCCTTTTCGGGTTTTGGATGCATGAGGGCCATCAAGATAGTGACCACGACCACCACAATGAAGGTAAGAATGAGGTTAAAAGGATGAAAGATGGTATTGGAGACAGGGATCACCGCATCCAGTAATTTCTGTTTGATCAGAAAATTATCCGGTGTGGCTACCAAGAGCGTTGCGGATCCAGAGAGGCCTGAATGCCATGTACAACCCAGCCCGAGATACGCCCCGGCGACCAATAATCGATAATCCACTTTTGGATTTCTTCTCACAATAAAGAGGGCTAACATTGCACTTCCAATGAGACTCAGTCCCCAGTTGAGCCAGGCCAGGATCATTGAGAAAAGGGACATGATGACAATCGCCTGCCAAGGCTTTTCGGGATTCGACCATCCCGCAAGTCCATTCATTAATCGTCGAACCGGAGGGGAGCAGGCGAGAATGTATCCGGTCATCATAATGAGACACATCTGCATGGCAAATTCGAGGAGGACCCAAAAACCATTTCCCCAAGCCTGGATCGATTTATAGGCACGAGTCCCTAAACCCACCTCAGGTTTAAATCCCCAGATAAGCGCAAAGATATAAGTAACGAGACTTAAAACAATGACAATCACCAGGGCATCAGGAATCCAACGCTCTGTCCATCGAGTGAGAGCATCCCCCCAGTCTTTCAGAAATTCAAAACTCCCTTGAATCTCTTCCTTCTTTTTCTCCGCCATGATCATCCCTCCTTTTTATAAAGGGTTGGTAAAAAATTTTGAAACGCTTATCCCACCTCAAACCTCCCTAAATTCCATCACCTCCTTTCCCTAAAGAGAGTTCCACCTCTCTTTTCTTCTTATCGAAAATAGGGGGTTTTGTCAAGAAAAATTCGATTCCATAAAAGTCCTCCAACTCCTTTTTAACATTGACTTTTTTTCTATTTATGTTAACATCAATTCACAACCTTTCGTCTTCTTTTTAAGGAAGGGACTCAAAGGATTTATTGGATTGATTCGAACCTTCTTAGCGATTGAGCTTCCCACTTCTATTCTGAAGAGACTGAAAGAGGTACAACAGGAATTAAAAACGTGCCAGGCCGATGTTCGATGGGTAGATCCCAATAGTATCCATCTCACATTGAAATTTCTCGGGAATATTGAAGAAAAACAGATGGAATCCATTGTGAAAACGGTTGAGAAGTCGGTTCAGAGGACTCCTTTTTTTTCTCTCAAAGTTCAGGGGATGGGGGGATTCCCAGACGGAAGGAATCCGAGGGTTCTCTGGATAGGATTGGAGGAAAAAGGGGCCCTTCTTTCGACGCTTCAAAATCAATTAGAAAAGGAGCTTGAAAAGATTGGATTTAAGCCCGAAGATCGACCCTTTCATCCTCATCTCACCTTAGGGAGGGTCAAATCGAATCGGGGGAAGGCGTGTTTGGTAGAAAAGATGGGAAAGTATAAAGGGGAATGTTTTGGAGAATTCGAGGTAGAGCGGGTCATTCTTTTTAAGAGCGAGCTGAGGCCATCGGGGCCAATCTACACCCCCTTGAAGGAGATTAGGCTGGGAGGCTCAAGAGAAAAAGGCAGTGGGGTATAGTCCATAGGGGAGAGCCTCACCCTCTTCCCCTATATCTTTAGATTCCCGAATCAATCGGGGGCAGGAGGAGGCAATGAGAGAAGAGTTGAGTAAGAAAAAGGCGGTTGAGTTGGCTGTCTCCCAGATTGAAAAGCAGTTTGGGAAAGGCGCCATTATGAAATTAGGTGAAGAGACCATGCCAGGAGCCATCCCGACGATCTCCACCGGTTCTCTTTCTCTTGACCTTGCTCTTGGGGTAGGAGGATTGCCGAGGGGTCGAATCGTGGAAATCTTTGGACCAGAGGCTTCAGGAAAGACCACATTGGCCCTCCATGTCATTGCCGAGGCTCAAAAGAGAGGCGGAATCGCCGTCTTCATCGATGCGGAGCATGCCCTGGATGTTCAATATGCCAAAAAACTGGGTGTAAAGATAGACGAACTTCTTTTAGCCCAGCCGGATACGGGTGAGCAAGCCTTAGAGATTGCAGAACACCTCATTCGAAGTGGTGGCGTCGATGTCATTGTCATTGACTCGGTGGCAGCTCTCGTTCCAAAAGCAGAGATCGAAGGGGAGATGGGAGATGCCCATATGGGGCTTCAAGCCAGACTCATGTCTCAAGCCCTGAGGAAACTGACCGCCACCATCAGCAAATCGAATACGATTCTCATCTTCGTCAATCAGATTCGAATGAAGATCGGTGTCATGTTTGGCAATCCAGAGACGACCACAGGAGGCAACGCCCTCAAATTCTACTCCTCCGTTCGTTTAGATGTCCGTCGAATCGCTTCGATCAAGCAAGGGCAGGATGTCATTGGAAGCCGAACAAAGGTCCGTGTCGTGAAGAACAAAGTGGCTCCTCCTTTCAAAGAGGTGGAATTCGACCTCATCCATGGGGAAGGAATTTCGAGAGAAGGGGATGTCCTGGATCTGGCCGTGGAGAAGAATATCGTGGAAAAGAGCGGGACTTGGTATACCTATAAGGGAGATCGAATCGGTCAGGGAAGGGAGAATGCAAAGCAATTTTTAAAGGAAAGACCCAAGGTCTTGGAACAGATTGAAAAGGAGATTCTCGAAAGTTTTTATCTCTCTAAGACAGGATCCTCGAAATAAGAGGAAGGGTGACAAAAAATAACAGAGAGGAGGAGGTCGATCTATGGATCTCAATCAACTCTTGGTGGAAGCTCTGGAACACGAAGCTTCAGATGTTCATATCAAAGAAGGGTCTCCCCCCATTTTTCGGATCAATGGGATTCTCAAACCCTTCAATAAGGTCAAGCCTTTTGACCATAATGATCTCTCCAAGATAGCCTTCAGTGTAATGAATGACTGGCAGAAAGAGCGGTTCATCAAAAATCGAGAAATCGATATGGGTTATGAAGTCTACGGACTGGGTCGATTTCGGGTCAACATCTATCAGCAGAGGGGGAAACTTTCTATCGCCATCCGAATCGTCCCCTATCAGATTAAGACCCTCGAGGAGCTCCACCTTCCTCCTGTGATCCGCAATATTGCCCTCGAGCAACGAGGGCTCATCCTCGTGACCGGAACGACCGGAAGCGGGAAATCGACGACCCTTGCCACCATGATTGACATTATTAACCAGAATCGAAACTGCCATATCATCACCATCGAAGATCCCATCGAATTCATCCATGAGGACAAGAAGTCCATCATCGATCAACGAGAAGTGGGTTCTGACACAAGTACCTTTTCAAGTGCCCTCCGGGTGGCTCTCCGTCAGGATCCGGATGTGATTCTCGTGGGCGAGATGAGGGATTTTGAAACGATTGAAACCGCACTCACTGCAGCAGAGACCGGTCACCTGGTTATGTCCACCCTCCACACCTTAAATGCTACAGAGACAATCACCCGAATCATCTCGGTCTTTCCTCCTTATCACCAGAAACAGGTTCGCCTTCAGTTAGCCGCTGTTCTCAAAGGGGTGATCTCTCAGCGGTTGGTTCCAAGGGCAGATGGAATGGGGAGAGTTCCAGCGGTTGAGATTTTAGTTTCCACTGCCAGGGTCCGTGAATGCATTATCGAAAAAGATAAGACGAATGAACTGCTGGATGCCATTACCAAAGGGGTGACCACTTATGGGATGCAATCCTTCGATCAATCCCTCATGTTCCTTCTCAGAGATGGCCTCATCACCTATGAGGAAGCCCTCAAACATTGCACCAATCCGGATGACTTTGCCCTGAGGGTGAAAGGGATTCTGGCGACCAGTGATGCGGGTTGGGAAGAGTATGAGATGTTGGAAAGGGAAAGAGAGAAGGTCAAAGAGGAGACCAAAAAAGTAAGACCAGAAAGACCTATTCCTTCAAGGCCAGGAGGTATGGGTTTGAAGCCATGACCTCGAACGAGATTCGAAAAGCCTTTTTGAACTATTTTGCTCAAAGAGGCCACCGTATTGTTTCGAGCTCCTCACTGGTTCCTAAAGATGACCCCACTCTGCTCTTCACGAATGCTGGGATGGTCCAGTTTAAAAGGGTCTTTTTAGGGGAAGAGACCCGGGAGTATCGTCGCGCCACCACCTCACAGAAATGTGTTCGTGCAGGAGGAAAGCATAACGATCTGGAGATCGTGGGAAAGACGGCCAGACATCATACCTTCTTCGAGATGTTAGGCAATTTCTCGTTTGGAGACTATTTCAAGGAAGAGGCCATCGAGATGGCCTGGGATCTTTTGATTCACCAGTGGGGACTGCCCGCAGAGAAGATGTGGATCACCATCTATCTGGATGATGATGAAGCCTTTGAGCTCTGGCGTAAGATTGGTATCCCTTCCGAGCGGATTGTTCGAATGGGAGAGAAGGATAACTTCTGGGCGATGGGAGAGACCGGTCCTTGTGGACCTTGTTCGGAGATCGTGATTGACCAGGGAGAAGGGATGGGCTGCAGAAGGCCGGAGTGCTCGGTGGGGTGTGACTGCGATCGCTTCCTTGAACTGTGGAATCTTGTATTCATGCAATTCAACCGGACAGAAGAGGGAAGGCTCATTCCACTGGCCAAACCATCGATCGATACCGGGATGGGACTTGAGCGAATTTCTGCCATCCTTCAAGGTGTAAAAAGTAATTTTGAAACGGACCTCTTTCGCCCTATCATTCAAGAAATCGAATCGATCTGTCACCTTTCTTACGGAGAGGATCCAAAGGCGGATATCTCTATCCGGGTCATTGCCGATCATAGTCGGGCCGCCACGTTTCTGATCAACGATGGGGTTCTTCCCTCAAATGAGGGTCGAGGATATGTCCTTCGTCGAATTATGAGAAGGGCGATGAGGCATGGAAGAATGCTCGGGATCGATCGTCCTTTTCTCTCTCAAACCTCCTCTCGAGTCGTAGGGGTGATGAAAGAGGCCTATCCTGAGTTAAGAGAGTCAGAGGAATTCATTTCGAAAGTGATTCAGAATGAAGAGGAGAGGTTTTCAGAGACTCTGGACACCGGTCTTAAAATCCTAAAGGAAGAACTGGAGCGATTGAAGAAAGAGTCGAGGAGGGTTCTCCCCGGAGAAGTGGCCTTTAAACTTTACGATACCTTTGGATTTCCTTTAGATCTGACCACCGAGATCCTCCAGGAAGAGGGGATGAGTTTTGATGAGGAAGGCTTTCGAGCCCAGATGGAGGAGCAGAGACAGAAGAGTAAACTTGCCTGGCAGGGAATGGGAGAAGGGAGAACCAAGGAGGTCTATCGGAGAATCCTTCGAGAAGGGGTGAAGACCATCTTTGTGGGTTACGATAGGCTTCAATGTGAATCTAAGATCGTAAGGATAATTAAGGGAGAGGAATCGGTTTCTGAGGCGAAGGAGGGGGAAGAGGTCGAGATCGTCTCTGAAAGGACCCCCTTCTATGGAGAGTCAGGAGGGCAGGTAGGAGATCGAGGGGTGATCTTCCATGAAGCATTTTCGATCGAGGTGGAAGATACCCTTAAACCTATGGAAGATTTGATTATCCATCAAGGGAAGGTGAAGAGAGGAAGGGTGAGAGAGGGGATGGAGGCCACTTTTCGAGTGGATTCGGATCGAAGAAGAGATATCACCCTCAACCATACAGGGACCCATCTTCTTCAAGCCGTATTAAGGGAGATTTTGGGAAGCCATGTCCATCAGGCAGGCTCACTGGTTAGTCCTGATCGATTGAGATTCGATTTCACTCATTTCGCGCCAATCAGTGCAAAGGATTTGGACAGGATTGAAGAGATGGTGAATCAGAAGATTCGGGAAAATCTTAGGGTCGAGACGAAGATCATGAATCTGGAAGAGGCTCTTCAAACCGGGGCCATGGCCCTTTTTGGGGAAAAGTATGGTGAAGAGGTAAGGGTGGTGATGGTCTCAGACTTTAGCATCGAGCTCTGTGGAGGGACTCACGCCTCACGGACTGGCGATATTGGCCTCTTTAAGATCGTTGGTGAAAGCGGAGTGGCGGCTGGAGTAAGGAGGATTGAAGCCCTCACGGGGAAAGGAGCCTATCAATGGGTCAAGGAGATGGAGCGGCAATGGAGAGGGATTGCTTCCCTTCTTAAATCCACCCCAGAGGAACTCTACACGAGAGTGGAGCGACTGCTTGAGAAGCAGAAAACCCTTGAACGGGAGATCGAGTCCTTTCGGGCAAAGGCATCCCATCAGGAGATCCTCACCCTCCTCTCTCAAACTCGAGAGGTGAAGGGAGTCAAGATCTTGTCGACCAAGGTGGATGGAAAAGATCTCAGAACACTTAGGGAGTTTGTGGATCAATTAAAGGTGAAAATGGGTTCAGGAATCATTCTTTTGGGAAGCATGGCGGAAGAAAAGGTCACGTTATTGATGGGAGTGACTCCCGATCTTACCCATCGGTTCAAGGCGAATGAGTTGATCAAAAAGGTGGCCCTCTATGTGGGAGGGACTGGAGGAGGAAGGGCTGATTTTGCTCAAGCAGGGGGAACAAAGACCGAGAAGTTAGAGGAGGCCCTTCAGGCGATTGATCATCTTATTGAGTGACGAGAGGAAGAAGGGTATTCCCTCCTCCCCGATCATGGAAAGGGGTAGGGGGGATTTTTTTGAATAAAAGATTGAGTCCTGGAATAAGGAGATGTCTCAAGTAAGAACGAGATTCGCACCCAGCCCAACGGGCGACCTCCATATTGGAGGAGCGAGAACCGCCCTATTCAACTGGCTCTTTGCAAAAAAGATGAAAGGGGTCTTTATCCTCCGAATTGAGGATACGGATGTGGAGCGTTCTACTCAGGAGGCGGTTCAGGGGATTCTCGATGCCATGAAGTGGTTAGGACTGGATTGGGACGAAGGCCCATACTTTCAGAGTGAGCGTTTCCGTCTTTATCAGGAGGTGGCCGAACGACTCCTTCGAGAGGGAAAGGCTTACCGGTGCTATTGCAAACCCGAAGAATTAGAAGAGAAGAGGAGAGAGGCGCTCAAGGCTGGGCGAAAGCCTAAATATGATCGAAGCTGTTTAGGGCGAAAGGTTCATCCACTGAATCAGCCTTTTGCGATTCGATTCCTTTCCTCGGATCAGGGAGTCACGGTGGTGGAGGATGTGATTCAGGGGAGAATCGTATTCGACAACTCGGAACTGGACGACCTGATTATCCTTCGGAGCGATGGGTTTCCGACCTATAATTTTTCTGTGGTCGTCGATGATGGAACGATGGGGATCACTCATGTGATTCGAGGCAATGATCATCTCAACAATACTCCCCGGCAGATTCAGATCTATCAAGCCTTGGAATTTCCTCTGCCGAGATTTGCCCATGTCCCGATGATTTTAGGGCCAGACAAAAAGAAACTTTCAAAACGTCATGGAGCGCCTTCTGTGATGGAATACAAGAAGATGGGTTATCTTCCGGAGGCGGTGGTCAATTATTTGGTCCGTTTAGGTTGGTCTTACGGGGATCAGGAGGAATTCACCTTGGAGGAATTGATTGAGAAGTTCACCCTAGAAGCGGTGGGACGATCCCCGGCTGCCATCAATCCCGGGAAACTCGATTGGCTCAATTCTCAATATATTAAAAAGAAAGACTTAGATGAGTTGGTGAGGTTATTTCGGCCTTTCCTCGAGGAAAAAGGATATCTGGCTCCTGATCTGGAATTTTTAAAAAAAATCGTGAGTTCACTTCGGGAGAGAGCGAAGACGCTGGTCGAGATGGCCAATCTTTCAGAATTCTATTTTGCCGAAGAGGTGAGCTATGAGGAAGAAGGAGCGAAAAAGTTTCTCACCCCTGGTTCTCTCCTTATCTTTGAAGAGATGAGAGAAGCCCTCTCCAAGGAGAAACGTTTGGATCGAGAGACCGCTCATCGTCTCATTCAACAATTGTCAGAGAGGCAAGGGCAACCCCTGGTTAAGATTGCACAGCCCATTCGAATGGCCCTTACCGGCAGGACAGCCAGTCCTCCTCTGGATGAAGTGATGGAGATTCTGGGCCAAGGAAGAGTGATTCGGCGACTGGAGAAGGCCATAAAATATATCGAACAGAAGGAGGGGAAATAGATTAGAGATTCATCGATGAAGCTCAAATCCCTTGAGATGATAGGATTTAAGTCATTTGTGGATCGGATTGTTTTGACCTTTCCAGAAGGGATCACGGGGATTGTGGGCCCCAACGGTTGTGGAAAGTCGAATATTGTTGATGCCATCCTCTGGGCCATTGGCGAGAGAAGTGCCAAACATCTGAGAGGACGATGGATGGAAGATGTGATTTTTAATGGCTCGGAGGGAAGGAAACCTCTCGGGATGGCCGAGGTAACCCTCACCTTTTCTAATGAGGATGGATCCGCTCCTCCGGAATATGCATCGTATAGTGAAATTACGATCACTCGAAGGCTCTATCGATCGGGAGAGAGTGAATTTCTCATCAACCGAGTTCCCTGTCGATTAAGAGATATTACGGATCTCTTTCTGGATACAGGAATTGGGGTCAATGGATATTCGATTGTCGAGCAAGGTCGAGTGGAGTATCTCATCCATGCCAATCCCCAGGATCGGCGATTCCTCATCGAGGAGGCGGCAGGAATAGCCAAATACAAAGAGAGAAAGAGATTGGCTTTGATGAAAATGGAGGCCACCCAACAGAATCTCCTTCGAATTCAGGACATCATCGCGGAGGTAAAAAGACAGATCCTTACCCTTGAAAGGCAGGTCAAGCGAGCAGAAGAATACAAGGCGATTCGGAAAGAGATGAAAGAGATCGAATTGCGTTTTGCCCTTCAGGAATATGCCGAGCTCTCTGAGAGAGGGGAGGCCACGAGAGGGTATCTCAAGGCCCTCCGGGAAAGAGAGACGGGAATCTCTGTCCAGTTGGTGGAAAAAGAGGCCCTGATAGAAGGGATGCGACTTAGAAGTATGGAAGAAGAAGAGAAGGAACGTCTCCTTCAAAAGGAACTTTATGAACTGGCCCAATCCATCCAGAAGAGAGAAAATGAGGTGGCCCATTTGAGGAGGGAGAGGGAAAACCTTCAGAAACAGGAAGCTCAACTCAAAGAGGAGATGACTGAAGCCTTTCTATCCTGGCGAAAGTCTCAGAGAGACCGAAGAGAGGCAGAGGATGAAAGTTCACAGCTTGAGAGAGAAAAAAGAGAGATAAGAGAGACTCTTCAAGAATGGGAGACTCTTTATCATGAATTTAAAGCCACCTATCAAGAGGTGGCGGATCAGTTGGAGACAGAGAAGGGGAGGATCATTAATCTCCTCACCCATCAAACCTCCCTGAGGAATCGGCAATCCCATTTGGAAGAGAGAGAAGAAGCACTTCAGAAGAGGTGGAGAGAGCATGAGAAAGAGACGGGGGAGACCCGAAAAGCCCTCCGACAATTAGAAGAGAGAATGGCTCAGCAGGAAGGAGAGAGAGAGAAGAGTCTTTCCCTCAAGGCCAGACTTCAGGAAGAGAAGGAGAGAGAAGAGCGCGATCTCGAAAGAAGGAAGGAAGAGTTAGAGGCCAGACAGAAGGAACGGTCTGCCATCGAGGAGGCATTGAGGGAGAACCGTTCGCGATATCTCTCTCTAAAAGAACTTCAGGAGAATTATGAAGGATTTGAGAGGGGGGTCAAATCGATCCTTTTCCAGAAAAAACGAGAAGAAGAGAAATGGGAAGGAATCCGAGGAGTCGTAGCGGATATTTTTGAACCCGACCCTCCCTATGAAATTCCCTTAGAGGCCGTCCTTGGAGAGAGGCTCCAATATTTGATGGTCGACGAAGAGGAGAAGGCAAGGGAGGCCATCCATTTTCTAAAAAAGGAGTCTTTAGGGCGAGGAAGTTTCATCCCGATCGGGGTGAAGAGCGAAAGATCCGAACCTCTTTCTCCAGGAAGAGAGGAAGGCTCTCCTCTTCCCCTTCTTCAGGTGGTTCGAGTGAGAGAAGGGTTTTCTTCTCTGGCTCAGTTCCTTATTGGAGATGTGGGGGTGGTGAACAATCTGGAGGATGCCCTCTACTGGATCAAGAAAGAAGATAGATTTCGGGTCTTGGTGACTCGAGAGGGAGAGGTCGTAGAGCGCTCTGGAATCATTTCGGGAGGAAGCCTGGATCAAGGACTTGGAATTTTGGAGAGGAGGAGGGTGATCAAGGAGTTAGAAAGAAAGGTAAAGGAGGGAGAAGAAGCGTACCAAAGAATCTGTGAAGAGGAGAGGCAGATCCAGAAGGAGATCGTAGAGAGGGAGGATCAATTAGGGAGAAAGAGAAAGGAGATTCAGGACAAAGAGATCGAGCTCCTTCATCAGGAGAGAGATCTTGAGGCCTTGAGAAAGGAGTTCTCTCAACTTCACGAAAAGATGGAGGTCCTTCAATTTGAAGGAGAGGAACTTCGAGAGGAAAGCCATGAGATTGAGGAAGAGAAAAGATCGGTGTTGGAAGGGCTCGATCAGACCGAGAGATTAAGGGCGGAGAAGGAGGAGCAGCTTCAGTCCCTTAAGCGAACGGTAGAGGAGGTAAGAGAGGGGACAGAAGAACTGGGAGGAAGAATCACGGAAAAGAAGGTGATCCTTGCCTCTATCGAAGAGAAGCAGCGAGGACTTGATCAACAACTCCTTCATCTCTCGGAGAATTTGAGAGCCCTTCGAGATCTGGTTCGAAAAAAGGTGAAAGAGATCCGACGGTGTCAAGAAGAGTCTCTCACCCTCTCCCAGAAAATGGAGCAGGAAGAGAGGGTGATGGAAGAAGAGATAGAGAGGCATCGAAAGGTTGAGGAAGAGCTCATTCGTCAACGGGAAAAGGTGACGGAGTGCTCCAATGAATGGAGAGAAGGGGAGGCTTCCACGCGATACCTTCGCCAGGAGCTCGAGGGGGTTCGTCAGAAGATTCATGAAGGGGAGATTCAGCTTTCTGAAGTGCAATTAAAACTCCAACATCTGCAGGATTCCATCAAGGAACGCTACGGGACGACTCTCTCCTCTTCGTTCACTCCTCCGGAAGAGGAGTACCCAAAAGAGGAGAGGCTCAGGAGATTGGCCGAATTGAAAACAGCCCTGGAGGGGTTTGGAGAGGTCAATTTGATGGCCATTGAGGAATATCAGGAGTTGAAGCAAAGGCACGATTTTTTAGTAGAACAACATGAGGACCTTCAGAGATCGATCGAGAACTTGAAGAAGGCCATTGCCCGAATTAATCGAACCACTACGAAGCGATTCTTGGAGACCTTCCATCTGGTGAACGAGAAGTTTAAGGAAGTCTTTGTTCGACTCTTCAAGGGTGGACAGGCAAGTCTCGTCCTTGTGGATGAGAATGATCCTGCCACTTCAGGGGTCGATATCATTGCTCAACCCCCTGGGAAAAAGCTTCAGAATATTGACCTCCTTTCAGGAGGAGAGAAGGCCTTGGTGGCTACTGCCCTTCTGTTCGGCCTTTTTATGATCAAACCCACTCCCTTTTGTCTCCTGGACGAGATGGATGCCCCTCTGGACGATGCCAATATCAACCGTTTTATTGAGCTCGTCCGGGAATTCTCAAAGCAATCCCAATTCATTCTGATCACCCACAACAAGAAGACGATGGAGGTGGCCCAAACCCTCTATGGGATCACCATGGAGACTCCAGGGGTTTCCAAAGTCGTATCGGTTCGCCTCCATTAAAGAATCTTCCCCCTCGCCCTTCCTGTTCAAACCATTTCCTTAAGAATTCTACCGCGAATTTAAGAGATCCTTATAGGATTTCACAGCTTCTTTTAGATAGGCTTCATCAAGGGGACCGAAGGGGGAAGGGGTTTCAAGAATCCTTTCGGGAATCGTTAAGTCTTCCATGTCAAATCCCATCTCTTTCTTCAAGCGATTCTTTTCGATCAAAATCTTCTTTCCCAATTGGAAGAGATCTGATTCAGTAAGGTCCCAACCAAATAGCTGAAGGCCTCTTTTGACACGTTCAAGGGTATAGACATTTCGGGCAAAGAGACAGAGGACCAGACTGGTCAAGACCTGTCTTAAGGCTTCTTCTTCAAAAAGCCTCTGGGCCATCTCTTTCGGGCCAATGGATTTTCCTTCTTTAAATATCTTCTGATCAAGGCTATAGCCTGCGCTATCCAGATGGCTGTGTCTTCCGCCGGTGATATGGGTGAGATGAGCCCCGGGGCCGGTATGATAACCGGAGATCTCATTCCCAAAATAGGAAAGGGCAAACGCTTTCCCTCCGTACCTTTCCACCAATGCCTCCACCCCTCGTCCCATTCGTTGATAAAACTCGGAATCCGAATCGATCATCCTTTCAATCATGTTCATATAGGTTTGGGCATCTCCAAAAGAAGGAGAAAGCCCTTCGGTCTCTTCTTTTCCAATCCATCCCTTTTCATAGGCCTCTGTGATCCAGGCTAAAACCACTCCTGTGGTGATGGCATCAAGTCCATATTTTTCTACCGTGATCATTAATTTTAAGAAATCTTCCACCTGTTCGATTCCCAAAAGGCTACCGAGACTGTATAGGGGTTCATAATCGTAACAGACAAAAGTCGTCTTATAAAAATAGGGATCGTCAGAATACCTCTCCCTTAAGAGAGCCAGGTGAATACAACCCACCGGGCAGTGACTGCATGCGATCCTTCGGCCCAAATAATGGATGGCTAAATTCTCTCCGGATAAAATCTCGGCTTTTTCGAAGCGGGTGGCCTTAAGATTTTTGGTTGGAAGTGCTCCCAGGGCATTGAGGGGTAAAATATTTTCGGAGGTTCCGAGTTCATGGTATTTTTTAGTCGGTGAGGAGGTACACTCGTGATAAATCTCCTGATAGAGTTTTAGATATTCCTTTTTATCCTTTGGCCGAGTCGTTCTTTTTCCTGAAATCACAATTCCCTTAAGCTTCTTACTTCCAAAAACCGCTCCCAGGCCCAATCGACCGAAGTGACGGTAGGTTTCTGTCGTAACATTGGCATACGAGACTCCCTTTTCTCCGGCTCTTCCGATCCTCAAGATACTTCTATATCCACTTTGGCCTTCCCTTTCCCGAATCAGTCTTCCTACCGTTGCTGTGTCGGCAATTCCCCAGAGTGCCCTTGCCTCTCTGAAGTAAACCCGCTCTCCATCCACTGTAATATAAATAGGGATTTGGCTCGACCCTTTGATCACCAGGGCCCCATAGCCCGCTTGCCATAGAGAGATCGCTGATCTTCCTCCTCCGTGACTTTCACCGAGGAGCCCATGGTGGGGGGATTTAAAAAGGGAGACCATTTTGGAGATCATAGGAAATTTTCCCGTTAAGGCTCCTACGGAGAGGACAATGACATTGTCGGGATCGTATGGATCGATCTTTGGATCGAGAAACTCTCTCAGAAGAGGAAGGCCAGCCCCCACCCCACCAAGGTAGTTCTGAAAGTATTCTTTCCTTTCTTCCACACGATAGGAAAGTTTTGAAAGATCAATCACAAGGACTCTATACAGAAGAGGATCCATGATTCACCTTTTCGATATCCAAGACTCCATAGGCACAGTAGTTTTTACAATAACCACAGTAAAGACAGATGAGGGGTTTTCTCTCCTCTTCATCCATCGAAATGGCAGAGATAGGACAGGCTTCCACACATTTCCCACATCCGATACATTTTTCTTTAATGAGTTTAACACCTCCAACCTCCCTCTTCTCCAGAGCAGAGGTGGGACAGCTGTACATACACGAGGGGTCCTGACAGGCCCGGCAGACGATGACCGTAAATCCTCTCTCCATCCCTCCTATTGATCTCACCCGAATTCTTGAACCCTCAAGAGAGGCCTTACCTTCTCTTCGAGTGCAGGCAAACATGCAGGACTGACATCCCACGCATCTTTCCGAATCCAGGATCTGAAGTCTTCTGATCATCGATGATCCTTTTATGGCAAATTTTATATCACAGCCCGAATCAAATAGTAAGCCATTATCCCAGAGGTTCCCAGTTTCAAAATCATCCCCAAAAGGGAACCTACGATGATTCCCCATCCTGCTCTCAAGGCCTGCCCTTCTTTTCTTGAAACAAACCATTCTACCAAAACGGCTCCGAGAAAAGCCCCAAGAACCATTCCGAAAGAGGAGAAGAATATTCCAATCATCATTCCACCAATGGCCCCCCAAACTCCCCATTTTGATGCCCCATACCTTTTGGCACCGAATAAGGGGAGGAGATAATCGATAAGGGTGACCACCATCGTGACGATTAAAAGAATCACTATAAGGGTAGGAGTCAAAGGAGGAGAAAAGTTTCGAATAAGAGCGAATAAGAGAAGTCCGATAAAACTAAGAGGTGGTCCTGGAAGGATTGGGAGGAGACTCCCGATAAAGCCAAGAAGAATAAGAAGAATTCCTATTGTAAATCCAATGAAATCCAGCATGAGGGTCCTTTATGCCTTTTCCACAATTCCTTTTATTCGAAATATCCCTTGTAAAAATATTCGGAGTTCGGATTGGACGGGAATAAGTTTATTTTCCTCGAACAAGAAACATTATAGCACCCTCTTAGTTTAAGGGTCAATCAGAGATTTGGAATAATGGTAATCCATCACCAAAGGGTGGAAATAAATTTAACTCTGAGAGGAGTATTTCTGAAATCCATAGAACGCAGATAGATTGAAAGTTAATGTAATGCCTTACTGAAGCGGGGAAATCATTTTAAGCCCGACAGGAGTATTTCCGAAACCCATAGAACGCGGATGGATTGAATATAAATGAATTCTACGAATCGATCTATCGTTGAAATGGGTTTCTGATTAAAACCAACCA
>CAZMWF010000038.1:0-30256 GCA_964570075.1 uncultured Syntrophaceae bacterium | reverse complement strand
GAGGCACTGATCATCCCGTCAAAATCATGATGGGTGACGATCTTCTCATAAAACCCTTCCGGTTCCATAAGAGGGGGAGAGGAGTTCATGAATAAAAATTAACACTCAAGAGGAGTGGAATCAATAGAAGGATGCTCAGAGAGGTAATCCCTCATTTAGGGGTGGTGAATAAGCCCGAGAGGGGTATTGTAGAAACCCATTCCGCCAGAGGCGGATCCGACTCGGTCGGAGGTGCGGCTACCTTAAATAGCTCATAGAAATCTTTACTTCGATTCGTATTAATCAGAAATCTAATTCTATGGGGGATCAATTCGTCTAATCTCTTCATATTAAATCATCCGCGTTCTATGGGTTTCGGAAATACTCCTGTCGGGCTTAAAATGATTTCACCCTTTCAGTGAGTGAATACTCAGGAGAGGAAAAAGGATGCGATCAACCTTCCTTCTTCTTGGGAGAGAGGCCTTCTGCGCGCTTTTCAATCTCTTCCTGTATCAATGCTCCCAAGCTATTGACGGCGGGCCCTTGATTGGAGATGTATTTCTCAACCTCCGCTTTCTCGATCTTCTCTTTATACCCTTTCATGCTCAAACCGATCCTTCGATCCTGAGGATCGACATGAATGATCACAGCCGAGACCGTATCGCCAACCTTCACGACATCGGACGGTTTCCCAACCTTTTCCCGGCTCATCTCGGAGACGTGAACCAATCCTTCGATCCCATCCTCCAGTTCTACGAACACCCCAAAATCCGTCACATTGGTCACCTTCCCCGTCACGATATCCCCTTTCCGATACCGTTTATCCACCTCTTTCCAAGGATCAGGGGTAAGCTGTTTTATCCCCAAGGAGAATCGTTCATTCTTCGAATCAATATTTAATACGACTGCCTCTACTTCCTGTCCCTTCTTGAATAGCTCACTCGGGTGTTTGATCTTCTTCGTCCAGGACATTTCAGAGACATGGACCAATCCATCGATCTCTTCATCTATCCCAATGAAGACTCCAAAATCGGTAATCGTTTTGACCTTTCCCACCACCTTTGTCCCAACGGGATACTTCTCCGCAAGCAGGGTCCAGGGGTTAGGTTCAATCTGTTTCATTCCTAATGAGATCCGTCTTTTTACAGGATCACAATCGAGGACCATCACTTCGACTCGATCCCCAACCTGAACCATCTTAGAGGGATGTTTGTACTTCTTACTCCAGGTCATCTCCGAGACGTGAACCAGCCCTTCGACTCCCTCTTCCAGTTCTACAAATACACCATAATCTGTGATATTGACCGCCTTTCCTTTCACTCGAGTTCCTGGAGGATACTTCTCAAGGGCAGAATTCCACGGGTCGGGTTGAGCCTGTTTTAGACCCAGGGAGATTTTCTCTTTCTCTCGATCATATCGAAGAACCTTTACCTTGACCCGCTGTCCAACCGAGAGCTTCTCTGAGGGATGAGTGATCCGTCCCCAGCTCATATCCGTAATATGAAGAAGCCCATCCACCCCTCCAATATCGATGAAAGCCCCGTAGTCAGTCAGATTCTTGACCGTCCCTTCCACAAGATCTCCTTCTTTTAAATTCTTCAGGGTCTCTTCCCTTTGAACCTTCCGTTCCTCCTCAAGAAGGAGCCTGCGGGAAAGAACAATGTTGTTTCTCTTTCGATTAAATTTAATGACTTTAAATCTCACTCTCTGTCCAACCCATTCATCTAAGTTTCGGATCGGCCTGAGATCAATTTGGGAACCTGGCAGAAAGCCATTGACGCCACCTAAATCCACAGAGAGTCCACCTTTGACTTTGGAAATGACCTCTCCCTCCATGACCGTGCCATCCCTGAAAGACTTGGTGATCTCCTTCCAGATATTCGCCCTATCCGCTTTCTCTTTCGATAGAAGAATCACCCCTTCTTCCGTATCCTTTCTTTCCACCAGGACATCAATCCTATCCCCAACCTTCAGATCCAATCCTTTCCTTCTCTTCTGAAATTCCTGAATAGGGATCTGCCCCTCACACTTATATCCCACATCCACGGTCACATACTCAGGAGTGATTTCGATCACTGTTCCCTTAAGGATCTGACCCTCCTCGATGGCTTTGAAAGTCCCATCGTAAAGGGTTTGAAGAGACTCTTTCTCCTCGGTCTCAGAAATTCCTGCTGGCTCTGTGGCCTCCACAGGGGGAGTGGACTGAACCTCTTCTCCTGTGGAAATCAAATCTTCTTTCATTCTAAAAACCCCCTTTTTAAAACTTAAACTTTATACCATACCTTTTGAAAAATTACAAATATTTCTTTTGATCCCTCATCATTCCCCCACTCAAAAATGGGTAAAAAGCCCGAGAGAGGTACATGAGGGAAGCATTGGAATGGGGCTACCTTTCATTGAGGATGGCGTCGTCGGATCTCTTTTTCCACCTCCTTAACGATCCAGGAAGGCGTGGAGGCCCCTGTGGTCAAACCTACTTTTTTGATATTCTTAAACCAACTCGGATCCAGATCCTTGGGTGTCTCGATATGATAAGTCTTGGGTTGAACCTCTCTGCAAATGTGGACCAATCGTTGGGTATTTCCACTCTCATAACCTCCGATGACAATCATACAATCCACTTTTCTTGCTATCTCGATGGCCTCTTTCTGGCGAAGGGCCGTCGCATGACAGATGGTATTGAACACCCTCACCTCCGTGGCCTTTTCCAGACATGCCTCTACCACCTTTTTAAAAACCTCGAAATTTTGGGTCGTCTGGGCAATCACCCCTAACTTTTTGTAATTCCCTATCTTCGTAATGGCTTCTGGACCCTCCACCACCATCCCCTCTTGACGAAGATAACTCCGGATAGCCTCGACTTCGGGATGTTTGGGGTCTCCCACAATGACCAAAGGATATCCATTCCGGTCCAGAAACTTCGCAGCGTGATGGGCCTTTTTGACAATCGGACAGGTGGCATCAATGATGTTCAGTCCCTTCTCTTTGACTTTTTCTAAATCCTTTTTTGAAATCCCATGGGAACGAAAGATGACCGTTCCTTGAGGGATCTCCTCGACTCGATCCTTTGGTTCAATACCCAAACTTTCTAAGTAGATGACCGCTTGAGGATTATGAATCAATGGCCCTAACGTATAAAGGTCCTTTGAAGATCTTTTGGCTGCCTGAAGAGCCATCTTCATCGCTCGCTCCACTCCAAAACAGAAGCCTGCCAATTTCGAAACGATCAGCCTCATTCTTTCCCTATCTTCTCCAAAATCAAACGATACATCTCTTCTACGACCTCTTCGACAGAAAGACGGGTGGAATCAATTTCTATCGCATCCTCTGCCTTCTTCAAAGGGGAAATCTCTCGATTCATATCATTTCGGTCCCTCTCGATGACCTCCTTCAAGGTCTCTTCAAAATCCACTTCCATTCCTTTTTCCAGAAGTTCCTTAAATCTTCTTCTCCCCCTCTCTACGGTGTCTGCGTGAAGGTAAAATTTAATGTCCGCTTTCGGGAAAACAACGGTTCCGATATCCCTTCCCTCAAAAACCATTCCTCCTTCCTTCCCCATTTCTCTCTGTTTCTCCACCAGAGCTTCTCTCACTCCCTTTCTCCTCGAAATCTCTGAGGCCAGAAGACTGATTTCAGGCGACCGGATGGCCTCTGTGATCTCCTCATGATCGCAGAAAAAACGGACCCTCTCTCCTTCCGTGAGGAAGGTGAAATGGAGGGAGGAGGCCAGTTCGGTAAGGGCCGGTTCGTCTTCTATGTCCACCGATACCCTTTTTACCTTCCAGGCCAGAGCTCGATACATGGCCCCAGTATCGATATATTGATAGCCTAATCGTTTTGCCAGGGCCTTGGCTACGGTACTTTTTCCTGCACCCGAGGGACCGTCAATGGCAATGATCAATCTTCTGAAGTTCAAGGGGTTAGCTCTCTCAGAAAGGAAGGATAGAGAAAAATCCTCTTCTTTAACTAAGAGCCTTTACCATATCAGGAGGGATTTTTCAAGAAATCGGAGAGAAAGGATTAGGGGACAGAGGAAACCCTAAGCTTTTTGCCACTCCTTCACACACCAGTTCCCCGCGAATCAGGTTGAGCCCTCTTCTTAAAGCCTCATTTTCTTTCATCGCCTTTTCAAGCCCCTGTTCTGCCAATTGAAGAATATAGGGGATCGTGGCATGAGTGAGGGCAAGCGTAGCCGTTCTTGGATATATTCCAGGCATATTGGTGACACAGTAATGGACAATCCCCTCTTCAATATAAATAGGATCCTCATGAGTGGTGGGCCGGGTAGTCTCGAAACAACCTCCCTGATCGACAGAAACGTCCACCACGGCTGAGCCCGGACGCATCCTCCTCAACATCTCGCGGCTGACCAATTTCGGTGCCTGAGCCCCAGGGATAAGGACAGCCCCAATCACCAAGTCTGCATCCGTGATCTCTTCTCCTATGGTCATTCTGTTAGAGATGAAGGTGGTGACATGCCCTTGAGTGATGTCATGAATATAGCTCAGCCGTTCGGGATAAATATCGAGGATAGAAACACGGGCCCCCATTCCCACAGCCACTTTACAGGCATTCGTTCCCACTACCCCTGCCCCAAGGATCACGACTTTGGCAGGAGGAACACCCGAGGCACCGCAGATAAGAACCCCTCTGCCACCGTGTCTTGATTCCAAGCACATCCCACCTGCCAGAAGGGATGCCCTCCCTGCAATCTCGCTCATAGGCCTCAACAGGGGGAGAGACCCATCTCGAGTTTGGACCGTTTCGTATCCAATCCCGATGATCCCAGAATCCAATAATTGACGGGTTAAACCCGGGTTGGCGGCCAGATGAAGATAGGTAAATAGGATCTGTCCAGGTTTCAGGAAAGGATATTCGGATTCAATCGGTTCCTTCACCTTAACGATCATCTCCGCTTCTTCCCAGATCGCCTTTGCCTCTCCTATCAGGATAGCCCCCGCTTGAAGATACTCCTGGTCCGTAAATCCGCTTCCCTCTCCTGCTCCCCTCTCTATTAGAACTCGATGGCGATGAGCAACCAGAGCATCCACTCCACTGGGAGTGATCGCCACTCTCTTTTCTCCGGTTTTGATCTCTTTTGGAATCCCGATGATCATCCTTTTCCCTCATTTCCGTCTTGTGCTCAGACGTTTGGCTACAAATTCGACCATGGCTTCGGTGGCCTTAGAAAACTCGTAGGCCGTAGCCATCATGGCAGGATGGGAATTAAATTCTTCCGGGGTGTATCCATCCTCTCGATAAGCCCGCTCAAAATAGGGAATCCGTAAGAGTTTGTCCAAGACCTTCTTGGGAACCTCCTCTTCGATCTGGGGACGAAACTCTATCCCATCCAGAGACTCAAAAACCCCTTCAATAAAAGGAGGAGGACAGGTAAAAACGATATCCCCTCCTGCCAGCTTCTCCAGATGCCAGCAGTACTTTTTCCCATCCATCACAGGGCTGATCCTCATCGAACAGATGAGCATCTTGCTTGGATAATCTCCCTCTTTCAGGAAACGATAGGCCTTTTTGAAGATAGCGATCTCTGCCCATCGAACATCCCCTTCGGTCAACTCGATTCCCAGAGACTCCGCCTCTTTTCGAAGGGTCCCCAAATCTCCATATCGGGCAGTCATATGAGTGATCACAGATCGCCACTTCGTTAGGTCGACCCCATTCTTTTTTGCCATCTCCACACCTTCCTTGACTGCCCTGGCACAGGCAATGAGTTGAGGAAGAATAAAGGTGAGCGTATTATTGGTGGAGATCCCTTTGGAGGTGAGAATCTTGATCACCTCATAACCTTCCCGACTCCCCGGGACCTTGATCATCACATTGGGACTGAGACTGGCCAGTTCTAAAGCCTGAGCCACCATCTTCTCTTTATGGTGTAGGTTTCGAGGATCGACCTGTCCGGAAAGATATCCATATCGATATCTCGAGGCTTCAAATACCCCGAGGTACATCTCTGCCCCTCTTCGGACAATCTCTTTGTACGTCCTCCAGAAAAGGGTTTCCGGCTCTATCCTCGGATCTTCATCAATGAGCCGATCCACGATCTCAGACACAAAGGGTTCTCTCATCTTGATCACATTCAGGGAGAGAGGGGGATTGGTGGTTACCCCTCGAAAGAGGGCCCTCTCTGGATGCTCAGGATCGAAGAGTCTCCTGAGCTGTTCCCTTAATACCTCAACCCTCTGGGAAGAAACCTTTTTGAGAAAACTCTCCAGCCAGGTTTCATAGATCAGCGGAGAAGAATCCCACCAGATCTCCACTCCAGGGTGGGTCTCCATCAGTTTTTCAAAAGGACTCTTCTTCATTCCTCTCTCTCCTTCTTTCGATTTTCGAAAAATCGTTTTATGGCTGAAACACAGATGGAGTTTTCTTCATGGGTTCCTAAACTGATTCGAAAGAATCCATTTCTTCCTCTCAAAGGGGCGAAGGCTTTGAGGATCACACCTGCCTTTTCAAACACATAATCGACGACCTCCTTTCCGGTCACTCCGGCATCGGTCGCATCAATGAGAACATAATTCCCATGAGAATAGTAAGGTCTTAGCCCAGGAATCTTAGAAAGCTCTTTCACGACATACGCCACTCCGGCATTATTATAAGCCGCCTTCTTTCTTAACTCCTCCTCTTCCTCGAGGGCCGCCTCCGCAGCCGCCATGGAAAGAAGGGTCGTATTCCAAGGGATCTGCATCTTGCGAAAATATTGAATCATGGTTTCATCCGCCAGGGCGTATCCAAATCGAATCCCGGCCATTCCAAAGGCCTTTGAAAAGGTATGGGCCACAATGACATGATTATATCTTCGAATCAAATGGGCTTTGGATTCATGCTCTGGATGATATTCGAGATAAGCCTCATCGATCAGCGTGGGAATTCCAAGATCGACCAGTTTCTGTAAGTCCTCATCAGAGATAAAATCTCCGGTGGGATTGTTCGGAGTACAGACAATGATGACTTTGGTCCTGGGGGTTACTGCCCGGAGCATGGCTGGGACGTCATACTGAAGGTCTGGCGTCATATCGATAGCGACCACTTTCCCTCCTACGGCCCTGGCCCGTATCCCATAGAGGGAGAAAGTGGGATTAGGAAGGAGCACCTCATCGCCAGGAGTCACGAAAAGCCTCATGACCATATCGATGATCTCGGAAGAACCGTGACTGAGATAAACATTCTCTGGGCTCAGATCGTACCGCTTAGCAATTTTGGCTCGAAGTCGGGGACCGTTGTCTGGGTAGCGATTCCCCATCCTTGCCGCCTCCGTAATGGCCTGAATCACTTTTTCAGAGGGGGGGATAGGATTCTCATTGACCATCATCCGTTTGAGTTCGGGTCTGGACCAGGCCAGAAGAATATCCTCCGTTCCATAGGGAGTAACCTGATCAATCCAGGGAACCAAAAACCTTTTCAAATCGACCATATCTGCCTCCTTGAAATAAAATTGCTGATTAGCTATCTATACAGGTAACAAGATTCTTCATTTTTGTCAAGAAGGTTGAAACCCATTCCCCAGTCCTGAGCCAAATTCAGGGTGACGGATTTAGATTGTTTCAGAGTTCATTGAATTGATTCTTTAAGATCATATCGATACCGGCCAGATTCGACCTCAAAGACATATTTATCCCCTCGATGAATCGCGTGGAGGACCTCTACCGGAATATTCTTTGAATCGTAGATGACACTCTCGAGAAAGATCGCAGGTGAGTGAGGAGGGACATCTAAAAACTTCGCATCCTCTTCAGAAAGCGAAACGGCGCGAAACGTTTGGATGGATCGATGGAGTTCAACCTTAAATTTTTTGGTCAGGAGATGATAGAGGGAACCGGTGAGTCGCATCTTGAGAATCTCTTTAAACTCCTCGTAGGGGAGATAGCTTCTCTCGAGAACCAAGGGAATTCCATCCCCTAAACGAAGCCTCTCGGTCAAGATGACCTTCTTATCCCGACCCAACATCAACTTTTCAGCCACCTCAAGAGGGGCTTTCAGAACCGACTTTCCTATCAATTTGGTTTGGGGCTTCAAACCCATCCGGATCATATCATCCGTGAAGCTGGAGATATGCTGAAGGGTATATTTGACCGGCCGTTGAGATTGCCCGATAACAAAGGATCCGACCCCATTCTTCTTCTCGATCAAACCCTTCCCTACCAGGTCCGAAATGGCCTGGCGAACCGTATTCCGATTGACCTGGAATAGTTCAGCCAGTTTCGATTCGGAAGGGAGCTTGTCGTGAATACGATACCGCCCCTTTTGAATCATCTCCTGAAGCCATTGACTGATCTGAATATATTTTGGAACCCCTTTTTCCAAAGGAAAGGTTTCGGGCATGATCCCTCCTCTTAGGCTGTCGCACTCATCCCTTTTAATCCTGATTTCCCAGTGATCAATCTCATGGCGACGAGCATAGCGACGACGAGAATGATGATGATGGTGCACATGGCATTGGCACTGGCCGTTCGGCCATCGATATCCAGAAAGATGATCTCAATCGCCGCCAGCTTCACTTTAGCAGAAACCAAGAAGATCACTGCGCTGATGGTCGTCATCGCCCTCATAAAGAAGAACGTAATATTGGAGAAGAAGGCCGTCTTCGTAAGAGGAAAGACGACTTGAGTGAAGGTCTTGATGGGATCCGCCCCTAAACTGATGGCGGCCTCTTCAATGGACCGATCGATCTGTTTCAGATTGGCAATGCTGGAGAGGGTCCCCAAGGTGAAATTACAGATGATAATATTGATAATGATAATCCAGAAGGTCCCATAGATAAAGAAATAGGGTTTGTTGAAGGCCAGGATATAGCCCAATCCCATTACCGTTCCAGGAATGGCGGCAGGCAATACGCTGAGCGTATAAAGGATTCCTACCCCTCTGGGTCTCTTCTTTTCGACGAGATAACCGGCCAGAAGGGTCAATGAGGCCCCTCCCAAAGCGACCAATACCGAGACCCAAAGGCTATTCCAGATAGGAGCATATTTATAAGCGATCAGGGACTTCCACTCCCCATCCAGAACAGAGGCCCAGAATTTGGTCCAGAGAGGGGCATTTCCCCCCAGGGATGGGAAATCGAAATGTTTGAGAGTCAGGGTAAAATCGTAGGGCCAGGTCTTTACCAAGGAACCCGCAAAGACGGTGATAAATACAATCAGAATGAAGGTGGTCGGAATCCAGCAGTAGATCGTGAAGGCCCATTTTTTAAAAGGTCTGGAAGGTTGAAGGAATGGGCGAGCCTGTCCGCTGATCAAGGCATAACTCTTCTTCGTCAAATAATAGTTGAGCAAAAAAGCCCCAACGGAAGGGATCAGGAGAATGACACTGATGGTCGCCCCTAAATCGAACCGTTGCATTCCGATGACTTGCTGATAGATCTCGGTAGCAAGGACACTGTAGTTTCCTCCAATGACCACAGGAACGCCAAAATCCGTGATGGTCAAATTGAATACCAGCGCTGCGGCACTTGCAATTCCATATTTTGCTGAAGGAAGGGTCACTTTGAAAAAGGTCTTTAAAGCCGAGGCACCGAGGCTCTGGGCTGCCTCATCGAGCCGAGTGTCCACTGCCGAAAGGGTTGTGTAGAGGATAAAGAGGGCATTGGGAAAACAGTAGAGGCATTCAGCCACAATAATCCCCGTTGCTCCATAAATATTCCATTCCGTGTTGAGAAGATGGCGGGTAATCAATCCGTTTCTTCCAAAGAGCAGGATGAGGGCCAAGCCTTGAATGATCGAAGGGGCAATGAGAGGAAAGGTAGAAATGGTGTAGAAGATATTCTTGCCCGGAATCGTCGTTCGGGTCAATCCATAGGCAAAGAAGAAGGCAAAAAAGGTGGTGATCACCGTGGTCACGAAAGACACATAGAGGCTATTGGTCAGGGACCGAAACATCCTCGGGTTCGAAAAATAGGATTGATAGTTCTTGAGGGTGAACATCCCCTCTTTGAGGAAACTCAGTTTACAAATATCATAGACCGGATAGAGCATGAAGAAGGCGAGAATGGCCAGAAGGATCCCCATCGTCATTCCGACCAGCCATCGGTCACTGCTCACAGGAACAGAAATCGTAACCCCCTGAACCTCTTTCTTTGATCTCACCGAGACCCCTCTTTTGCGGAAAAGACCATAAAGGCCTCCGGGGGAAAATAGAGATGGACTTCTTCCCCCTGCTTAAACTCTTTTCGGGAAAACTCTTTTTCAATGATATCGGAGATGACTTCCTCTCCTTCTAAGTGAATCGTGAGTCGTACTGCCGCTCCTAAGAAGGTGATCACATCGATTCGTCCTCTGGCAAGGTTTGACTTCTCCACCCCCTCCGGGAGTTCTCCTAATTTAAACACCTCTATCTTTTCGGGTCGGATAGCCAGAAAGACCTCCCTTTCAGGGAGGGATTCGAATTGAGCGATTTTAAAATCCCTTCTTTCGGTTTGAACCCGATCTCCATTCCGAACCCCTCGGAAGAAATTGGACGTTCCAACAAAATCGGCCACGAAGCTGGAGTTAGGAGATTGATAAATCTCTACAGGTCTTCCTACCTGCCGAAACTGGCCTGCCTCCATGACGACCACCCGGTCAGCAATGGAGAGGGCCTCTTCCTGGTCATGGGTCACATAGATCATGGTCTTTTTCAATTCTTGCTGGAGTCTCTTGATCTCAGCTCTGAGGCGAACTCGAATCTTTGCATCCAGGGCACTAAGAGGCTCATCCAAAAGAAGAACCTGGGGATCAGGGGCAAGGGCTCGAACCAGTGCGACCCTCTGTTGCTGTCCCCCGCTGAGTTGGGCCGGGTAGAGTTTTCTCCATTCCCGAAGTCCTACCAGATCAAGCATCTGATCGACCCTCTCCTCAATCTCCTTCTTCGGCCTCTTTCTCACTTTAAGGCCAAAGGCAATATTCTCCTCCACGGTCATATTCGGAAAGAGGGCATAGGATTGAAAAACGATCCCAAATTCTCTCTTCTGGGGGATGAGGTCATTGATCACCTTTCCATCAAAGATGATCTTCCCTTCCGTCACGGTCTCAAACCCCGTGATCATTCGTAAAACGGTGGTCTTCCCACAGCCGCTTGGACCTAAAAAGCAGATGAATTCGCCCTCCTCAATCTCCAGATTGACATGGTCTACTGCGGTTAAGTTCCCGAATCGCTTGGTCAGATTTTCTAATCGAAGATTCCTTCCCATCTTTTTATTCCTTATAGGAGTCTCTCCTTCTCCTCCCCATCAAGGGGAAGATAAAGGCTGTTTAGCTGTCTAAATAGCATTTAATCGAATTTGAAGGGATTGTCAATAAAAAAGGGCATCCCCCCTTCGATTCGGGATGCCCTTTAGAAATTCTTTTTGGATCATCTCAGGAAGAGGCTCTCCCATTTCTTGAGAATGGCGTCACGATTCTTCGCCTGCCAAGCAAAATCCATAGGATAGAGTTTAATTTCGGAAAGTTTCGGGAGGTCGGGCCGGGTGGGGATACCTGGAAGAGTCACCCCATATTTGAACTTGGCATACTCCTTCATGGCATTCTCACTGATCGCCCAATCCAGGAACTTCTTGGCCGCTTTTGGATTTTTTGCTCCCTTCATTAAGGCATTGGCCTCCACCTCATAGCCTGCCCCTTCGATGGGAAAGACAAACTCGACCGGAAATCCCAATTTTTTCTGCTCGGCCACTACAAAATCGAAAGAACATCCCACAGCAAACTCTCCTTGGGCCGTCATTTTGGCCGGTCTCGAGCCGCTCTTAATATACTGACCAATATTTTTATCTAACTTCTTCAGGAACTCCCAACCATCCTCTTTTCCTTCTTTGGCCCCATACATCTGAAGGATACTTGAAATCTGTAAGAACCCTGTCCCGGAGGCAACGGGATTGGGCATGGCAATGAGCCCTTTGAACTTCGGGTTAAGCAGATCGTTCCAGCCCTTAGGCATGGGAAGGTCTTTTTCTTTCATGACCTTCGTGTTCACACAGAAGGCCGCAATATACATGTCGATCCCGACGTAGTAGTATTCAGGATGAACAAATCGCTTTTCTAACCTTTCTACTCCTTTGGGTTTATAGGGTTCCAGCATCTTTAAGGGGATAAACTGCTCCATGTTCGTTACCGCCCATCCCCAGATGCAGTCAGCCTGGGGATTGTCCTTTTCAGCTAACATCCTGGCTCCCAACTCCCCTGTGGAAAGTCGAATAATATCGATCTCAAGGTCTGGCAAATCTTTCCGGGCCACCTCCAAATATTTCACGATCTCATCGGTCTCGAGAGAGGTATAAACGGTGACTTTCTCCTTAGCCAACCCGATCCTGCCAACAAAAAATACCATTATGATACTGATCAGACAAACCATCCATTTTCTCTTCATTCTTTTAACCTCCTTTCGAATTTAATTTGACGATTCATTCAACCCTTTTCTCTCTTTATCCTTCTCCTCCACCTCCTTTCTTTTTTGTTTTAGATCCCTCCCCGAAAATGACAAGGTCTTTATATCTAAGTCTCTCTTTTTTGTCAACTTCTCTCACCCTTCATCCCAGCAGTCAAACTTCAACTCACGAATAGAATACACCACAAGGTCTGCGACCTTCTCTAACTCCTCTTTTGGGGTGACCCCACCTTCAAGGACTCCGATGGATAAGGCCACCCCCGCTTGCTTTCCCATCACCATGTCCGTCACGGAGTCGCCGATCATAACGGCCTTGGAAGGAGAAATGGAAAGTTTTTGACAGATGTGATGAATGGTTTCAGGATGAGGTTTTGGCGAACTCACCTCCCCTGAACAGAGAACCAGGTCAAATAGATCTTCTAACTTGAGATGGTGAAGAATGGCCTCTGTATCCCTTCGCTCATCAGAGGTGGCCAATGCCGTTAAAAATCCGTTCTTCTTCAAATTCAAAAGAAAGGTTTGGATGCCATCGATTGGAACCACTTTCTTCCGCCAATCCTCGTCCGCATCGGCTTCATCAAAGGCCTGCGAGACGATGAGCTTTGCCTCATCCCATGGATATCCTTGCTGATAGAGGGCCATCGTGCCGATCACAATCTCATCAGAACGGGGTGAAACCGGACAAGGACCTCTGGGGTCCACACGTTCAGAGATGGGATCAATCCCCCAGGCCTTCAATAAAAATTGCTCTAACTCACCATTTCTTCCTAATCTTTTTAAAACAAAGGCTACTCTTTTTCGTATGAGTGGAACCCACGTGGCTGTAAAATCAATGAGCGTCCCATCCTTATCTAAGATAACGAGGCTACAGGGAATCCTTTTCCCTTGATATTCCATGCCTTTCATTCCAAATGCCTCCTTTAAAAACATATCACACCGATTAGGGTCTTCGTCAATATCCTCTTTTAAAAAGATAATCGATATGTTAAGAGTATCTTTCAATCGCTCATAACTATATGTTCTATGTTCTATGCCGTTCAAGGAGGGAAAGATGATTGGGAAAAGATTTCAGGCTGAAAAGTTGGATGACCCTTCTATTAAGAGATTAACCGAACTTTCGAGATTAGCCAGAGGCGACATCTTAAAAATGACCTCGCTGGCCGGTTCTGGCCATCCAGGAGGCTCGATGTCCTCTATCGATTTTTATTTGGTCCTTTACTCCTACGCAGGTGTAGATCCTCAATCTCCCTATCACCCGGATCGGGACAGGATCATCATCAGTCACGGCCACACCTCTCCAGGGGCCTATGCGGCACTGGGAAGAATCGGGTTTTTCCCTATCGAAGCAGCCATTGTCAATTTTAGAAAGGCAGGCTCTGCCTTTGAAGGACATGTGGAGAAAGGGGTTCCTGGAATCGAGTGGAATACCGGGAATCTGGGACAGGGGCTCTCTGCAGGATGTGGCTTCGCCCTTGCTTCAAAGCTATTGGGGAGAGGATTTCACGTCTTTGTGGCGATGGGATGCGGAGAGCAACAAAAAGGGCAGATCTCTGAGGCCCGAAGATTTGCTGTGAAATATGGCCTCCATAATCTCACCGTGATCATCGATTACAACTGCCGACAGATCAGTGGAATTACCTGTGAGATCATGCCTCAGAACATCGTAAAGAATTATGAATCCGATGGATGGGAGGTCATCGAAATCGATGGCCATCAATTTCAGGAAATCTACCAGGCCCTCCGAAAAGCCACTCTTTCCCCTCGCCCTGTCATGATCCTCGCTCGGACGACCATGGGGAAAGGGGTCTCCTTTATGGAGGGGAAGGAAGAGTATCACGGAAGGGCCTTGACCTACGAAGAGTTTCAAAGGGCGATGAAGGAATTGGGGCTGGAGGACGATCTCTCCTATTATCGTCAGAGGCGTGAAAAAGGGGAGTTCTTTTGGCCACCTCAAAAATATCCGATAGAAATTCCATCCATTGAGACAGGACCACCCAGAACCTATGGGAAAGACCAAAAATTGGATAATCGATCCGCCTTTGGAAATGCCCTGGTGGATCTGGGCTCAGTCAATCTCCGGAAAGATGGCACTCTTCCACTGGTTGTTTTTGACTGTGATCTAGCCCCCTCCACAAAGACCAATGCTTTCTCGAAACAGTTCCCGACCCACTTTTTCCAGGGGGGGATTCAGGAACATAATACGGCAACGATTGCTGGAGCCATCTCGACTGTCAATTTCATCTCCTTCTTTGCCGACTTTGGGGTCTTTGGGGTGGATGAGACCTACAATCAGCATCGGCTCAATGATATCAATGGAACCAATCTTAAACTCATCTGCACCCATAATGGGCTCGATGTGGGTGAGGATGGAAATACCCATCAATGTATCGATTATATAGGGGTGATGCGAAATCTCTTCGGCTACAAGATTATTCTTCCAGCCGATCCGAATCAAACGGACCGGGTGATTCGATATGTAGCAAAGACACCTGGGAACTTTTTAGTGGCAATGGGGCGTTCCCCAACCCCCATCATCCTTTCAGAGGAAGGCACGCCCTACTTCGGACCGCCTTATGAGTTTCGATATGGAAAGGCAGACCTGATTCGTCGAGGCCATGATGGAGCTATCCTTACCACTGGTGGAATGCTTCATCGAGCCATTCAGGCCTGGGAAAAACTGAAGGAAGAAGGAGTAGAAGTCCAGGTCCTCCACCTCTCCTGCCTGAGCGATTTAGATCGGGAAGCCATCCTTCATGCCTGCCGAACAGGGGTGGTGATCACCTACGAGGATCACCATGTGGAGACTGGTCTGGGAAGCCTCGTTGGAAATTTGATTGCTGAAGAGGGTCTTCCCATTCGTTTCCGTAAGATGGGAATTACCTCCTATGGAGCTTCTGGGAAACCGGACGATCTTTACCGGATGCAGGGTTTAGATGTGGAGAGTCTGGTCCAAACGGTCCTCTATGAGGTAAGGAGAATTTGAAATCGATCCTATGAAAGTGGATCTTTTAATTTTTGATATGGATGGGGTGCTGATCGATGTCTCAAGATCTTATCGTCAAACCATCCGGAAGACAACCGAGCTCTACTTCAAATCGGTCTTAGGATTTGAAAATGGAGAAAAGTGGGTTACCGAGGAAGAGGTCTCCCTTTTTAAAATGGCAGGGGGATTCAATAACGACTGGGATTTGACTTCAGGAATCCTTCTCTACCTCGTCTCTCTTTCAGGACTTCCCCCTTGTAAAACAAGGAGGCGATTCCTTCACATTCAAGAAGCCCTTTCTTCTCTTCGTGAGGAATCGAAAAGGTTTCCCAAGGATAGGCATGAACTCCAATTTAAAAGAGACTTCGATGCATTTTTAAAAAAAGTAAAATTCTACCAAGGGGGGTTAAAAGGGGTTCACCTGGCTTTAAAGGATTCCTGGGAAGGATGGGTCTACCATCAGGGAGACCTGAATCAGCAGAACCTCGTAAAAAGAATCTTCCAGGAGGTTTATCTTGGAGAAAAGTTTGCTTCTTATTACCACCTTCCTAATCTATTTTACCATGGAAAAGGACTCTACTTGAAAGAGAGGCTTCTTTTCCCGAGAAGGATTCTCTCATCCCTTCATCGAAGGATTAGGATGGGAATTGCCAGTGGAAGACCCAGGATGGAGGCAGAGCTTGCCTTAAAAAGATTTCAAATCGATTCCTATTTCTACCCTGTCGTGACGCTGGATGAGTGTAGAGAAGAAGAGGAGAGGTCCTATCTTTTGACCAAAAAAAGAAAATCCCTTTCAAAACCCCATCCTTACTCCCTCTTTCGAGTGATTGAAGCCAGTGGCCTTTCCTCTCCGAGATGTGCCTATGTGGGCGATTCGGTGGATGACATGATGGCCGCTCAACGGGCCAAAAAAAAGGTCAGAATGTGGGCGATTGGGTTCACAGCCTCATGGCCTAAAAAAAGTTTATCCAAAGAATCGCTTCTCCAAGCAGGAGCCGACTTCGTTTTTACCAAACCCGAGCATCTTGTGAGATGGATTGGAAAGAATTGAAAATGGAGTCATCCCTCATGGAAGGGTTGAGGATATTTTAACCCTAAAAAAACGAGGGTTCTTCTTCCCCATCTGACTGAGGGGTTACAGATGGAAAAAATATTCGATGTAATCCCTCACTCAGAAGTGGGGGATAAGCCCGAGAGGGGTATTGGAGAAACCCATTCCGCCATAGGCGCCTGCCTGCGCAGGCAGGGATCCGACTCAGTCGGAAGCGCGGCAACCTTAAATGATCTATAGAAATCATTACTTTGGTTGATTTTAATCAGAAACCCATTTCTACGATGGATCGATTCGTATTCCTTAAACATATAAATTGATCCGCATTCTATGGGTTTCGGAAATACTCCTGTCGGGCTTAAATTTATTTCCACCCTTCAGTGAGGGGTTACGATTCTATTGACATTCTGATGTTTTTCCTTTATATGCTGTCTATACAGCTAAATAGCTCATATAGAGAATCGTGATGGAAATCCCTCTCCTTGGACTGGCCATTCTGGTGGTGGGACTGGCTCTGTTTTTTGATTACTCCAATGGCTTTCATGATTCAGCCAATGTGGTGGCCACCATCATTACGACGGGAGCCCTGTCTCCCAAAAAGGCGTTATTCATGGCAGCCATGGGTGAACTGATCGGTCCTTTTCTATTTGGAACGGCCGTGGCTGAAACGATCGGAAAAAATATCATCGATGTCTCCTCTTTTGATCCTAAAGCCATGTCCCTTTCGATCAGCCTCCTGATTGCCGCTTTAATCGGAGCCATTGCCTGGAATCTCATCACCTGGTTTTTTGGGCTTCCCTCCAGTTCCTCTCATGCCTTGGTCGGGGGGATGATGGGGGCCGTTCTTGCTGGCTATGGACCCGAAAAGATCTTGTGGAAAGGCCTTCTCTATGTGGTCGCGGTGTTGATCCTCTCCCCCTTTTTGGGTCTCCTCTTTGGTCTTCTCTTCTTTAAGCTGACGGTGCATCTTGCTCGAGATGCGACTCCCAAAATAAAAGACCTTTTCAATCGAATTCAGATCCTTTCTTCCATTGCCCTCTCCCTCAGTCATGGAACCAACGATGCTCAGAAATCGATGGGGTTGATCACCCTTGCCCTGGTCATCATGGGATTCTCCCCTACGTTTCAAATCCCGAGATGGGTGGTGGCCAGCTGTGCGTTAGCCATTGCATTAGGGACAGCCAGTGGGGGATGGAAAATTATTAAAACCTTAGGGACAAGGATCTACCGATTGAGGGCCATCCATGCCTTCTGCGCTCAGACTTCCTCGGCTACAGTGATCCTTGGGGCAGCCCTGTTAGGAGGTCCGGTCTCTACGACCCATGTCGTTTCTTCGAGTATCATGGGAGTGGGAGCAGGGCAACGACTCTCTGCCGTACGGTGGGGGGTTGCGAAAAACATCATTGTGGCATGGTTTATTACGATTCCAGCCTCCGCTTTGATGGCTGGATTGAGTTTCTTTCTGATCCGTTTCCTCTGCCCTGGGAGATAGTCTCTCCTCCACGAGGCCTCTTCTCTTTGAAGAAGAGTCAAGGAGGAAGAAGGGAGAAAAAATGCCATTAGGATTCTTCAAAAAGAAAAAACCTTTTTCGAGTGGGGAGAGCCGTTTCTTTGAGATGCTTTCCCAACAATCCGCAAAATCGGTGGAAGGATTGGAAGCCCTCTTTCAATATGTGGAGGATGGATCCCGGGAAAGTGCAAATATGGTTCGTAAAATCGAACGAGAGGCCGACGAATTAAGAAGGATTCTGATAGAGGAACTGGACAGCACTTTTATCACGCCCATCGATCGGGAAGATATCTATGCCCTTTCCCGGGCTATTGACGATGTGCTGGATTATGCGAATACGACGGTGGACGAAATGGAGATCTACCAGGTCAAAGGGGACGAACATATCAAAGAGATGGTCAACATTCTCAGAAAGGCAGCCAGAGAACTGAACGACGCCGTAAAGATTTTGAAGGACTATCCAAAGATCGCATCAGAGCATGCAGTCAAAGCGAAATCTTACGAGAACCAGATGGAAAAAGCCTACCATCACGCCCTGGCCGACCTCTTTAAGGGACAAGATACGATCTATATGTTGAAGATGAGAGAGATCTATCGTCACCTCAGCAATGCCGCCGATCGTGGAGACGAAGCCGCTAACATCATCTCAAGCATCGTCATGAAACACACCTAATCCCTAAGACTCTATGCCCCTCTCCTGCGAGTTCCCCTCGAAGGGAATGGGCCAGGCCCCGAGTAATTCTCACTGGAACCAAGTTTCCGACCAGATCTGAACCCCCTCGAAAGTTAACGATCTTATTAGTACGAGTCCTTCCCATGACCTCTTGCTCATCCTGTTTACTTCGACCCTCGACCAGGACTTCTTCAACCCTTCCTTCGAAGGCCTTGTTCTTTCTTAAAGTAATCTCCTTCTGAAGGCTCTGAAGGATAGCCAGACGCCTCTGTTTGGTCTCTTCCTTAACCTGATGATCAAACCCTTCAGCCCGTGTTCCTTTTCTTGGAGAATATTTAAAAGAGAAGAGATCGTCAAACTGAACCTTCTGGATGAGGGAAAGGGTCTCCTCAAAGTCTCTCTCCTCTTCTCCTGGGAACCCGACAATGACATCGGCAGTAATGGCAATGGTGGGGCACACTTCCCTCAGACGCTCAACCTTCTCAAGGTAGGAGGCCCGAGTATATCCCCGATGCATCGCCTTCAGAATCCTATCGGACCCTGATTGAAAGGGAAGGTGAATATGTTCGCACAGTTTTTCAAGCCTGCCATAGGCCTGAATCAATTCTTCTGAGAGATCCATTGGATGAGAGGTAGTAAAACGAATCCGCTCAAGACCCTCTATCCCGTTGATTCTCTCCAGAAGCTCGAAAAATCCGATCTCTCCTTCCCTTCCTTTTCCATAGGCATTCACATTTTGCCCAAGGAGACAGACCTCCTTCACCCCTCTTCGAACCAGATGGTTGATCTCCTCTAAAATCTCCTTACTGGGGCGGCTCCTCTCCCTTCCCCTCACATAAGGAACGATACAGAAAGAACAGAAGTGGTTACAGCCCTGCATGATGGTCACATAGGATTTAACCCTCGGGAAATCCCTCTGAGGAAGGATGGCCCTTAAATATTCCTCTCCTTGATCAAGGGATGTCTCACAAACCCTCTCGCCTTTCATTTCCACTCGCTCGATGAGCTGGGGAAGTAGAGGAATGGCCTGAGTCCCAATCACCATATCTAAATAGGGAACCCTTTGAAGAAGCCTTTCCCCTTCTTGCTGAGCCACACATCCTGCCACTCCAAGAATGGCCTTTTTTTTCTCTTTTATCTTTTTATACCTCCCCAGGGCACTATAAACCTTATGTTCGGGTTTTTCTCGAACACTACAGGTATTGATGAGGATAAGGTCGGCTTCCTCCGGTTTTTGGGTAGGAAGATAATGGTATCTCTCCAGGAGCCAGAGCATCTGCTCCGAGTCATGTTCATTCATCTGACAGCCATAGGTTTCGAGATAGACCCACTTCGCGCTCATAGGGTATGGAAAAAAGAGGTGGCTTTTAGGTCTGCAACAGATGGTCGTAATTTAACTTCTGACTTTGAATCGACCCTCCAGGATCTTCATCTTTTCTACGATGCCACCATATTCCAGCTCTCCATAAGGCAACATCGCTGCTCCGGAGAATCCCTGTTGCCTCATCTCGGTCGCCTTCTGAGAAACCCTGTCTCGGACCCAATCCCAGTAAGGATGGTCAAAGGCATCTGCCGGTTCCGTCAGTTTCCCCTCATGGACACAAAAGGCGTGACAGGCGACGATGGGTGGACCATCAAAGAAGGAGATGGCAGAGTTGATCTTCACAGGCATGAGGGGCCCTGTATGGCTTCCCCTCATAAACCCCGCCACATAATGACCGATATTGAATGGAGCCAAAACCTCTCCAGTAGCGGGAAAGGCTCCCTGGACCCTGACCAGCATCACGGGGTCGTCTTTACCCGTATATTTTCCCGCAATATTGTGAAGGCGAGTCGTACTTACGGCTGCAGCAATCTCCCCCGTATTTCGAGAATAGATCCCCTCAACGACAAAACGCTGATTATCCCTGAGCAGAGCGGCGATGTCATAAAGTTCTTCAGGGGCATTGAGTTCAATGACCCGATCCCCCTCTGTATAATTGACATCCATGATCACAAATCGAAACCCCTTATTCATGGAGGGACTTAAGATGAGCCCTGCATTATACATGGGGTCTGCGAAGGCCAGATAGAGAGGAAGGTTATAGGCTCCAGGGTCGGTTTTATCTGCAGCAAAAAATAAGAAAGGTTCATTAGGTCTCTCTTCGAACTCCATCTCGGCCACGGCAGGACCCATCCCCTTCACATTTCCAGAAAAGGAATCCTTCAAAAGGTCCTGCCCTGCTCCATAGAGTCCCTGAGCTTTGGCGACCTTTGTTCCAGCGACAAAGGCATCCCACGCCAACCCATGGACCTTCTCATTCCCCTTTCCCAGGGTGTGAGAAAAGAGAATGGCAATGTCATCTCCGGTATGACTCACATAAAAATCGGTTACGATCCCTTTCCCTTTTTCAGCCACATAATTGCGAACGGCCTCGACCAACCGTTCACTGGGACGAATATGTCCTCCAATGCTTCCAATGTCTGCCTTAATTACACTGAGTGTCGTTTTCATCGTCGTCTCCTTTAATGATTGAAATGGTTGATCTATTTTTTAGATTTTCCATCTTTTCAACTTAGGGAGGGAGCCATAATTGGTCAAGTCAAGGTGAAGGGGAGTGATGGAAATATAAGCATTCTGAACGGCCTCCACATCCGTATTCCTCTTTTTGCTGAAGAGGAGTTGGCCACCCCCAATCCAATAGTATTTCTTTCCTCTTGGATCCACCTTCTCAACGACCGCATTCCCGTTATGGATCCACCTCCCCTGCTCTGTAATTTTATAAGATTTAATCTCCTTCTCCTTTAGATTCGGAACATTGATATTGAGAAGGGTATCTTTTGGAAGTCCATATTTGAGAATGGCTCGGGCCACTCGAACTGCAAAACGGGCTGCGGTCTGAAATCGAAAATGGCTTCTTGAAACCAAAGAGATGGCAAAGGATGGAATGCCTAATAGGGTCCCCTCAAAAGCGGCTGAGACGGTGCCTGAATAGGTCACATCATCCCCCAAATTGCCCCCTTTGTTAATCCCTGAGGCAATGAGCTTTGGTCTCTCCGGAAGAATGGCATTGACTCCCAGATGGATACAATCGGCCGGCGTTCCATCCACGGCATAGACATTCTTTTTTATTTTTTCTACTCGAAGGGGACGATGAAGGGTAAGGGAATGGGCAATGGCACTCTCTTCTCGGTCTGGAGCCACGATATAGACTTCTCCAACTTCTTGGAGGGCCTTTGCCAAGGCCTGGATGCCTTCTGAATGAACCCCATCGTCATTCGTAACCAGGATGATAGGACGATTTTCCATCGATGACTCAAAAAGAAGTTGGTCGGGGCGAGAGGATTTGAACCTCCGACACCTGACACCCCATGCCAGTGCGCTACCAGGCTGCGCCACGCCCCGAATTTTCTTTTATTTATTAATATATTCAATTTCAATGAAAAAGTCCAGATCATTCTAATTCTTCACGGATGGGTAAAAATAAATTTAAGCCCGAGAGGGGTATTGGAGAAACCCATTCCGCCATAGGCGGATCCGACTCGGTCGGAAGTGCGGTTACCTTAAATGGTCCATAGAAATCGTTACCTTGGTTTGTTTTAATCAGAAACCCATTTCTAAGACGGTTCGATTCGTAGGATCTAAATTATATTCAATCCATCCGCGTTCTATAGGTTTCGGAAATACTCCTGTCGGGCTTATTCATAACTTCTGAGTGAGGGATTAGAAATCATTGTAACCCATAAAATCGTTCTTTTCTTTTATCCTAACATCTTTCGAATTCCGTCGAGTTCCTCCCGAATACGGAGGAGCAGTTCATGGTTTGTCCCATTGGTGGGCTTTTCAGCCTCCTGGAGTTTCGCCTTTTTCATCTCCTCCTTTTCCATATCCCTGATCTTCTTTCTCGCTCCCGCAATCGTAAATCCCTCTTCATAAAGGAGTTTCTTGATTTTCAGGATGAGCTCCAGATCCTTCCTTCGATATAGCCGTTGGAGGCTGCTCCCTTTATAAGGTTTGATCATCTTAAATTCGGACTCCCAATAACGAAGGACATGGGGTTTAACTCCCGTAATCCGACTGACTTCACCGATCCGATAATAAAGCCGATCCTCAGAAGGAATGGACGTCTCCCTTTTTTTGGATCCTCTCGGCACGGGATGAACCTCTCTTTCCGCCTGCCGGTTCAACTCAGACAGCTCCTAATTCAAACCGAAGAGGGGGTTGGAGGAGGGGTCTCTTTTCGATTGAGAGCCGCCTTTAGAACCTGACTGGGTTTGAATGTCAAAATTCTTCGAGGGGTGATCTGAATATCATCTCCGGTCTGTGGATTTCTTCCTCGTCTCGCTCTCTTATTTCGGACAACAAAATTTCCAAAACCAGAGATCTTGATCTTGTCTTCTCGAGTAAGATGCTCTTTCATGATATCAAAGATCGTTTCCACAATCTTGGCGACCTCTTTTTTGGAAAAACCCACTTTCTCATAAATGGCTTCGATAATGTCAATCTTTGTCATACCCTCCTTCCTCCTTTCATTGAAATCTTTATTGTCTAAGTTCTGCCTTAAAGATCTCCCTTAAATGGGAGAGGACCTTCTCTATGGATCGATTCACTTCCTCATCGGTCAAGGTCCGATCAGGAGCCTGATATCGAATTCGAAAGGAGAGTCCTTTTTTCCCTTCGGGGATGGGAGTCCCCCGATAGACATCAAATAGATGGACCTCATGGATAAGGGGTTCCTGGAGGGAGTAGATCGCCTCCCGGATTCTTTCCATCTCCAGTTGATCGTCCACTACAATCGAGAGATCTCGGAACACAGAAGGGTATTTAGGTAAGGGATGAAACTTTCTTTCCTCTTTCGCATAAGCCACCAATGGGTCAAACTGGATCTCAAAGAGGTAGGCCTTACCTAAAATCTCATAGTGGTGAAGGACCTGTGGATGGACCTCCCCTAAAACCCCTAAAGATTCACTTCCAACGAGAATGATAGAGGCCCGACCCGGATGAAGATAGGGGACCTCCTCGGTTGAAATAAACTGAACCCCTTTGATTCCCAAATTCTCGAAGAGAGCCTCCAGACATCCCTTTACGTCATAAAAATCAACGATTCGTGAGGGGAAGGCCCAATGGGGTTCTCGATCCATCCCCATGGCCAATCCAGCAAGGTAGGTGACCTCCTCTGGAAGGAGGGCCTCTGGTTTGGGAAAGTAAACCTTTCGGAGTTCAAAAATTTTTAAATTCAAATTTTTTCTCGAGACATTATAGCGAGCTATCTCCAAAAGGCCAGGGATCAGAGAGGTCCTCATCACCGAGGCCTCTTCACTGAGCGGATTGAGAATTCGAACCATATTTCTTCGTGGATCCCCTGTGGGAAGACTGATCGAATCGAGCGAGGAGGGTGAAGTAAAGCTATAGGAGATGACTTCGTGGTAACCATGAAGGATCAGGGTTTCATAAATCTTCTTTTCTACGAAGGTGCTTCTTTTCTTCTCTCTCACCGATGGAGAACCTTTCGGTAAGGTGGAAGGAATCCTTTCGTATCCCTCCAATCGAGCCACCTCTTCGATCAGATCGACTTCTCGTTCAAGGTCCCCTCGAAAGGAAGGGACGGTGACTCTCCATCGGTTCTCCTCTGTCGGATCCACTTGGAGCTCTAAATTTTCTAAATAGAGCTTGATCCTCTCGTTCGGGATCTCCATTCCCAAGAAGTGTCTGACCTTTTTGGGATTCAAATCAATCAGGCGATCTGCAATGGGCTTGGGATAGGCATCCAGGGCCCCCTCAACGACCCTTCCTCCTGCGAGCTCCTGGATTAATTGGGCAGCTCGGTTGGCCACCTTCAGGCAACCTCCATAGTCGACCCCTCGACTGAACCGATAGGCCGCTTCTGTCTCGAGGCCAAGCTTCTTGGAGGTGCGTCGGTTATTGGAAGGATTAAAATAGGCGCTCTCTAACAGGACAATCTTTGTATCCTCTTGGATCTCTGAATTCAGGCCTCCCATCACCCCGGCAATGGCCACAGGTTTTACCCCATCGCAAATCATGAGCATCTCTTCATCCAGGATTCTCTTTACTCCATCCAGAGTGACGAACTCTTCCCCTGGGGTGGCCCTACGAACCACTATCCTTCCTTCTTCCAATCTTTCAAAATCAAAGGCATGCAGGGGCTGGCCATACTCCATCATGACATAATTGGTCACATCCACCACATTATTGATCGGACGAATTCCCACCTTCTCCAATCGATCTTTGATCCAGAAGGGAGAGGGGCCTATCCTTACCCCTTCAATCATCCTGGCTACATAACGGGGACAAAGTTCAGGATCCTGAAGGGCCACAGAGGTCTTCCGATGAATCTCCCCTCCTTCGGAAGGCAGGGTAGAGACAGGATATCTCACCTTCTGATGGGTGAGGGCAGCAATCTCTCTGGCAATCCCGATGACACAGAGGCAGTCCGGTCGATTCGGTGTAATGCTAATCTCTAAGATGGTATCCTTTAGACCTAAGGCTTCCGCTAAATTGACTCCAATAGGAGTTTGGGGATCAAGGATCATAATCCCAGAGGCATCTTGCCCCAATCCAAGCTCTATCTCGGAACAAAGCATCCCCTCCGAAATCTCCCCTCTGATTTTCGATTTTTTAATCTCCATTCCATTAGGGAGTTTGGCCCCCACCAGCGCCAGAGGAACTCTCTGGCCCTCTCGAATGTTGGTGGCGCCACAGACGATAGAAAAGGTTCGATCCAATGTCCTGACCTGGACCAATGAAAGTCGATCCGCATTCGGATGCTTTCGAATGGACTCAATTTCAGCCACCACGATCCTGTCAAAACCTTCTCCAGTAGAGGAGACTCCTTCCACTTCGAGTCCTGACATGGTCAGAAGATGAACCAGTTCTTCGACCCCCATTGGAATCTCTACATAATCCTTAAGCCAATTCAAACTTACCTTCATCGTTTTTGATGGAGTGGTCTTAAATGATGAAATGGAAATCAAAAAATCCCATCGGGAGATTTAAAATTGTCTTAAGAATCTCAAATCGTTTGTGAAGAAGAGTCGAATATCATTGATCCCAAACTTCAACATGGCAATCCGCTCGATCCCCATCCCAAAGGCAAACCCACTCACTTCCTCTGGATCGTAGTTGACAAACTGATAGACGGCTGGATCAACCATGCCCGAACCCAAAATCTCCAACCACCCGGTCTGTCCGCAGACGCCACACCCTTTGCCCTTACAGATGAAACATTCAATATCAATCTCTGCGCTCGGCTCCGTAAAAGGAAAGAAGCTCGGTCGAAACCGCAGTCTTGTGTCCCTGCCAAACATCTGATGAACGAAGGCCGTTAAGACCCCCTTCAGGTCAGCGAAGGTCACTCCTCGATCCACCAGAAGGCCCTCGACTTGGTGAAACATTGGAGAATGAGTGGGATCGGAATCGCAACGATAGACAGCCCCGGGGCAGATGACTCGAATGGGAGGGCGCTTCTTCTCCATGGTTCGAACTTGAACCGGAGAGGTATGGGTTCTCAGGACGACTTCATCCGAGATGAAGAAAGTCGCCTGCATCTCCCTTGCAGGGTGACCTTTAGGGATGTTGAGGGCTTCGAAATTATAATAATCGAGTTCGATCTCCGGTCCCTCCACCACCTCAAACCCCAAGTGGTCAAAGATATCCACAATCTCGTCGAGGACTTGGGTCAAAGGATGCTTTCTCCCCAGGGTAAGGGCCCTTCCGGGAAGGGTCACATCGATTCTCTCCCTTAGGAAGGCTTCTTCTCTTTCCTTCTCTTCGATTCTCCGAAAGGTCTCTTCTATCCTCCTGTCCAGCTCTTCTTTGATCTGGTTGGCCTTCCTTCCTATCTCTCTCCTTTCAGATTCTAAAAGGGATCCTATCTGTTTGAGGACTTGAGTTAAACTTCCCCTCTTTCCTAAGACTTGAACTCGAATCTCATTGACCTCTTTTTGGGTAGAGGCCTTGGAGAGGGATTCTAAGGTTTCACGGTAGATGCGGTCAAGGATTTCTTTTAACGATTCCATCCTTCTTTCGAAAAACTTCCTAAGGGAGCCCTGATTTGGCCATTTCCGCAATTTTGGAGAAGGCCGTGGGATCACTGACGGCCAAATCTGCCAAGATCTTTCGGTCCAGCTCCACATGGGCCTTCTTTAAGGCATTCATCAATCGACTGTAAGAAAGACCATGGAGCCGGGCGGCTGCATTAATTCGCGCAATCCAGAGTCTTCGAAAATCCCTCTTTCGAGCCCGACGATGCCGATAGGCATAAACAAGGGCTCGATGCACCGCATCGACCGCCGTACGATAGAGCCGCCTTCTTCCACCCACATAGCCCTTGGCCATCTTTAGAATCTTCTTTCTTCTTTTCCTGGTCTTAGGTCCACCCTTAACTCTCGCCATAGGTTTTTGCTCCTTCCATCATCATCCGTTTATCTAATTCCCCTATTTTGACTCTCTTCAACCTTAATAGAGACCTAAGCGTAGGGGAGCAATCGCTTCACCCCTTTCTGATCGGAGGGGGAAAGGAATGTAGGTCTCCGTAAACTTCGCTTTCGATTAGAAGACTTTTTGGTCAAAATATGTCTGGCAAAGGCTTTCTTGGCCTTGATCTTCCCTGTAGCGGTTTTTTTAAATCGTTTTGCTGCCCCGCGATTCGTCTTTAATTTTGGCACCCTGTCCTCCTTTCCCAATTCTTTAAGATGAAGAGGGCTTCTGGCTTGAAAGAGGAGCTAAAACCATAACAAAATTTCTCCCTTCGAATTTGGGTATCTGCTCCACTTTTCCGTAGGCTTTCATCTCCTCAATGATTCGCTCCATGATGGTCTTTCCCATCTCAGGATGAGCCAGTTCTCTTCCACGAAAAAGAACGGTTACCTTGGTTTTATTCCCCTCTTTTAAGAACCGTTCGATATGACGGAGTTTAAATTGGAAATCGTGCTCCTCGGTTTTGGGTCTAAATTTGACCTCTTTGAGATGAACGATGCTTTGTTTCTTCTTTGCCTCATGAGCCTTTTTGCTCTGTTGATACTTGAATTTCCCATAATCCATGATCCTGCAGACGGGCGGTTCCGATTTCGGGGAAACTTCGACCAGATCCAAATCATATTGAGCCGCCGTTCGAAGGGCTTCCACTAATGGTAATATACCTAACTGTTTTCCTTCAGGATCAATCACCCTCACTTCCTTTGCCCGAATCTCACGATTCACCCTGACCTCTTTAATGATAGACACCACCTCCTCATTCTTTCTTTTTCCCGATAGAGGGCTCGATTTTTAATTTAGAGTTTTGGATAGTCCGATTCCACTAAGGCAATGAATTCGTCCACTTTCATTGCTGAAAGGGTCTTCCCGCTTCTTAACCGAGGAGAGATGGTTCCCTCCTTTTCCTCTCTATCCCCGATGACCAGCATATAGGGGATCTTTTGGAGCTGGGCCTCCCGAATCTTGAACCCCAATTTTTCATTCCGAAAATCCTTCTCCACCCGGATTCCCTTCCGAATCAGTTCCTGAAAGACCTTTTCTCCGTAGGGAGCATGTCGTTCTGTGACGGTCAAGAGGATCGCCTGGACGGGAGAGAGCCAAACGGGGAAGGCCCCTGCGTAATGTTCGATGAGGACTCCTATGAATCGCTCCATGGCTCCTAAAATGACCCGATGAAGCATGACGGGCCGATGTCGCTCCCCATCGGGACCGATATAGGTGAGGTCAAATCTCTCGGGCATCGCAAAGTCCACTTGAATGGTGGCACATTGCCATCTGCGATTCAAGGCATCTTTCAATTTGACATCAATCTTCGGGCCATAAAAGGCTCCTTCCCCTTCGTTGATTTCATAGGGAAGTCCTTTGTCCTTCAGGGCTTGATGAAGGGCCTGGGTGGCCTTCTCCCAGTCTTCATCCGTACCGATAGACTTTTCTGGTCGGGTACTGAGCTCCATCTCGAATTCGAATCCAAAGACCTTCATCACCTCATCGACAAAGTCAATGATCCCTTTGATCTCTTCGTTCAATTGGTCAGGTCGACAGAAGAGGTGAGCATCATCCTGAGTGAATCCCCGAACCCTGAGAAGTCCATGAAGCTCTCCAGATTTTTCATGCCGATGAACCGTTCCCAGCTCAAAGTACCGTAAGGGCAAATCTCGATAACTTCGAATCTTGGACTTATAGATGAGCATATGGGCCAGACAATTCATGGGTTTGATCCCATATTCTGCCTCTTCGACCTTTGTAAAATACATCTTATCTCTATAATTTTCAAAATGTCCGGATCGCTTCCAGAGTTCCAATCTCAAGAGTTGAGGGCCGATCACGATCTGATATCCCCTCTTCAGATGCTCCTTCTTTTCGAAATCTTCGAGGATGGTTCGAAGCATAGCCCCCTTGGGATGATAAATGACCAATCCTGGCCCAGCCTCCTCGTTGAGGCTGAAGAGGTCGAGTTCCCTCCCTAACCTTCGATGGTCCCTCTTTCGAGCCTCTTCAAGCATTTGAAGATACTCTTCCAGGGCTTTAGGGTCAGGAAAGGCTGTTCCATAGATCCTCTGAAGGACTTGATTCCTTGCATCCCCACGCCAATACGTCCCTGAGACACTGAGGAGTTTGAAGGCCCTGATTCTTCCAGTCGAAGGGAGATGAGGCCCTTCACACAGATCTAAAAAAGACCCTTGTTGATAAAGGGAGACCCGCTCGGGAAGCTCTCTGAGATGTTCTACTTTATAATGTTCGCCCATCTTTTCAAAGATCGAGATGGCCTCCTCCCTTGACACCTCTCTTCGAACAAAGGGTTCATCCCTCTGGATGATTTCCATCATCCTCTTCTCGATCGCCTCAAGGTCTTCGGGAGTAAAACTCTTTTCGTAATCAAAATCATAATAGAAACCTGTCTCGGTGGATGGACCGAAAGTAAGCTTCACCGAAGGATAGAGCTCTTTAACGGCTTGAGCCATCACATGGGCTGCTGAATGGCGAAGGATTTCCAAGCCCTTTTTAGAGGTGACAGAGATGTATTGGATGGAGGCATCCTCCTCAAGACGATGGGATAGATCGACCAATCTCCCGTTGAGTTGAGCAGCGATGATGTCCTGGTTGACAAATTCCTCTATCCTTACTCCCTTTGGAACACTCCTCTTCTCTCCGTTGGGGAAGGTAAGGATGACTCGTTCTTCCATTTTATCCCTGGTTGGAAACGGAAGAGGCATCACTCATCCTGAGAAAGATGAATGATGCCTCTTCTTTTTTTTATTAAAATGTTAGTTTTTTCAGTCCCTTTTGGCCCACTCGAAACAGTTTTTTTATTTGGTAGGCACGTGGGGATTTGAACCCCAGACTTCTACCGCGTCAAGGTAGCGCTCTCCCCCTGAGCTACGTGCCTTCTCGCTCCTTCCTTCCTGTGACATAAAACTCTGAAAGTTGTTGTATCCATAACAGGTTTTTCCGCTATTGTCAAGAAAATTCTAAGCATTTTCGTAATCCCTCACTCAGAGGTGGAGGATAAGCCCGAGAGGGGTATTGGAGAAACCCATGGTGCGGCTACCTTAAATGGTCCATAGAAATCTTAACTTTCGTTTGTTTTAATCAGAAACCTATCTCTACGATGGATCGATTCGTATTAATTAAATATATAAATTGATCCGCATTCTATGGGTTTCGGAAATACTCCTGTCGGGCTTAAATTTATTTCCACCCTTCAGTGAGGGATTACG
>CAZMWF010000037.1:0-36838 GCA_964570075.1 uncultured Syntrophaceae bacterium | reverse complement strand
ACACCTCAGCACGGCAACATCATATTGCTTTTTACAATAAGGAGGATTCTATGGAAAAACGAGATATTTTCAATCGAATGATATCAGAAGGACTCATTCCTGTAATTCGAGTCACCTCTGCCCAAGAGGCGATCGATGTGGCAGATGCGATAAAAGAAGGGGGAGTGAGTTTCATCGAAATTACGATGAGTGTTCAGGGTGCGATCGATGTCATCAGAGAATTAACTCAGAAATATAAAGACGAGATTATCATGGGAGCAGGGACGGTTCTCGATGCGGAGACAGGAAGAGCTGCCTTGCTCGCAGGGGCCCAATTCATCGTCAGTCCGATCCTCAATCTTTCTCTGATCGAGCTCGCTCACCGATACAGTGCTGTCGTCATTCCAGGTGCTGCAACCCCTACTGAAATCTTAACGGCCTGGAATGCCGGAGCAGATATGGTCAAGGTCTTTCCTGCCGCTCAGTTAGGAGGGCCTGAATACATTAAGGCCGTAAAAGCCCCTCTTCCCCAAATCCTCCTTGTTCCCACAGGAGGAGTCAACCTCCAAAATGCAGGAGCCTTCATTAAGGCTGGTGCAGCAGCCCTCGGAGTAGGAGGAGAACTGGTCGATAAAAAGGCGGTCAAAGAAAAGAAGTTTCATGTCATTACTGAAAATACTCGGGCCTTTCTTAAGGCGATTAAAGAGGCAAGGGGACAGGGATGAAGGATTCTCTCCTAAAATCGGATTGGCTTAAGTAAGGAAGATGCGCATTTCATTTCCGTACCCAGATATAGACCCCTTAGAGATCCCTGATAAAAATCTCGTAGGGGTTTTTTCCCCTTCCATCCTCCGTATAGAAAAAAGCGAGGAAGAGATCATTAAATGGGCTCTTACCCATCCCATTGGATCTCCTCCTTTAGAGCAAAGGCTCAAAGGAAGGGAAAAGGTTCTGGTTTTAGTGGATGACCATACCCGAAACACTCCCACCCAAAAAATCCTTCCTCTTTTGATGGAAGAATTAATAAGGACGGGGATCCATAAAGAGGGAATTCAAATCCTGGTCGCCCTTGGAACCCATCGCCCAATGACCGAGGAGGAGATGAGGAAAAAATTTGGAGAAGAATTTATAAAAGAATTTCCTGTAATGAACCACTGCTGGTGGGATCCCTCCCAACTCGTCTCCCTTGGGGAAACAGAAAAAGGGACCCCTATTCTTGTCAATCGAATCATTCACGAAGTTGATTTTATCATTGGGGTGGGCCAGATCGTTCCCCATCGAGTCTCCGGATTTAGTGGAGGAGGAAATATCATTCAGCCAGGTATCTGTGGGGAGGAAACGACCGGAAAAACTCACTGGCTTGCTGCCCAATTCCGGGGTCAGGATATTTTAGGGAAAATAGAAAACCCGGTAAAAGATGAGATCGAGCAGGTGGCTCTAAAGGCAGGACTTCGGTGGATCATCAACACCATTCAGGATGGAACAGGCCGAACCGTGGATGCCGTAGCTGGAGATCCCCTTCTCGCTTACCGAAAAGGGGCAGAAAGGTCCCTTCAAGTATACCGGGCAGTCATTCCCATGGAGGCAGATATCGTGATTGCAGATTCTCATCCCTATGATAGCGATTTATGGCTTGCTGCAAAAGGGATCTATGCCTCAGAGCTGGCGGTCAAGGAAGGAGGGTTAGTGATTCTCATTACTCCATGCCCTGAGGGAGTCTCCCCGAGTCACCCCGAGGTCCTTGAATTGGGTTATCAAACCTACAAAGATACAGAAGAAATGATCCAAAAAGGTTCGATTCAAAAATGGACTGTTGCGGCTCATCTCGTCCATGTGGGGAGAGTGATTAAGGAAAGAGCAAAAGGAGTGATGGTTTCAAAGGGAATTTCAAAAAGGGATACCGAAAGGCTCGGTTTCATTTATGCAAAGGATCCAAAAGAGGCACTTGAAATCGGCTTCCGTCTCCTCGGAAGGGAAGCAAAGATTACGGTCCTTCAAAGAGGAGGAGAAATTCTCCCCCAAATCTCTTCGAATCGTTAGGAATAAATTATACCCAACCACGGAGCACTAAAATGAAAGCAGTCGTAAAATATGGAAAAGGAAAAGGACTGATAGAGATTCGGGAAGTCCCTGAGCCAAAAATAAAAGGGAATGAGGTGTTGATCGAGGTAAAGGCCGTATCGGTTTGTGGAAGTGACCTTCATATCTACCATGACGCCCATCCTTACTGGCCCCCTATGATATTAGGGCATGAATTCTCTGGTGTTATCGCTGAGGTTGGAAAAGAGGTCAGGGGTTGGAAGGTGGGAGACCGGGTCGTGAGCGAAACGAGGATTGGGTCTTGTGGGGTCTGTTATATTTGCCAGAGTGGCTATCCCCAGGTCTGTGAACAGAAGAGACCCTATGGGATTGGGGTGAATGGGGCCTATACCAAATATGTGGCAGGGCCCTCCCATCTTCTTCATCGACTTCCGGACCATATCTCCTTTGAAGTCGGTGCAGTGATTGAGCCGATTGCCATCTGTGTGACCTCCATTCTGGAAAGAACCGGACTTCAGGCGGGAGAAACCGTTCTCATCACCGGTCCTGGACCGATCGGTTTAATTTCTCTGGCCATTGCCAAGATGGCTGGGGTGAGAATGGTAGGGATCACAGGAAGAAACTCTGCCGAAGGCATTCGGTTTCAAAAAGCAAGAGAATTAGGAGCTGATTTTATTATCAATGTCGATCAAGAAAATCCTATCCCAAAAATCTTAAACCTTACCGAAGGTCTGGGGGTGGATCTTCTCATCGAAACTTCGGGAGGAGAAGAGGCCATCTTTCAAGCCTTTGAAATGGTAAGGAGATTGGGAAGGGTCTGCGCCATAGGGATCTCAGGGAAAGAGGCTGTTCGTATCCCCTACGACCGTGGTATCTTTAAAGGAATCCGTTATGATTTCTGTTTTTCCAGCAGCTGGACCGCTTGGGAAAAGGCCATCCGCCTGATCTCCAAGGGGCTCCTTCCCGCAGAGAAACTTATTACCCATAGACTCCCCCTTGAACAATGGGAAGAGGCCTTCCAATTGCTGGAGAGCCGTCAGGCTGTAAAAGTGATCTTAATCCCCTAAGGGAGAGAGAGATGAAACCGTATTCTTATCGGGTCGTGATTACGGATTGTGACCATGGTTCTATCGAAGAGGAAAAGAAGGAATTTGAAAGAATGGATGCCGAATTGATCCTTGCCCAAGTTAAAGGGGAGGAGGACGTCATTCGAGTTGGTAAGGAAGCCGATGGGCTCATTAATCAATATACCCTTCTCACCCGGAAAGTTCTGGAACACCTTCCCAAGTGTAAGGTCATCTCAAGGTATGGGGTGGGGGTCGATTCTGTAGATCTTCAAGCGGCCACCGAGCTTGGAATCATTGTAGCCAATGTGCCGGATTACTGTGTGGAAGAAGTGGCCAACCATACTATTGCCTTGATCTTGACCCTATTAAGAAAAACCGCCTTTTTTGATCGAAAGGTCAAATCCAATCAATGGGACTTTCATCTTGGAATTCCAATCTACCGGATAAGAGGCAGAATCCTGGGATTGATTGGATGTGGAAGGATCGGGTTAGACGTGGCAAAGAAAATGATCCCCTTTGGATTAAGAGTGATCGCCTTTGATCCCTATCTCCAGAGGGTGGAGGAAGGAATTGAACTTAAAGATTTTGATACCGTTCTAAAGGAGTCGGATATTATCTCCATTCATTGTCCACTGAATGAATCCACTCGACATTTGATCGGGGAAAAAGAATTTCAGAAAATGGAAAAAAGACCCCTCCTTATCAATACCTCAAGGGGAGCCATTATTGATGAAAAGGCCTTAATCCAGGCTTTAAAGGAAGGACTTCTCTCTGGAGCCGGGTTGGATGTATTGGAGAAAGAACCTCCTGATCCTACGAATCCTCTTATGGTTATGGAAAATGTGATCCTTACCCCCCATGTAAGTTTTTATTCCGTAGAATCGATCAGTGAATTGAAGCGAAGAACGGCTGAAAATGTCTCCTCTGTCCTGCAGGGCAAATGGCCAAGGTCTGTAGTCAATCCCCAGGTCAAAGGAAAAACGAGGGCGAGGATCTTTGGATAAAAATGGAGGGAGCGGAATGGTGAAAATAAAACGCTTTGATCCGAAGAAAGATTACCCAATTGCCTCAAAGAGGCCAGATCTTATTAAAACGATTACCGGCATAGAGTATAAGGATCTGACCCTGGAAAATTTAATTTCTGGTAAAATCGATGTCCAAGAGATTCGTATTAGTCCGGAAACGTTAGAGTTTCAGGCCCAGGTGGCTGAAAAACATGGAAGGCCTCAATTGGCCCTCAATTTCAGAAGAGCGGCAGAATTGACCAAGATTCCTGATGAAGAAGTCCTGAAGATCTATCATGCTTTAAGACCTGGCCGATCCACGAAGGAAGAGTTGATGGGGATGGCAGAAGAACTGATTAAAAAATACCAGGCAAAACTCAATGCAGCCTTTATCCGGGAAGCCGTAAAAATTTACGAAAAGAGAAACCTTTTGAAAAAAGGATAAAAAGGGGGAAACTCATGCCACGTTCTAAGCGATTCGAATTATTATCTCAACGGCCTGTCAATAAAGATTCCTGCATCCATGAATGGCCTGAGAAAGGGTTGGTGAACATGGAGAGTCCATTCGATCCTCTCCCCAGCCTTAAAATCGTTAATGGGATCGTGAAAGAGATGGACGGGAAAAAACAGAAAGATTTCGATTTGATCGACCATTTTATCGTGAAACACGCTCTGAATTTAAAAGTGGCACCAAAGGCAATGGCCATGGACTCTCTCACCATCGCACGAATGATGACAGATATCCATGTCCCACGGGAAAAGGTTGTGGAGATTTTCAGTGGTCTCACTCCTGCGAAGATTCTTCAGGTGGTGGGCTACCTCAATCCAGTAGAAATGATGATGGCTCTTCAGAAGATGCGGGCGAGGAAGACCCCTGCGAATCAGGCCCATGTCACGAATCGTAAAGATAACCCTGTCCTTTTAGCTGCCGATGCCGCGGAGGCGGCACTAAGGGGGTTCGCTGAGGAAGAAACGACCGTAGGCGTTTCCAGATCTGCGGCCATGAATGCCCTGGCCATCCTGGTAGGATCTCAAACCGGACGGGGAGGAGTCCTGACTCAATGCGCTGTAGAAGAAGCGCTCAATTTGAAGTTGGGGATGCTGGGATTGACCACCTATTCGGAAACCCTTTCTGTCTATGGCACAGAATCGACCTTTAAAGACGGAGATGATACGCCCTGGTCGAAGGCCTTTTTGGCATCCGCCTATGCCTCTCGTGGTGTAAAGGTCCGTTTTACCTCCGGGACAGGATCGGAGGTATTGATGGGGAATGCCGAAGGAAAATCGATGCTCTATTTGGAGATTCGTTGTCTCCTCTGTATTAAGGGAGCCGGAAGTCAAGGGGTTCAAAACGGTTCGATCAGCTGTGTAGCCCTTCCCCTCTCTCTTCCCGGAGGGGCAAGAACCATTCTGGCAGAGAATCTCATCGCCACCCTTCTCGACTTAGAAATCGCTTCTGGCAATGACGCTATGGCTTCCCATTCCGATATTCGCAAGAGTGCCAAACTCATGGCCCAATTCCTCCCTGGAACAGATTTTATCTGTTCGGGTTACAGTTCTGTGCCAAAAGTGGACAATATGTTTGGAGGAGGCAATTTCGATTCTGATGATTACGATGACTACTTAATCCTCCAGAGGGATTTTCTGACCCATGGAGGGCTTTTACCGGTTCGAGAAGAAGAGGTCGTTGAGGTTCGCCGGAAAGCAGCCAAGGCGATGCAGGCTCTTTTCAAAAAACTCAACTTTCCTCCCATCACGGATGAAGAGGTGGAGACGGTCCCTTTTGTCTATGGGAGCCAGGAGATGCCAGAAAGAGACCGTGTAGAAGATCTGAAAGCGTCAGAACGAATCCTGAACGAAAATATCACAGGAGTAGAGGTGGCCAGGATTTTATATGAAGAAGGATTCAAGGAGATCGCAGAAAAGATCTTCGAGATTCAGAAACAGAGAGTCGTAGGAGACTATCTTCAAACCTCAGCCATCTTTGACTCCCATTTCAACGTTCTCAGCGCAATCAACGACCCTAACGACTATAGAGGGCCTGGAACAGGGTATCGCTTAGAAGGAGAAACCAAAAGAAAGATCATGAACCTTCCTCAAGCGAAAGACCCCAGAGAGACGCTAATGGTCTCTCCAACCGAAACCCTCTCGATGAGAGTGGAGGAGATTGGAATGGCCGCTTCGGGTAAAGACCCAAACGAAGTGATAATTGGATTGGGTCCTGCCTTTGGTACAGTTTTAAGAGAGACCATCAATGGGCTTCCCCATCGTGAGGTATTAAAAGAGATGATTCGTGGGATTGAGAAAGAGGGATGTAAAGTCCGAGTGATTAAGATTTATGAGACCTCCGATTGTGCTTTTATCGGCCATAAAGCCGCCCAACTCAGTGGTTCAGGGATCGCTATTGGACTCCAGTCCAAAGGGACAGCCGTCATTCATCGAAAGGATTTACCCCCTCTCGATAACCTGGAACTCCTCTCTCAAGCCTCCAATGCTACCTTAGAAACCTATTATACCCTTGGGGCCAATGCAGCCCGATACGCTAAAGGAATACCTGTCTCTCCCCTTCCTATCGTCATTGATAATACGGCCAGACTGAAATATATTGTCCAAACCACACTCCTGCACATGAAAGAAACCGAGGAGGTTCATCCTCATCGGCCTCCAAAAGAATTAAGAATTGAGTTTTAAACCCTCAATGGAAAGCCTTGGAGGTTGACAAAGGATAGGTGTTTTGCTATTCATTAAAAAGAAATTTTATTTTAAAAAAGAACAGGAGGGTACTACTATGAAAAAAGGAAAAGCTCATTTATTTTTGTTTTTTATTTTAGTCATGATCGGTTCCCTACTCTTCTCATCCTTCTCGGAGGCCCAGATCAAATATCCTACTCGCCCCATTCAATTTATCTGTCCTTGGGGTGCCGGAGGTGGAACGGATAGAGTGGCTCGTATGCTTGCCGTTCTTCTGGAAAAGGATTTAGGTCAACCCGTAACCGTGGTCAACAGAACCGGTGGTGGTGGAGCGGTGGGTCACACGGCAGGTGCTACTGCGGCTCCGGATGGGTATACGATGACCATCGTAACGGTGGAAATTGCAATGATGCATTGGATGGGATTAGCCAAAGTCACATACAAAGACTTCAAACCCGTAGGTTTGGTGAATTTAGATCCGGCTGGCGTCAATGTCCGAGCAGATGCGCCCTGGAAAACCCTGAAAGAGCTTCTGGAGTATGCTAAGGCTAATCCAGGGAAACTGAAGGCCTCAGGAACAGGAAAAGGAGGAATTTGGGATTTGGCAAGGGCTGGAATGCTTAAGGCGGCTGGACTCCCCATCGACGCTATTCCATGGGTCCCGAGTGAAGGGGCTGCTCCTGGCCTTGCCGAATTGGTTGCCGGTGGAGTACAGGTCGTAACCTGCAGCCTTCCTGAGGCTCGCTCTATGATTGAGGCAAAGAAGGTGAAGGCTCTCGCTATTATGGGTGACAAAAGGGCTGACCTCTTCCCCGATGTTCCTACTTTGAAAGAATTAGGAATCAATTGGTCCATGGGGACTTGGCGAGGGGTTGGAGTGCCAAAAGATACCCCCGATGAAATTGTAAAGATCCTGGAGAGGTTTCTTGAGAAAGCCGTAGCCAGCTCGGAGTATAAAGATTTTATGGCTAAAAATGGGTTTGGGATCACCTGGATGCCTGCAGGGGAATATGGTAAGTTTATGGCTGAGAGTGATAGGATGATGGGAAGTTTAATGAAAGAGGTTGGGTTGATTAAATAAATGGGGTGAATCGAAACCTCCCCCACCTTTCATAGTAAATGAGAGGTGGGGGATTCAAATTTTAAGGATGAAAAAGAATGATTTTATAGGAGGATGTTTATTTATTGCCTTAGGCCTATTTATCTTCACCCAAACCTCCACCTATCCCTCTCTTGAAAAAGGTCACCCCGGACCAGATCTATTTCCAAACATCCTGGCTATCCTTTTTATCGGATTTGGATTAGCGCTCATCCTTAAGGCCAGAAGGCTCCCCCCTAAAACAGAAAGGCCTTCTTCCACTCCCAAAAGAATCACCAATGCCTTTTTCGTTGTTGGAATCATTGCTTCTTATATGATCTTAGCCAACAGAGTGGGATTTCTCATCACCAGCGCCATCCTCCTCTTTATTTTAATGAAAAAATTAGGGGTCACGTTATTCAAAAGTGCTATGACAAGTGTCCTCATTACCCTTTTTATCAATCTATTATTTTCAAAAATTTTAAGGGTTCCTCTTCCCTATGGAATTTTAGGTTGGTAAGGTTTTATAAAATTAAGTTTTAATTTTTTACGCTTTCCATTTCCTATGGAATTCATTGTTCAGGGTCTCTCACTTCTCTTTGATCCAAAAGTGATTCTCGTGATTATCGTCTCGGCCATATATGGCCTCTTTGTTGGAGCCATCCCAGGTCTAACAGCGACGATGGCTACAGCCCTTTTGATTCCCTTCACTTTCTTTATGGATCCCGTCCCTGCCCTGGTCTCTATTGTCACCATGGAAGCCATGGCCATCTTTGCTGGAGATATTCCTGCAGCCCTGGTGAGAATTCCAGGAACTCCTTCCTCCGCCGCCTACACTCAGGATTCTTTCGAACTCACCAAACAAGGCAAGGCTGAAATGGTGTTGGGAGTGGATGTCGTCTTTTCAGTGATAGGCGGATTGATCGGAGCCTTCATCCTCATGACTGCAGCCCCTCTGCTTGCTGAAATCGCTTTTAAATTCACGACGTTTGAGTATTTCTGGTTGGCTACAATGGGTCTAAGTGTGACGGTTATGGTCTCCCGGGGATCCCAGCTCAAAGGAGCTCTCTCTCTGTTTCTCGGTCTCTTTCTCTCGACCATTGGAGTCGATATCACATTGGGGTTTCCACGCTTTACTTTTGGCAGTGTTGAGCTGCTTAACGGAATAAACTTTATTCCAGCCATGATAGGGCTCTTTGGGGTTTCAGAGGTGTTTCGGAGTGTGATGCACGGGGAACTCGCTTATCCCATTGCGAAGGTACAAGCAGGAAAAATCTTCAAAGGGATAGGACAACTCTGTAAACGATTCAAACTCAATATTCTTCGATCAGGGCTTCTCGGAACCTTCATAGGCATCCTTCCAGGAGCAGGGGCGGATATCGCTGCCTGGATCGCCTATGCCTTTTCGAAAAGAGGATCTAAGGAACCTGAAAAATACGGTTCTGGATCCATCGAAGCCATTGTGGATGCAGGCACCGCGAATAACTCCTGTCTCGCAGGGGCGTGGATTCCTGCTCTGGTCTTTGGCATTCCGGGAGATTCAATTACGGCCATCCTGATCGGTGTCCTTTTTATGAAAGGCCTTCGGCCAGGCCCCTTGATCTTTGAAAGGCAACCCGAAATTCTCTATGCGGTGTATCTCTCTTTTATCCTTGCCAATCTCCTCATGATTCCTTTTGGTTATCTTGCCATTAAATCGAGCTCCCAGATGTTACGAGCTCCCCGTAATATTCTTATGCCAGCTATTCTCATCTTCTGCATTGTAGGTTCCTTTGCTATTAATAATACGGTCTTTGATGTAGGAGTGATGCTGGTAATGGGAATTCTCGGCTACTGTCTCGAAGCCAATGGATTTCCAGTAGCCCCTGTCGTGCTGGGAATTGTCCTTGGTCCCATTGTGGAGAAAAATTTTATGATGAGTATGATTAAGACGGATTGGGATGTGACCCAATTTTTTACACGACCCATCAGTGCCATCCTCTGTATCGTTACCCTTTTGATCTGGTTTTTCCCTCTCTTTATTGCCCTATTCCAAAAGGTAAAGCCCTCAACACCGAAACGCCGGGCTTCAAAGATAGAATAATTTTTAAGGGATTTTAGACAAGTCTATAGAGAGAGCCCTCCCTGTGCTCTAAAAAGAGTGGACCACGGTGTATAAAATGGGCAGGATAAAAAAGAGAAGAGAGGTTGTAAATAGCCAACAGGAGTTGGCTAAATCTAAATCAAGATGATATAGGGAGGGGGGAATCAAAGCATTAAAAGCCACTGGCATTGAAGAAAGAATTATGACGACCTTCAGGGGTAATCCTCCTCCCATCTTTTCATAATTGAGACAATAGGCAAGGGAAGTAAGGACGACGGGAATAATAAGGAATTTTATCAAGGAGACAGTGAGGCATTCTCGCAGATAATTTTTAATTTGATTGATTTTCATGGCTAAACCAATGGAGGTAATCAAGAGGAGGGCTCCAAAAGGAATGAGGATGGAATTCACAGTTTGGTAGAAGGCAGGTCTCTGAATCCCTGATAAATTGAGAAGCACTCCAATAACAATGCTTGAGGTGGAAACAAGAATAAAGGGGTCTTTCATTAATCTTTTGATCCATTTTAAACGGCTCTCTGACTCGGTAGGTTTTTCACCATATAATTTTGCTATAGGAAAACCGATCGTATAGTAGATCGTCTCTTCGAATAGTTTATAGATCGAAACCAAACCAAAACCTCCTTCTCCTAAAAAGAGAAAGCAGATGAGGCCTCCTAAAGTGCCGATATTGGTAAAAGAACTGCAGGTAAATAGAGACCCAGCTTGTTTCCGTTCCAATTTGAATATCTTTGCGGCCCCAATCCCCAAAAAACCTCCGAGCAGGATGGCGAAAATTCCAAGAAAGGGAAGGGTCAACAACCTGAGCTCTTTGATCTTAACCATCCAGATCGCCCCAACAACGGTGAGGGGCATAATAAATAAAAGGGCCACCTTGAGGAGAAACAAACGAATCTGATTTAAAGAAAAGGGAAGTTTAAGAATTTCATATTGGACTAAAAATTGAACCCCATAGCCTAAAGATAACCCAAAAAGAATAATCCCTATCGTAAATAGCAACTGGCCCATCGTTCTTCATCCATCTTCGGGGGAAAAATTACTTGAGGATTATTGAGAAAGGCAAATGAGTTGAGAACATTCAAGAAGTTATTTTTTGGATTTACCTCAAAAATTTGGCGACCTTCTTCACCTGTTCAACCGTTTCCTTAATCTCCTTTGCTTCTTTAAGACCAGGGACCTCTGCCACCTCTTTTTTCAAATTTGAAATCAACTCTCCTTCTTTTTGCTCCCCTTTCTTTTCCTCCTCTTTTTTCTCACCTTCCCGAATCCTTCTTAACTCTCTAATGGTCTTTCCAAGTCCTTCACCAATTTCTGGGAGCCTCTTCACTCCAAAGAGGAGAAAGAGGATGACAAAGATGATAAGGATTTCAGGCCAACCCAATCCAAACATTTTTTTCTCCAGTTCTTTAGGCGTGATTCCTAAGTTGCTTTTATAATATTAACGATATTCCCAATGGCCCGGAACCCAGACCCAACCATCTCCTCTGGGCTCCCATCGACCTGGGACCCAAACGGCATGGGGTTTGGGTCTTCTCTCCCAATGACCTGGGACCCAAACCCATTCCCCTCTTCGATGACGCCAATATCCCGGGATCCAGACCATATCCGGATGAGGAGGTGGACCGTAAATTTCAATCCTCGGTTCTGGAGGTCTCACTTTTACAATAGGAGGAGGACATCCCCATAGGAAGAGGGCCATTGCCCCCAAAGAGAATAAAAATAAAAAAAGGATAACCTTTTTCTTCATATAAAGACCTCATTTTTTAAAATAAAATATAATATATTGAGTAGAATTTCAAGGCAAAAAATTGATGAATAGCAACCCATCACTTAGAGATGGGGGATAAGCCCGAGAGGGGTAGTTGAGGGGATTCCGATCAATACGTTACTCAATCGTTGGAAGGATTCGATTCCATTAAGGATCGTTTTCTTATACACTTCCAGAGATCCCGAATGGTATATCCAATCATGATTGCTCCAGAGAGGGGAATAGAGAGGTACCAAAGAGTCCTGGGGAACTCCAGAATCGGGGAACGATCTGTTGCCCGAATGGCAATGAGCCACCCTTCATAAGTGAAAACAAGCAGAAATAGAAGAGCGCAGAGGCTCAGAAAGATTTCGAGGATTCTTCCTGAACTCCTCCCAGCCAATTTCATCGGAAGAACTTCCACGCGGAAGTGATTTCTTCCTTTCCAGAGGGCAGCTGCTCCCAGGAAGACCATCCAAGCAAAACAGAACTCAATAATTTCGTCCGACCATCCCATAGAAGAGATAGGAACAAAGCGAACAAATACTCCTGCCCCAACGAATAGGGTCAGAGAAACCAGACATATTATACTTCCCCATTTCATGAAATTAACCAAAACCTGCTCCGCCCTTTTGATACCCTTTGAGTTCATCAAACGTTCCCCATTTATTGCGAAGGTCCCATCAAAAGATTAGGAAGCCATGTGACCAATCCAGGAAAATAGGTAATGAGACCAAGAGAGACCATAATGGCAACTATATACCACTTCAACTCAGAGGCAAGTTCCCAGAGAGGAACTTTCCCTACGCTCGAGACCGCATAGAGGACCATCCCAACGGGAGGGGTGAGAAGACCTACCATGAGGTTTAGGGTCATCACCACACCAAAATGAACGGGATCAATTCCCACCTTGGTAATGAGGGGCATAAAGACGGGGATCGTTAGGAGCATGATGGAGATCCCTTCCATAAAACATCCTAAAACCAACAGGATAATATTGATGATGAGAAGAAGGATCCAAGGATTGGTGCTTAATGCCATCAGGTTTTTTACTACCACTTCGGGAATTCTTTGATGAATGAGAAGCCATCCAAAGATCCCTGCCGCAGAGATGATGAACATGACCCGAATAGTATGTTCTAATGTCTCCCAAAGAATTCGAGGTAAATCCCTCCAAGAGATTTCCTTATAAATCCAAACGGTGAGGATTAGAGAATAGAACACAGCTACAACGGAGGCTTCTGTTGGAGTAAAGATCCCTAATAGGATTCCTCCCACAATGATGACGGGGGTGACCATAGCAGAAGAGGCCCCAATTGCGCTCCGGATAAGCTCCTGAAAAGTTGCCCTTTTCTCCTTGGGGTACCCCCGTCGACCGGATAGGATATAGACGGTAATCATCATGGCTAAGCCCATAATGAAACCAGGGATGAATCCTCCTAAGAATAGTCTTCCCACAGAGGTCCCTGTGATACTTCCAAAAATAACAAAAGGAATACTCGGTGGAATGATAGGACCGATCGTCGATGAGGCGGCAGTCACCGCCGCACTGAAGCGTCGATCAAAACCTGCCTTTGCCATAGCTTCCAATTCCACCATTCCTATTCCTGCAGCATCCGCAACGGCTGCCCCTGACATTCCGGCAAAGATCATACTATTAACCACATTTACATGACCCAATCCTCCTTGAATGTGGCCCACCAAATTCTGAGCAAATCGAAAGATCCGATGGGTAATTCCACCCGTATTCATCAAATTCCCGACCAATATGAAGAAGGGAATAGCCAAGAGGGGAAACCCGGTAGTGCTTGAGTACATTCTTGCAGGGATCATACAGAGGACATCGGTCTCACCCAAAGCTACAAAAAAGATGGCCGCGGTCAGGCCCATTGCCACAGCGATGGGAAGCCCAATCAAGATAAAAAATATTAAAACCCCGAATATGGCAAAGGTTAACATAGTCTATTCCCCTTCAGCCGAAGGGTTAATAGATCCCCCACTCTCTATGAGAGGACTTTTCAGATTTGAAGCCAAGGGTGGGGGATCTAAAGACCCTTTTAGAGTTGGCCAACGGGCTTTACTTCTTTCTGGCTTCCTCGACATATTTCATAAAGATCTTAACATTTTCTTCTCCTGCATATTTTGCGATCCGCTCATAGGCAGGTCCCATTGCGGCTCGGAAAGGAGCGAGGTCGGGTCGAGTCACTTTAAGTCCGGCCTTCTCCATTTTGGCAATTTGATCATTTTCTTCCGAAACGATGAGCTTCCGCATGTAGGCGCCTGCCGCTTTGCTCTCTTCTCTAAATATTCTTTGTTGGTCCGGAGTAAGTTTGGCCCAAGTCTTCGTGCTCACCACATGAACCATGCAATTATAGACATGACGGGTAAGGGCCAAATACTTTTGAACTTCGTAGAATTTGTTATGGTAGATGACCGCAATAGGATTTTCCTGACCATCAACCACTCCCTGAGCAAGGGCCATATAAACCTCAGGAAAGGCGATTTTTGTAACAATCGCTCCTAATGCTTCCATCGCTGCTTGAAGTTGAATCTCCGGAGGAGTCCTGATTTTTAATCCCTTCACATCTTCGGGTTTCAAAATCGGACGTTTGTTGTTGGTGAGATTTCTGAATCCCCATTCCCAATTGGAAAGGATGATAAACCCCTCTTTCTCCGCAAGGGGAGAGAACCAATTCAGAGAGGGGCCATCTAAGGTCCGATATACATGTTCATAATCGTCATATAGAAAAGGAAGCATCACTACCGAGAAGGCCTTTACATATTTATCGAGTGCTCCCTGAGTGGGAAGGCCCATATCAATGGCTCCTAATCTCACCTGTTCACACTGTTCAGGAGGGGATCCCAAAATATTCGCAGGATAGATAGTAATCTTTATCTGACCCTTGGTCCGTTCCTCCACCTTTGCTGCGAACTGTTTTGCCGCTAAATGACTGGGATGGGTCTCCTCACCATAGTGGGCAAATCTCATGGAGAGGACTTGGGCCTTTGCTGTTGACAAGGCCATTGAAAGAGAAAAGAACCCTATTAATAATAGAATTATAATAAATCGGTAAGTCTTCATCGTCTCCTCCTCCTTTCTTGATTCTATGATTCTTTTTCAAGACGTAAAAATGTTCATCCTTAAATTCCCTTTCTCCTATTCCTCCCCCCTTTCTTTTAAAGCCTTCTTTAATTTTTCAAGATGATCCTCCCTGGGCGGACAGAAAATATCAATCCCTTTAAACCCTGTCTTTGTTTCTCCCCCGTGCATCACATTGGGTGGATGGATACATATATCTCCCGGCTTCATCAAAAATCTCTCTTCTCCACAGATATGATCCTCTTCACCCTCGAGCAGGATGAGAATTTGTTCTGATGGGTGACTGTGAAGAGGGAAGACACATCCGGGAGGATTTTCTATAAAACTGATTAAGACATTCTGACCTGCCACCATATGGCTCTTGGATTGTTCTGTGAGCATTACAACTGGAAGATCCTCGATCCGATGAAAATACTTTGATTTTTTCTTCTCGGTCATAAAAAACCTCCTTTCCTTCATTTTTGATTAAAAGAGTTTGAATCGGCCATCAAATTCTGGTTGAACGGTTACTTTTGCAAACACACGATCCTTCTCTTCCTGGATAGCCGCCATCATCCACAGAAACCCAAGGGTTGTTCCAGGAGTGGCTACGTTATAGTGATACCCCTTTTTGATGGCTACCGCATCTCCTTCCCAAACAGGTACCACCATCTCCATGTTTCTGTAGTCGGTATAATTCAGGTGGATTCCAAAATTGGGATGAGGCATATCAATGTAGAGATAGATCTCCTCTTTGGCTTCCGAATGGTCATGAGGGGGCCAACTGGTCCAATTCCCATCTTTACTAAAAGTCACCCCAGCCAAAATTCGTGAGGCCTGAACATTCTTCTCACCAATTAGGGTGTGCAGATCTCTGGCATAGGGTTCAAAACCAGCCTTTTTGACAAGATCCGGATCCTTGAGTACTTCCTCAAACCTCACCACCTGGACAGGGTATCTTTTGCTCGAAGGAGCTGCACATTCAGCCAGATCGAATCGACCATTCGAAAAAATCCGACCATGCTTTTCAATGGGTAAATATAAAGCATCATATTTTTTGAGTGGGTAAACTTTATCCTCTACTTGAATCGCCCCTTCCCCATTCAAGCAGATGAAGCCAATCTCTTCATCCTGGGAATCGACCTCCAAACTTCCTCCTCCTTCCAGAATAATTCGACCGAATCGAAGAAATTCGAGATCGGTGTTATATTGATGAATAATCCTTTTTCTCCCCCGAATTCGATGAGTTCCTCGAAATAACCACACGTTTGCCATAGCGTCCTCCTTATTTGCAAATTTTTAACTCCCAACTTTCTTTACATACTGAGCCATCCACCATCGACAAAAATCGTCTGTCCCGTAATATAGTCAGAGGCATCAGAGGCTAAAAAAACGGCTGCCCCCATGAGATCCTCAGGCTCAGCCCATCGACCCAAAGGAATTCTCCCTAAGATCTCCGCATATCGCTCTTTATCCTCTCGAAGAGGTTGGGTGAGTTCGGTCTTTACCCATCCTGGTCCAATGGCATTGACCAAGATATTATACTTTGCCCAATCATTGGCCATGGTTTTGGTGACCTGTGACAATCCCCCTTTACTTGCTGCATAGGCCGGAACTCTTTTCCCTCCTTGAACGGCAATGAGGGATGAGGTGTTGATAATCTTTCCTTTTCTCTTTTGAGAGATCATTACTCTCGCGACACTCTGTGCAAGAAAAAAAGGTCCCTTTAGATTAATTTGAATCACTTCATCCCAATCCTTCTCGGTAAATTCTTCTGAGGGGGCACGTCGAATAATCCCTGCATTATTGAATAGAAAATCAATCTTCCCAAATGCCTTTAAGGTGTGATCCACCACTCTTCGGATATCTTCCATGTTTGAAATATCGGCTGAGAGCGGAATGACAGGACCACCCCATTCTCGTAATTCGATTGCTGTCCTCTCTAAACGTTCTTTATTTCGACCCACAATGACAATCTCGGCTCCTGCCTGAACCACAGCGGTTGAAATAGCCTTTCCGATGCCTGATCCTCCTCCAGTCACAATCCCACTCTTTCCTTTCAAACTAAATTTTTCAAGGATCATCTCTTCCTCCCTGCTGAATTTTTAAAATTTTATTTCCAACCCCTTTTTGACCCTTTATTTTCTTGCCACTGAAATCCTCCTTTCTTCCTTCTCCATTGCCTTCTTGATCCGATAGTAAGAGGTAATCATCACAAATATTCCAATAATAATAAAGGCCGCACTGATGGGCCTCGTAATAAAGATGGATGGGTTGCCATGAGAAATGATTAAAGACCTTCTTAAATTTTGTTCTACCATGGGGCCGAGGATGAGAGCCAGAAGAATAGGAGAACCTGGAAATCCATAATAGTTCATAAAATAAGCAATGACCCCGATGATCAGCGAGGCCCCCACATCGAAGAAGCTAAATCTCATGGCATAAGAACCGACTACACAAAGAAAGAAAATGATGGGGGTCATGATCCGCCGATCGATATTGATAATCCTTGCAAAAAATCTCATCCCCCCTAATCCCACCCCTAACATGACAAATTGGGCTAAAATCATCCCAGCAAAGATAGGATAAACCACCTCTGGATGATCCTTAATCAATAGGGGCCCGGGCTGAAATCCGTGAATCGTGAGGGCACCCATAAGCACCGCAGTGACTGCATCCCCTGGAACTCCTAAAGTTAACATTGGAATCATAGCGCCCCCTGTCGCCCCATTGTTACCTGCTTCGGGTGCAGCGACCCCTTCGAGAATCCCCGTACCAAATTTCTCAGGGTTTTTGGATGATCTCCTGGCTTCCCCATAAGAGATAAAAGCGGCAATATCACACCCCGTTCCAGGAACAGCACCGATGAATGTCCCGATGAGAGCTGATTTCACCATGGTCTTAAATACACTCTTAATCTCGTTTAATTTTGGAATAATATGTTTCAGCTCTGATTTTACGGTAGGAAGAACAAGGATTTTTTCGATCCCCTGGAAAACCTGCGAATAACCAAAAAGTCCTATAAGGGCTGGGATGAAGGTAATGCCTCCAAGAAGTTCTGTGGATCCAAAGGTAAGCCGTGGACAACCTGAGAGAGGATCATAGCCGATCATAGTAATCATCAAACCAAATATACCAGAGATCAGACCTTTCAGGATGGACTTTCCAGAAATGGTAATAATAATGCCAAGACCAAAAAAGGCTAAAGCAAAAAACTCGGGAGGGCCAAACTTCAATGCAATCTTTGCGAGTTGAGGAGAACAGAAGGTCATGATCAGGGCTCCTGAGGTTCCACCAAAAAAAGAGGCAAGGGTGGCCATTCCGATAGCCTTGCCTGCCAAACCTTTTTTACCCATTTCATACCCATCCAATATGGTAGCTGCAGCAGAGGGAGTCCCTGGGATACCAATTAAGATGGCCGAAATCGATCCTCCATAAATTCCTCCACAAAAAAGTCCGACGAGCATGATCAACCCTTGAACCGGTTCCAATCTATAAGTAAAAGGGATCAGAAGGGCCACTCCCATGGTCGCGGTAAGCCCAGGTAAGGCTCCCACTATGATGCCCGCTGTAACCCCAATAAAAACAAAGAACAAATTGACCGGATTGAGAAGGACTTTGCTAAAGGCCTCCAGGAGGATATCGAATTGCATTTTAAATCCCTTCCAATTTAAAAAAACACACCTTCTGGCAGTGGAATAATTAAAAAATATTTAAATATTGTCCACACGACGATGGAAGTAATAAGAGAACTCAATATCCTAATGATAATCCCCCTCTGTTTTAAGAAACTCATGAGAATAAATAAGAATATAAATGTAGCGCTTGCAAAACCCAATATTTTCATCAGGAAAAGATAACCAATGCAAATTCCAATGGATATAAGCATTCGAATAAAACCTCTCGGATCAATCGTCTCTGTCTTTTTTAGTGAATTTCCAGCTAAAGCGTTAAGGATGAGAGCGAGGCCTAGGATCATCATGACCACGGAAAGAACCCTTGGGAAAAAGTCAGGTCCATAAAAGTAAACCTCTACAGGACGGTATCTTCCCACGTACCAGAAGAGCCATATGCATAAGAAGAGTAATCCTATTCCTACCCCGATATCTGCCTTCTTCATCTTTCCAAATCCTTATCCCTCCCGAGAGGGGATAGTGAGAAATTCACACTACCCCCTCTCCATGCTCATTTCTTCTCTTTTAACAATCCTACACTTTCTAAGGCGGGCCTGAGCGTCTCTTCCATCTCTTTTAGGAATTCCTCAAATCCTTTGGGGTCTCGGTAGGCCAGGGGTAATCCGAGATCATAAGCCAGTTTTTTGAATTCTGGATCCTCGAAGCATTTTTTAAATCCATCGATGAGGATCTGCATCCTATCTGGAGGAACTCCTTTGGGAGCTGCAAGACCTCTCCAGTCAAAGATGATTTTTGGATTTGGATATCCGGCTTCAGCAATCGTTGGGACATCTGGAAAGAGCCAGTGCCTCTTAAAATCATTTACCGCAAGAATCCTCACTTGACCTGCTCGATACAGGGAAAGTAATTCATCGATCCCGGTGGTGGCTACAGCGATATGTCCACCTACAAGGGCTGTCCGTGTCGGCGCGGCACCATCAAAAGGAACAAAGTTAAATTTAACCCCTTCGCGGACGGCAATGGAAGCTAAGGCTAAGTGCCAACCTCCTCCTGCCCCACTGTGTCCAGCTGTGACCACACCTGGATTGGCTTTTGCATACTCCATCAATTCTTTCAGGGTCTTAAATTTTGAAGTGGCTGCGACGGAAATGGCTGCAGGGCTTTGATTGAGAAGTTGAATCAACCCAAAATCTCGATATGAGAGGTCCGAAAGCCCCATCATCCGATAGGTACTGAGCTGAAAGGTGATGAGGCCTACAGTGTAGCCATCAGGAACACCGGTAGCCACCGCTCCCATTCCAACCGCCCCCATTCCTCCTGTTTTGTTCACTACATTCACATTGACCCCAAAATAGTTTTTTGCATTTTTTACAAGCGCTCTAGCGATCGTATCCGTTCCTCCTCCTGCGGCCCATGGAACAATAAGGGTGATGTCTTTGGCTGGAAACTTTTGGGTGTGCCCCACAGAAGAGGTTAGAAGAATGAAAGAGATGATCACCAACAATAGAAAACCGATTTTCTTCCACATTTCATATCCCTCCTTTCTTTAAAAAATATTATTGGATCTCCCAGCTAAACCTTCTTCCCTCTCTTCTTCCTTGGCTCACCTCCTTTCAAAAAATTCTTTGATGACGGCAAAAATGGGAACCTCACTCTCTTCCTTTTGATAATTAGATTCAGAAGAGGTCTCCTTCCTTATAACCTATCCTCTGAGAGATCAATTTAGCCGATTCCACCACCTGATTGATAAAATCTTTCTCCTGAGGAACACCGATCTTCCTCTGAGGACCGGAGATACTCAAAGCCGCTATCACATTCCCTAAATGATCCCGAATGGGAGCCGCGATACATTCTACCCCTTCCTCATATTCCCTTCGATCCAGTGAATATCCGCATTTTCGAATCTCTTCGAGTTCTTTTAATAATCTTTTTTTGGAGGTAATCGTATTGGATGTAAAAGGCTTCAATTTTAGTTCCTTGAGAATCCTCAACTGACTCTCCTTGGGCTGATGGGCCAACAAGACCTTCCCTAACGCGGTACAATAAAGGGGGGCTCTTTGTCCGATTTTTGAGATGACCCCTAAAGTTCGAGGGGAATCCGCTTTATCGATGTAAACGATTTCGGTTTGACTGAGAACAGCAAGGTGGACCGTCTCTTGAACCCTTGAAGCCAAATCGACCATGATGGGTTTAGAGACCTTGACAAAATCTCTCTGACTCAAAAAGGCATTTCCCAATTCGAAAACACCCATCCCCAACCCGTATTGCCCTGTTTTTTCATCCCTTTCAATAAATCCACATCTCTCTAAAGAGAGGAGGATACGATAGGTCGTACTCCGATCTAAGTGGAGTTCCCGAGCCAGCTCACTGAGTTTGAAATAAGTTTTCTCTTTTGAAAGATGTCGCAGAAGGTTACATGCTCGAATTATAGAATTGATTAAGTATCGATCGGTCAGATGAGGAGCCATTTTAATATTACAACATTTTTTTTATTATTAAAACATTTTTAATCCAATCTGAAAGGTTTGTCAATAGGAAATTTTTATTATAAAATTACAACAAAATAGTTGGGATTCTTCCTGAACCCCTACTCATTGGAACAGGATTCCCCCTTACTGAGGGGGGAAAATGGGTATTCTTAAAGGAGAAAAAAATGGCAAAAGAGATGGTATGTCCGATCTGTGATGCGGATATTCCCCTGGAGGGAGATGAGAAACCGGGTGACCTCATCCTCTGTTCTTACTGTAAAGTCACCTTCAAACTCCTCAAAAGGAAGGATAAATGGGTTCTTGTAGAAGATTTTGAAGAGTAGCTCCATTCTCTTTCCGTATTTAAGAAGAATGAAAATTTTATTTACCTCAGACCTTCATGGGGATTTCTCTCTGTATGAACAACTCCTCGCGTTTATTCGAAGCCATTCACCCGAAATCATTCTCTTGGGAGGCGATCTTCTTCCTTCCTTCCCCCCCACCAAGCGCTATGAGGATTTGATTCCCCATCAAAAATCTTTCGTGAAACATTTCCTTCTTCCGTTCTTTGAAAGGATAAAAGAGTCAACCCCAATTGTTCGGTTCTTTTCTATCCCCGGGAATTGGGACCTGGCCTATCCCGATCTCTTCCGAGAACCTATTGAAGATTGGATCGATCTGAGTTGTAAAAAATATCTATTCGAAAACGGTTACGAAATTATTGGATATCCTTTCGTTCCTCCAACCCCTTTTCGACCCAAGAACTATGAAAAAAGAGATGATGAACAATCACCCTGGCCTTCCCAAAAAATTCCTTCCTATCTTAGAATTTCAGACCAGGGTGACGATCTTATCCCGATCGATCCCTATCTCTTTCTAAACAGCCAAGAAACCATAAAAGGAGATTTAAAAAAACTTCCCGAACCTACCTCTCCACATAAAACCCTTTATCTTACCCACTCCCCCCCTTTTGGAACCTGTCTCGACCGGACAAGGGGTGGAAAATTTGCAGGAAGTCGATCCATTCGTGCCTTTATTGAAAAGACCCAACCCATTCTGACCCTCCATGGTCATATCCATGAGTCTCCTGAAATATCAGGTGCCTATATGGAAAAAATTGGGAAAACGATCGCTATTAATCCGGGTCAATTTACCTCTTCCGATCTCCAAATGGTGACCTTTGAAATCGAAGACATTGAGGGGACCCTCTCCCATAACTTTTTCTCTAAAACTTAAGGCTGAAAAATTTTCTTCTCTCATTTGACAATTCGGGAAAAAAATAGCATAATGAATTTGTAAGTTGTAAGAAGTATCTTCGGTTTAAAAGGTAATCAGCCACAAAAGTGCTTCCTATGACTTTTGTGGCTTTTTTATTAGGACCCAAGGCTATTACAACTTACGTCAGTTTAAATAGAAAGGAGGTGAGTTGTAATGGCCAGAGGTCGAGTCAAATGGTTTAATGAGAAGAAGGGCTATGGGTTCATTTCGAGAAGCGATGGAAATGACGTCTTCGTCCACTACTCGTCCATTAAGAGAGACGGATTTAAATCTCTCTATGAAGGCGATGAGGTCGAGTTTGAAGTTTCCCAAGGTCCGAAAGGTCCCCAAGCAACCAATGTGGTCGTCTTAAGTTGAGACCATAAAGATTAAACCAAAAAATAAAAAAGCCCCGCTTTGTCTGGGGCTTTTTTATTATCCCCTCTCTCGAGATTTAAGATAGTCCTTCCAGAAAGGAGAGATATCCCTTAGCTTTTGGATGATGGGTGGGAGATGCTCAATAATATAATCCATCTCCTCTTTGGTATTGTAAATAGAAAGGCTAAAACGAATGGATCCGTGGGCCGCTGTAAAAGGGACTCCCATCGCCCTCAATACATGAGAAGGCTCCAGAGACCCAGAGGTGCAGGCGGAGCCAGAGGAGGCACAAATCCCTAAATCGGAGAGGAGCAGAAGAATCGATTCCCCTTCTACATATTCAAAACTCACGCTAAGCGTATTGGGAAGCCTATGGTTTCGATCTCCATTAATCAAGGTGTTGGGAATCTTTTCTAAGATCTTTGCCTCCAGATAGTCCCTCAATGCTCTTACCCTGGTATTCTCTTCATCGAGGTTCTTTTTAGCCAGTTCACAGGCCTTCCCCAGACCAATGATATAGGGGACATTCTCCGTTCCTCCCCTTCGACCTCTCTCCTGGTGTCCCCCAATGAGAAAGGGAGAAAATTTGGTTCCCTTCCGAATATAAAGAACTCCAATTCCCTTAGGGGCATGAAGTTTATGGCCCGAAATGGAAAGCAGATCGATGGTGGATTTCTTCATATTGAGGGGAATCTTTCCAGCCGCCTGAACCGCATCCACATGAAATGGGATCCCTTTTGACTTCACGATCTGTCCAATCTCTTCGATTGGAAAGATCACCCCTGTTTCATTGTTGGCATACATAATGGAAACAAGTCCTGTCTCCTCGGTGAGAGATTCCTTCAACTCATCGAGGTCTAAGTGCCCTTCCCGATCGACCGACACCTGAGTGACTCGATAACCCTTCCGTTCTAAATAGGGGCATACATTGAGGACCGCTGGGTGCTCCACTCGAGAGGTCACAAAATGGCGTTTCTCTGGATAGGAATCAAGGGTTCCAAAGATGGCGGCATTATCGCTTTCTGTCCCACAACTGGTAAAGACAATCTCCGAAGGATCGGCCCCCAAGAAGTCGGCGACTTGCTCCCTCGCCTCGTTCACCTTTTTCTGAACCTGACCTCCAAAAAAATGCATACTGGATGGATTCCCATAGAGTTCTGTAAAATAAGGAAGCATCGCCTCTAAGACTTCCGGAGCCACTTTCGTCGTTGCATTGTTGTCGACATAAACGGTTTTCACGATCGAACCTCCTCTACGACAAGGTCTTCACTGACAAACTCTCTCAGCTTCGATTCCACATACTGTTTCAAGGTGACCTCTGAACTGGGGCAAAAAGAGCATTTCCCCCTCAAAGCCACATAGACTTTATCTCCCTCCACATCGATCAGTTCCAAATCTCCCCCATCTGCTTTAAGGGCAGGGATAATCTCTCTTCCCAGAGTCTCCTCGATTAACTTAATCTTTTGGATATTGGTGAGCCTCTTCTTTTCGGGTTTGGGAGGAAGTCCCTCCTGACCCATCTCTTTTCGGACCTTCTCGATCAATGCCTCGATTTTGGGATGGCATTGGGCACATCCCCCTCCAGCCTTCGTATAATAGGTGACCTGTTCTACAGTCTTAAGATCGTTTTCCCGGATCGCTTTGATGATCTCTCGGTCCGTCACTCCAAAACATTTACAGACAATTTCGAACTCCTCTTTGACTGGCTTCTGCCCCCGATAATGGGCAATGGCAGCCTCCAAAGCCTCTCTCCCCATGACCGAGCAGTGCATCTTCTCTTCCGGTAGTCCTCCTAAATAGTTCGCGATATCCTGATTGGTAATCTTTTCAGCTTCCTCCAAGGTCTTTCCTTTAATCATTTCGGTAAGAGCAGAGGAGGAGGCGATGGCGCTCGCACACCCAAACGTCTTAAATTTGACCTCCTTGATCCGTTTATTCTCATCTAACTTGAAGGTGAGTCTCAAGGCATCTCCACAGGCCAGAGATCCTACTTCTCCAATTCCATCTGGATCTTCCACTTCTCCTACATTCCTTGGATTGAGAAAATGGTCTTTTACCTTATCGGAATAATCCCACATAGAAGAACCCCCTTTAATTTTTATTATAAAGTCCTTTCGCTGAAAACGTCAACCCATCAAGGAGAGGCAATCCCTCATTCAGAATTGGGGGAATAAGCCCGAGAGGGGTGTTGGAGAAACCCATGGAGCGGCTACCTTAAATGGCCCATAGAAATCATTACGTTGGTTTGTTTTAATCAGAAACCCATTTCTACGATAGATCGACTCGTATTTTTTAAACATGTAAATTGATCCGCATTCTATGGGTTTCGGAAATACTCCTGTCGGGCTTAAATTTATTTCCACCCTTCAGTGAGGGATTACCAGAAGAGTCCTTTTAGGTTAAATGGGAAGGAGGATAGGGGATTGGACGAATCACTTCAGAGAGAAGGAGACTCGTGATTGGAAGGGGAAGCGGCAGAGAGATCTCCTAATTCATACTGGAGAATTCCAATCAAGGTGATCGCCGCCGTTTCTGTCCTCAGGATTCTTTGGCCAAGTTTCACTGGAATAAAACCACGCTCCTTGGCTTTCTTTACCTCTTCTTTCGTGAACCCCCCTTCCGGCCCTACAAGGACGTAGATGAGCCGCTCCCGAGATCCCCTTAAAATTTCTTTTAAATTCTCTCCCCCTTTTTCCCAGAGAAGAATCCTCAATCCCTCTTCTTTACAGAAACTCAAAGCCTCTTCAAAAGAGCGATAGGATTCTATCTTCGGAACTTTAGCCCTTCTGGATTGTTGGACTGCTTTAAGGGCAATGGATTGCCAACGGTGGGCTTTCCTCTGTCTTCTTTCCCGTTCCTCGAGGGAGATAGATTTCTCTGACTTGAAAGGAAGAATGACGGAGACCCCCAACTCCGTAGTCTTTTGAATGATCCATTCCATCCGCTCCTTATCGGGAAGGGCTTGAAGAAGAACAATCTCCAGCGGGGATTCTGTAGGATGTGGAAAAGCTTCGAAGATGAAGAGAGTGGCCTCCTTTTCGGTAAGAGAAATCACCCTTGCCCGAAAATCTCCTCCTGTGGCATCGGTAACGGTCAGAATGGTTCCAATCCGAGCCCCTTGAAATCGAAGGGCCTCCAACGGAGGCCCCTGAATATGGATCTCTTGACCCACCTTGAGAGGAGTCCTAATCCTCACCCTATCTATCACAAGCAGGCTTTCTTCCCTTCCTCTTCTTTTCTTCTTTGGGTTCCTCCCCTCCACCCGCTTCGAACTCTTTAATCCTTATCCCTAACTCTCTGAGCCTTCTGTCAACCAAGTCATTAACCGTCCCTTCTTTAAACCGGCCATCCGGAAGCCTCTCTCCTGCTTCTACTCCAGTGAGGATTTCAATCCCTTGATCAATCGTCTTGACGGGGTAGATATGGAATTTCCCTTCTTTTATGGCCTGAACCACATCTTTTCTCAACATTAAATCATCCATGTTTGCGTAGGGGATAATCACCCCTTGGGTTCCTGTCAATCCCTTTGCTTTACACACATCAAAGAATCCCTCGATCTTCTCGTTGACCCCACCAATCGGTTGAATCTCTCCTTTCTGATTGACCGATCCGGTCACAGCAATATCCTGTCGAATAGGAAGACCGGAGAGACTGGAAAGAAGGGCATAAAGCTCTGTAGAGGAGGCGCTATCTCCCTCGACCCCACTATAGGACTGTTCGAAACAGATACTGGCACTCATGGTGAGGGGCTTGTCCTGGGCATACCGATCCCTTAGATATCCTGAAAGGATGTAGACCCCTTTGTTATGAATTGGACCGCTCAGTTCCGCTTCCCTCTCAATATTGATAATCCCTGCCTTCCCCAAAGAGGTCTTGGCTGTGATTCTTGAAGGTTTCCCAAACGTGTAGTCCCCCAGATCGTAGACCGAAAGGCCATTGACCTGTCCCACGACCATTCCATCCGTATCGATCATAATCGTTCCATCTTCGATCATCTCCTGGATCTTTTCTTCGATGAGGTTGAGGCGGTAAACCTTCTTTTCGATGGCCAGATCCACATGTTTCTCGGTCACCACCGGACTTCCATCCTTGGTCGCCCAGAAGTCCGCCTCTCTGAGGATATCCGCAATCAGATGGAAACGGGTCGAAAGTTTCTTTTGCCTCCCCGCAATCTCCACTCCATACTCTACGACAGCGGCCACTCCGGTCCGATCGAAAGGCTTCAACTTTTCTTCATCGCAAATCTTTCGAATAAAGGTGGCGTATTGATAAATCGTCTCGTCATTCTTATTCGTGACAGAATCGAAGTCGGCTTTCACCTTAAAAATCTTTTTGAAGTCATCATCGAGGTTATAGAGGAGATAATAGAGGCGAGGATCTCCAATCATAATGACCTTGGTATTGCATTCGATCGGCTCAGGTTTCAACGCGGTGGAGGAAAAGAAGTAGAAAGGATCATAGGTTTGGATTTCAACCACCTGGTTCTTCAGGGTCCGTTTGAGGGCTGGCCAGACCCACGGCTCCAGGAGGGCATCCAACGCATTAAAGATCAAGTATCCTCCATTGGCTCTAAGGAAAGAGCCAGCCTTAATATGTGTAAAGTCTGTTCTCCAGACGCCTGACCGATCCACCACCCTTTCGATCGTTCCGAAAAGATTTCGATAGTTGGGGGTCGTTTCAATAATAATGGGAGCTCCTTTCGTCTCCGAATTATCGACCAGGACATTGACCTGATATTCCGTAAATTGGTCTGACTGGGTTGGAAGAATAAGTCCAGGAAGAGGAGGGGTGGGAGTCTCTTCCTTCTCTCTAAACCGATGGAGATTCTGGAGGATATCCTCCTGAACCTCATCCAGATATCGGTGAACCTTTTCGTAATTGAATCTCTCCTTAATATCCGAGATCGAGTCCTGGATGACTGGGGAGATGACCTCGTTGTCTAAAGCCGTGAGTTGCTCTTTAATCTCCTTCTCTGACTTTCTTGTCTCTTTAAAGAGGTTTTCCAGATCATTGATCAATTCGGTCTGTTTGGCCTTAATCCTTTCCAACTCCTCCTTCGAGAATTTATCCTCCTCTGCCAATGCCTCTAACTGTTCAATGTTCACGGGATTTCCTTCAATCAAAGGGAAAATTCCTGGCCGGGAGTAGGGTCCCATTTGAATCTGGACCAGGGCAAAACCTTCCCGGTTGACCTTCTTTTCGAACTCCCGAAACATCTCTGCCTGCCTCGAACGGAAACTCTCGACCAACTCCTTTTTCTTATTGAGATAGGTTTCGTTTTCAAACACGAGAGGGATCTTCTTTTTTAATGTTTCGATCAAGGTCTCCATCTCTTTTTTAAAGGCATTTCCCTGTCCGGCGGGAAGATCGATCATTCGGGGCATATCTGGATTTTTGAAGTTATTGACATAGCAAATATCCTTCGGAATCCTTCCTTTCACCTCTAATCTTTCAAGAAGGGTTTTAATGGTCGTAAACCTTCCGGTTCCTGCCAAGCCCGTTACAAAGATGTTGTACCCAAGGCTATGGAGTTCGAGTCCTAATCGAAGGGCTTCAATCGCCCTTTCCTGTCCAATAATATCCTTGCAGGGAGGAATAGAATCCGTCGTTTCAAAAGGCAAGGAATGGGGATCACAGCGCCACCTTAACTTCTCTATCGGAACCTCTTCATAAACGCGATGGACCATACACCTACCCTCCTATAAACAAATTAAAATCCATTCTTTTTGGCATTATTTATAACAGATGATGAGAAAAGTCAATGAATAGAAGTATTCCTTCACTCATCCGCATTCTATGGGTTTCGGAAATACTCCTGTCGGGCTTAAATTCATTTTCCACCCTTCAGTGAGGAATGACGCATAGAAGAAGTTCTTTCAATTGGGAGGAAAACCTTCTCGAGGAATTCGAAAGAGAGACCCGACAAAAGATAAAGGGAGGTGAATTAGAGGCCCTCTCTGGCGAGCTCCTGAATCAGTCCTTTGGCCCTCTCGGAGATTTTTTGGGGAATTCTGACAATGATTTTGACATACTCGTCCCCTCTTCCCTCTTTCTGAAAATGGGGCATCCCCAATCCTTTTAATCGCATTTTGGTGTGGCTCTGGGTTCCCGGAGGGACCTTGATTCTCTTCATTCCTTCCAGCGTGGGAACTTCGAGGGTGGTTCCTAAGAGAGCCTCTGAGAGTTTGATCTCCTTTTCAACAATGAGATCGTCTCCTTCTCGGGTAAAGACGGGGTGCTCTCGGATATGGACTTGAAGATAAAGATCCCCAGGAGGTCCCCCATTTCTTCCCTCCATCCCCTTGCCGGCGACTCTCAATTTCATTCCAGAGGCAATCCCTTTCGGGATCTTAACCGAGATCTCCTCCACCCTTCCATCCTTTCGAAAAGAAATCCGCTTCTCTCCACCAAAAGCCGCCTCTTCTAAGGAAAGGTTCAATTCATAGTAGAGGTCCTCTCCCTTTTGAGGCATTCTCCCCATCTCCTGGTAGCCGAACGAACTCCCAAAAAGGTCGCTGAAATCAAATCCGCCATGACCTCCAAACCGAAATTCTCTGCGACCTCCCTTGCCAAAGAGGCTTGAGAGAATCTCATCGAAATCGAACCCCCTGAAGATGTCCTCTTGAGTAAACCGTTGATGGAATCCTTCTGCTCCAAAGGTATCGTACTGTCTCCTCTTCTCTTTGTCACTCAAAACCGCATAGGCCTCGTTGATCTCTTTAAACTTCTCTTCCGCCTCCTTTTTATTCGGATTCCGGTCAGGGTGATATTTCATGGCCAGCTTGCGATAGGCCCGTTTAATCTCTTCATCGGTCGCGTTCTTGCTCACCCCTAAGATCTGATAATAATCTTTCCCTGCCATCTATCCTTCCTCTTGGACTCTCGAAGTAGATTGCCTGCTGTAAATTTCCCGAATCACTCGATTGAGGTATCCTTCAGGATCCTCAATCGCTTCCTCCGTAATGAGAAACTCCCTTCGGCCTAATTTATCCCGAATCAGTTTCATCCCATGTTCATAATCCTTCAATAAACGGGAGCATATCACCTCGCCTCGGACTCCCTCATTGAGGGACATCTCGATGACTCGATTCATGGCCAGGTCATCGAAGCGGAGTCGGATTCCGTTGCGTCTATAAAACTCCCGTCCAAACTCCTCCACTTGTCTCTGGGCCTCTACGACCTCTTCAAATACCGTGTTGACATCGTATCCCTTCTCTACCATCCGATTGACGATGAGGTCGATCCTCCCTTCCGGGAAAGAGAAACCATAACGTTTTCTAAATTCATCCTCCCTTCGGAGGATGGATTCCTTCAGCTCTTTCTTCTCCTTTGAGAGGAGGGCCTCAAATTTCGCCAGGATTTCTGGATCGGATGGATTTTGAATCAATCGCTCAAGCTCTCGCTCAGGATTCTCCACCACGGCCTTGGTCACGACAAACTGTTTAATTCCTGTCGAGGGAAGCCGTTTCTCGAACTTCAGGAGAACCTTCTCCACCGCACTGACCAAACCTCTGGCCCCCGTCTTCTCCTCATAGGCTCGGACCGCCAACTCATAGAGGGCTTCATCCTCAAACTGAATATCAATCCCATAAGATTTAAAGTCCTTCTTTTTCCCTAAGATGATAGGATTATTTGGATTCTTGAGAATGGCGTATAGATCCTCTACCTCTAAACGATCAAAGACGGCCGTCACAGGAAGCCTTCCAATGAATTCAGACTCAAAACCATAGGCGATGAGGTCCTCTGCCTTGACCTGTTTAAGATATTCGGCTCGCTCATCTTTGGAACGAATCTCTGCTCCAAACCCGATTCCTTCTCGATTCAGACGTTTCTTAATGATCTCCTCCAAACCATTAAAGGCACCACTCATAATGAAGAGAATGTTCTTTGTATTGATCGTCCGCTTTTCCCTCTTTCCCGTCTTTCGATAATGTTCGATAGCCTCCAGCTGGGAGATGGGATCATGAGGAACTTTAAGATCCACCTCGGTTTCTTCCATCGGTTTAAGCAGGGCCCTTTGAACCCCTGTTCTTGAAACGTCCGGTCCGATGAGATTGTTTGAGGAAGCAATCTTATCAATCTCATCGATATAGATAATTCCATATTGGGCCAACTCAATATCTCCATTGGCTTCATAGACCAGATCCCTTACCAGATCTTCCACATCTCCTCCCACATAACCTGTTTCGCTAAATTTTGTCGCATCTCCTTTCACAAAGGGAACCCCGATCTTTTTGGCGATCAGTTTGATGAGGTAAGTCTTTCCCACCCCGGTGGGCCCGATCATTAAAATGTTATTCTTAATATGACCGACCCCCTCGTATCGAGTCTTGCCTTTGGATTTTTCTGTAAATTTAATTCGATTAAAATGGGTACAGATCTTTGTGGCAAGAATCTCCTTGGCTTCCTCCTGACGGATAATGTAATCGTTAAGGAAGGCCTCCAGTTCCTCCGGTTTCATATCAAAGTTAATCTTCCCCTTCTTCCCTTCCCCCTCCTTCTCTTCTTTTGAAAACTCCTCGGGCTGGGTCTTCGGAAAGAGCATGGGGACAACCAGCCGGATGCGATCGCCGTACTTCTTGCCTAAATATTCGTTAAGCTCTCTTTCGAGCTCTTTTTGGTCTGGAATCTTCGAATCCGAGTTTCTCATGGATTTATGCTCCTTTATTTATCAATATAATACCACAAAAATAATATAATCATTCATGGTTTTTTTTCAACCCTTTCTAATGGAGAGGCGACGAGATCCAGAAACCAAAAACAGGAGAAGAGGGGTCAGACGAACTTTATCGCCTTGAGACGATCTCCCTCCCAGAGGAATTGCCGTCTTTTTCTTTTCGAATAGGTTTTTCCCTCTTGGAGAATGGCTCCGACTAAAAGAGGAAGGGCAACGGTGGCATCCATATATACGACAGCGTAGGAAGACCCTTTCTCAATTTTTCCCCAAGACTTTGCCTCCTCAAATGTGCATCCAGAGAGTCCGCCCCATTTGGGATCATCCGTGGTGATCTGAAAGGCAAATCGGTGGCCACTCTCTTTTTGGAAGAGAAGCTCGTTGACAGGTCCCAGTTGTTGAATATAGTTCTTAGGAACCCCTCCCCCGATATAGATGGCCCCTGTCACGGTGGCCGCCTTCTTCAGCTGGGCGATTTCGAAACTGTCTCTAATCTGGTCAATAATCAATCCCTCCGAAGGCTCCTTCTTTTGACCATGAAGGAAGGTGAGGCCGATTCCGATGGAACTATCGCTCAAGGCTGGGACAAAGATGGGAACTCCATAATGGGAAGCTGTTTTTAGAATCGACTCCTCATCCTTGAGTTGTTTCCCCAGGGCTTCAAGGTATTTCCTCGAAGAGACGACCCTTTCTTCTAAGGTCTCTGGCACCTTAGAAAGGAGATAAATCACTTTATTGATTTGCTGATCGTCCATTAAAGCGTCATAGACCCGAACGATTCGTTGCTCCCGAAGGGCATCGTCATCCATCTCTTCTGAACCTACATAATGTCGATAGCCAAAACTTTCAAAGAGATCGTGGAAGATATTGGCCCCCGTGGAAACAATCACATCGACCAACCTCATCTCGATCATCCGCCGAATCACCTTTCGCATCCCACCCGGAATCATGGCTCCGGATAAACCAAGAAATATGAGACATCGAGGATGACCCAGCATCTTTCTAAACACCTCAAAACATCGGTAAAGATTGCGACTCTGAAAAGAGGTGTATCGAAAGGCCTGAACCAAATCATAGAGGGTAGTCGTTTTTTTGGGATCCAGGGGTTGAATGGGGTGTCTCAAAAATTGGGATTTTTTCATCCTTCTATCCTTCCATTCCATTTTTTGCGGAAATTATCAGATAAATTTCAAGAAGTCAAGAGCGAGGCATTTCTGAATTTAAAATTCTTGACAATTGGGGTGAAATAAGATAGTTATTCAAAATTGAAAACTTAAGAATTTATCTACAAGAGAGAGTTCTTATGAAAAAGAATTCTATTCGAATCGGAATTGTAGGGGTAGGGAATTGTGCCAGTGCTTTGATCCAAGGGATAGAATTCTATAGAGACCTAAGTCGACGAAACCCCAAATTTGAACCCCTCGGATTGATGCATTTGGATATTGGTGGCTATAAACCCTGGGATATTGAAGTGGGAGCAGCCTTTGATATTGATAAAAGAAAGGTCGGAAAATCCCTTCGAGAGGCGATCTTTGCCAAACCCAATTGCACTAAAGTGTTCTTTTCAAATTTCAACGATTCAGGGGTTAAAGTGTCGATGGGGGAGGTTTTGGATGGGGTTTCTGAACACATGAAGGACTATCCTGAAGATCGAACCTTTGTCATCGCCAATGAAAAACCTTGCAATGTGGAGAAGGTTCTTAAAGAATCCGGTGTCGAAATCCTTCTCAACTACCTTCCAGTGGGATCGGATCTGGCCACCCAATTCTATGCAGAGGCCTGTTTGAATACGGGGGTAAGCTTCATTAACTGTATTCCCAGTTTTATCGTCTCCGATCCTCAATGGGCCAAACGATTTGAAGAAAAGGGAATTCCAGCGATCGGAGATGATGTAAAATCTCAATTGGGAGCCACGATCATCCATCGGGTCCTGGTGAAACTTTTTGAAGATCGAGGCGTCAAACTCGACCGAACCTATCAAATCAATACGGGGGGCAATACGGATTTCCTCAATATGCTCAATCGGGATCGTTTGAAGAATAAACGAATCTCCAAAACAGAAGCGATTCAGTCTCAATTGGGAATCCCCTTAGAGCCAGAAAATATCCACATCGGTCCCTCGGACTATGTCCCCTGGCAGAACGATAATAAGGTCTGTTTCCTCCGAATGGAGGGGAGAGGTTTCGGGGAAGTTCCATTGAATTTAGAGATGAGACTCTCGGTAGAAGACTCTCCTAATAGTGGCGGAATTACAATCGATGCCATTCGCTGCTGTAAACTTGCCAGAAACAGGGGAATTGGGGGGCCCCTCATCTCTATCTCGGCCTATGCGATGAAACATCCTCTAATTCAGATTCCGGACAATCAGGCAAAGGAGATGGTGGACGAGTTTATTGAAGGGAAGAGGGAGAGATAATCTTTCGCTCTTTCATCCACCTCTCCAAATAGGCTCCGGGTTTCTCACCTGAACGCTTTACCTCTTCAAAAAAATGGATCAATTTTTTCATGTCTTTTCCAAGAGATTCATAAAGGATTTCAAACCGATCCATCCGATAGAGATATCGTCGATGAGCAAGAATCACCGCATTGTTGATCCTTCGCCGGTCGAAGTCTCGATAACAATCCGTGCGGAACCGATCTTTCATCTCTCTAAGGCGGTTTTGAATGAAACGGAAGACCTCCTCTCTCTTCTCCAATTTCTCCTCCCTGGAAAGAGGCTGGGCATAGAAATTGGATAGCTGTTCGTAAGCCTCCTCGATCCAATCCGAAAACAGGAGATCGTCATGTTGATAATCCTTGGCCAGGCTTAATTCTTTGGACGACTCTCCAAATTTCTCCTTCAGGAACTCAATGGTTCCTTGATTTCCGATAAAGGTGGCCAATTGCTCATTGAAATCGGTCTCTCCTTTGAAGTAGATCGTTCCGTGAGCCATCTCGTGAAGAATAATATTGGCCAATGTAGGGAGATCCCAGTGAAGCATGGTTGAAAAAATGGGATCTTTCAACCATCCCAATGTACTATAGGCACTCACTCCCTGGACATAGGTATCCAACCCCTTCCGTTCAAGAAAGAGTTTTTCCTTTATCACCCCTTCGAGAGTAAAGAAACCTTTATAGGTCACCTCTCCAATGATTGGGAAACGCCAATAATAGGGAAAAAGACGGTCCTTTTCGCTGGCTGTAATAATATAGAGGGGAGGGCCTTTCGCCTCATAAAATTTAGTGTAATTTTTGCTCCTTTTTAAACCCAATCGTTTCTCTCCAAAACGCTTTACCTCCTGAATAAAAAGAATCCTCTCTTTCTCCTCCTCCCCGAGATCCTCTCTTCGAAGAACTTCTTCAATCGGAACACTTTGAAAAGTGATAAAGGATTGATGCCATCCTAATTGGGATAAATAGAGAAGATTTCCACACCCGGCGAGAGGAAGAAAAAGAATAAAAAGGGAGATCCGCTTCAGAACGGTCTTCCAAATTCTTTCTGAAAGAGCCATAGCGATGTGGTCCATTAGAACGATTAAGAGAGATGGGTTCCCTCTTCTCGCCTTAATTTCTGGAGGAGAATGACCGTCCCCATCAAACCGAACCCGACGAGATCGTAGAGGGGGATAGGGTAGACCAACAGGAGTCCTGCAAGGATAAGCATGATTCTTTCGTAGAGGGTCGTTCTCTTAAAAAACCAGTTCTCAACCCCTCCAGCCAGGGCGGCAATTCCAAAAAAGGCAGTGATCGTCGTCCAAATGACATCGGTGACCGGTCCTTTCAAAAGAATTCCAACTCCTTTGGGGTCGAGGGTAAACATGAAGGGGACAATAAAGGCGGGAAGGGTATATTTCCAAGCATACATCGTGGTCCGATAGGGATTTCCTTTGGTCAAGGCTGCCGCAGCAAAACAGGAAAGTGCCGTGGGAGGAGACACTTCTGAAAGGATCGCATAGTAAAATACGAACATATGGGCGGCATAATCAGGAACCCCTAACTGGATGAGAGCCGGAGCGGCAATGACGACGGCAATGATGTAAGAGGCCGTAACGGGAACAGCCAATCCAATGACCCAAACAATGATCGCTGTATAGATGGCGGTGAGTAAAATACTTCCACCGGCATAGGCAATGATAATGGAACTGAACTTGAGACCCAAACCGGTGAGCGTCACCACCCCAACGATGATTCCAGCAGCCGCACAGGTGGAAGCCACACTGAGGACTCCAATGGAACCTCCCTTCAAGGCCTTTACCAGTTTTGGAGGAACCAGGGCCGTATCTTTCCTTATAAAGCTCACCAAAAATGAAATGACCGTAGCCCAGAAGACCGCCATAATCGGTGAAAACCCTACAATCATAATCACCACGATGGCAATGAGAGAAGTAAAATGAAATCCGTAGAGCTTGGTAAGCTCCCAGAGATTGTAGGTTTGATCAAAAGCCACCTCTTTGACCCCAAATTTTTTGGCGTCGAGTTCAACCATCAAAAAGATGGACCAGTAATACAGGCAGGTGGGGATAGAGGCCATAATGATCACATCAAGATAGGAGATCTTTAAAAACTCGGCGATGAGAAATGCCGCTGCTCCAAGAACTGGAGGAGAGAGAATGGCCCCGATTCCTCCCGCTGAGAGAAGACCTCCTGCTGCATCTTTACTATAGCCTGCCTTGGCCAGCATAGGATAGGCTACCGATCCTAAGGTCACGGTCGTGGCCACGCCACTCCCAGAAGGTCCTCCAAGGAGAAAGGAGGCCAGAGTGACGGTGCGTCCTGCACCGGTTGGCTTTCCTCCCATGGCAGCAAAGGAAAAATCGATGAAAAATTTTCCTGCCCCGGAGACTTCGAGAAAGGCCCCGTAAATGGTAAAAAGAATAATAAAGGTGGAAGAGACATCGATAGGGACACCGAAGATCCCTTCCAGGGTCATATACATATGTCCAACCAGACGGCCAACGTCATACCCTCGATGGGTCCATGGCTTTGGGAGATACGGACCGATAAAGGCATAGATGATGAAAGCGATGACTACGGCAGGCATAATCCAGCCTGTCGTTCTTCGGGTCGCCTCTAAGACCAGGAAAATCAAAATGACACCAAATAAAATATCCCATGAATTTGGGACGACCGAACGATAGATAAAGGCATCAAAGTCAACCAGCATATAGACAATCACCACTATCCCGAGAATCGAAAGAATCCAATCATACCAGAGGATGCGATTCTTAAATCGCTTAAAGGAGGGAAAAACGAGAAAGGATAGGAAAAGGACAAACATGACATGGATGCCTCTTAGGACCTGAGTCATGATGACCCCAATGGCTGCGTAGAGATGGATAAGGGACATTCCCACAGCCACAGTGGTAATGAAGAGGTCGGTTTTACCCGAGAATCTGCGGGAGGGACCCTCTTCCTCTTCGATATACTTTTCTGCCTCTTTTAAGGCCTCTTCTGTAATCAATTCCTCTTTTATTTCTTGGTCTCCTTCTTTTGCCATGACCTACTCCGCCTTCGTTGATTCTATCAAAGAAAAACCCCTCCTCCATGATCAGAATCCTTCTCTGGTGGAGGAGGGGTCATCTCTTCTTCCACCTTTTATTTTACTTTAACTCCCTTCTCTGTAAAGTAGCGAATCGCTCCTGGATGAAATGGAATGGGTGA
>CAZMWF010000036.1:0-17869 GCA_964570075.1 uncultured Syntrophaceae bacterium | reverse complement strand
ATTTAATATTTTTCTTGACAAAGCATCCGAAATAAATTAAAAGTTTTGTGAATAATTTCTCAATTATTCAAAATATTTAAGGGGAATGAGCTTGACGAATATGTTAGAAAAAGAAGTCCTAATTATTGGCGGTGGGATCGCTGGGATGACGATTGCCTTAGAACTCGCCCAATGGGGAATCCCTCCTCTTCTGATCGAAAGGAATTCAACCATTGGAGGGCTCGCCTCCACCTTTTGCTGTAAGGCTTCAGAATCCTGTAATAAGTGTTTTGCCTGTGTCGTTGATAAAAGGGTCTCCGAGGTTTATCAAAACAAAAAGATCCAGCTTCTGACCCAGGCCGAAGTCTCGAGAATCAGAAGAAACGAAAAAAAGTTTGAAGCCACTTTAAAAAGAGGAAGGGAGATCTATGATCTTCGAACCAATGCCATTGTGGTGGCGGCAGGAATCGATCCCTATGATGCCACTCAAAAGGGAGAGTATGGATACGGGCGTTATCCCGATGTGATTACGGCAAAAGATCTCGATGAAATGCTGCGATACAAGGGAAAATTGATCCGGCCTTCCAATGGAGAGCTCCCCGGTCGTATCGCCTTCTTTCAATGCGTAGGAAGCAGGGATGAATCGATTGGAAACCTCTATTGCTCTCAGGTCTGCTGTGCCTATGCCCTTCGATTGATCAAAGCGATTCGCTATCAATATCCTCTTATTGAAGTAAGCTTCTTCTATATGGATATCCAGCCAGCCGGTCCCTTTTTTGAATCATTCCTCAACTCCTGCAGGGAGGATCGTCGAATCCGGCTCATCCGAAGTCTTCCCTCAAAAATCTATTTTTCCCCGGCTTCCAATCTTTTAAAAGTAAGAGTCCCAGATCCTCAAACAGGAGAAGTGGCGGAAGAGGCCTTTGACCTCGTTGTCCTCTCCGTAGGGATGGTTTTAAACAAAGGAGCGAAATCGCTGGTCGAAGGGTTAGGTCTAAATTATACGGAGGATGGATTTATCGAATCCCCTCCCTTACAAAAAGGGGTCTTTGTTGCAGGGGCCTGCAGTGGTCCAAAAGATATTGATCGAACTATCCTTCACTCAAAACACATCGCCCTTAAAGTCTATCAATTCTTGAAAGGAATAACTTAAATGGCTCGGATCGGAATCTTTATCGATACCTTAAAGGGAACCCTCCCCTCATCTTTTAGAGATCAATTCATGTTAATCCTTCGTGAGATTCCCGAAGTCGCTTTCTCCATAGAAGAGGATGAGCTTGTTTCTCCAGAGGCCTTGGAAAGAATGTCTAAACTCCTTGAGCGTGAAAAAGTAGAAAGGGCCGTCATTGTCGGAGGAAGCCCAAAGATCTATGAAACCTCCTTTCAAAAATGGGGTCTCCCTCTCCCCCTTAATCCCTATCTCTTTACGGTGGCCAATATTCGGGAACAGGTTCTCTGGGCTTCGATAGACGAAAAGGAGGCCTTTGAAAAAGCGAAAAGGACGATTTTAAAAGCCATTCGAATCGCCTCCTCTCTAAAACCCATCGAGTCTCAAACCCTACCTTTAAAGCCTGAAGTGCTCATCCTGGGCGGAGGGATTTCCGGAATCTCCATTGCCTTAACCCTCGCTAAGGCTGGGATTCAGGTTTTTCTGGTGGAAAAAGAAAAAACTCTGGGAGGAAAGACCATCGAACTCTGGAAGTTTTATAATAAGGAAGTGGAGGTTAAAGGATGGTTAGAACAAAAAATCTCAGAGCTTCGTCAAAACCCTCGAATTAGCCTTCTCGCACCTGCTCAATTAAAATATCTTCGTGGTCATTTAGGACGATTCCAAGCAACGGTTCTTACAGGGAAAGGGGAAGAGATGACGTTAACCCCTTCTGTCATTGTGGTGGCAACGGGCTACAGGGTTGAGAGAAAGAGGGGAGGAATCTACGATCATAAAAGGGTGATCACTCTATCTGAAATGGAAAAACTCCTGAGCGAAACCCATCCCCCCTTTCCTCTTTTTGAAGGGAAAAGGGTAGAAACCGTGACCTATCTGTTAGACGAGACGAACGAGGATATCAAATTAGATGCCATCAATGCCATTAAGCAGAGTCTTATCCTGCAGGGGAGTCTGAAATGTCAGGTGACCATTCTCTGCAAGGAGGTTAAAGTCTCTTCGGATGGGATGGAACGTCTTTATCGAAAGGCAAGAGGGCTGGGAGTCCTTTTCGTGAAGTACGAAGAACCTCCAAGACTCTCTTTGGTCGATGGTCAGATTCAAGTCGAGGTGAAAGACACCTCGATTCTTCACAAAGAGGATCAATGGACGATCTCTATCCTTTCCGATCTGGTCGTCCTTTCAGAGACCATTCTCCCTCATCAAGAACTCACCGAGCTTTCTGCTCTCCTTAAACTCCATCTCAGTAAAAGAGGCTTCCTCATGGAGGACAATCCCCAACTTCTCCGAGTCAGGTCGAACCGAAGGGGGATCTTTGTAGCAGGAGGGTGTCGATTCCCCCAGGAGATTTCCGAAACTTTATTTGAAGCCGATGCATTGGCCCAAGAGGTATTGGCCCTCCTTTCCAAAGGAGCCTATACCTATGACCTCTCTGTGGCAGAGGTCGATCCGAAAAAGTGTGCCCTCTGTTATACCTGTCCCAGGGTCTGCCCTCATTCAGCGATCACCGTAGAAAAGTATGCCGAGAGAAATGTCTATCTGACTTATGGGATTCCCCAAAATACCCAGTGGGGAGCCGCCAAGGTAGACCCTGCCTCCTGCTTTGGTTGTGGGATCTGTGTCGGGGAATGCCCGGCAAGGGCCATTACCCTGCGTCACTACCCTGATGAACTGATTTATATTCAGATGGGAGTGGATGGATAACGTGGATTTAAAGGAATAAAAGGAATCGTCGGAGAAAGAGAGATGGCTGATTTTGAACCCAAAATTATAGCGTTCTGTTGCGATCAGTCAGGGTATCCTTCCGCGGATATGGCTGGAGCCCTGAGACTGAATCTCCCTAAAAATGTCGAGATTGTACGTGTCCCCTGTGCAGGTCGAGTAGAAGCCCTCTACTTATTGAAGGCCTTAGAAAAAGGGGCAGATGGAGTCATTCTCTTTGCCTGCTATGAAGATAACTGTCAGTACCTTCGAGGCAACCTTCGAGCCAAAGGGAGACTCTCTTATGTTCATCGGCTCATGGAGAAGATCGGGTTAGAAAAAGAGAGGATCGAGATCTGTTATCTTGCAACCAATAGCGGGGTGAAACTGGCTGAAACATTACAGAGAAAATCGAAAGAGCTAAAGAGATTGGGACCCAATCCATGTGTCGATAGAAGATGAGTCTCTTTTCAGATAGGATTTTAGGTCATTGAGAGAGAGGAGGAAGAGATGATAAAGGCGGAACAGAAACCCATGGAAGAAATCTTGAGGTCGATCGATCCTTATAAAAAGATTCTCCTCTCAGGATGTGGAGCCTGCGTCACCGTTTGTCATGCCGGGGGAGAAAAGGAAGTGGGACTCCTTGCTTCGGCCCTTCGAATGGCTCGGAAAAAGATTGGAAAACCCCTGGAAATTCTTGAAGCTACCCCTGCCCGTCAGTGCGAACCGGAATACGCCCAAGACCTCTCTGAACTCATAGAAAAGGTGGAGGCCGTCCTTTCCCTTTCCTGTGGGGTGGGAGTTCAGACCCTCGTCCGCTATTTCCCTAAAATGCCCGTATTGCCAGGGGTGAATACCACCTTTTTAGGAGAAACCCTTTCCCATGGGATATGGGAAGAACGCTGCCAGGCCTGTGGAAACTGCATCCTTGAAAAGACAGGGGGGATCTGCCCTATCTCTCGTTGTGCCAAACAGCTTTTGAATGGCCCCTGTGGAGGATCATCGAAAGGGAAATGTGAGATCAAAAAAGAGGCGGACTGTGCCTGGCAACTCATCTACGACCGGCTGAGTTCCCTTGGCCAACTCTATAAACTGGAAGAGATTATTCCAGCCAAACGGTGGGGAGTGGAATCTCGAGACAGTGGGTTGAGAAGAATCATAAGGGAGGATCTTAAGATATGAAAGCAGGAAGCAATCTCGAAAAGATTTTATCCAAAGGGCTCTTTGCAGTGACAGGAGAGTTGGGTCCTCCAAAGGGAAACGATGTGAGTGTCGTCAAACGAAAGGCTGACCTTTTGAGGGGATATGTGGATGCGGTCAATGTGACGGATAATCAGACCGCCATCGTTCGAATGTCAAGTATTGCCACCTCTTCCCTTCTGATTCAGATGGGGATTGAGCCTGTCATGCAGATGACGACTCGAGATCGAAATCGGATCGCCATCCAGAGTGACATCTTTGGGGCCACGGCCCTCGGGATTAAAAATATGCTCTGCCTTACCGGAGATCATCATACATTTGGAAACCAGGTCGATTCCAAAAATGTTCATGACCTCGATTCCATCCAGCTCATCGATTGCGTCCGAACGATGAGGGATGAAGGAACCCTCCTGGGTGGGGAGGAGAAGATCGAAGGAAAGATCGAACTCTTCATTGGAGCCGCGGAAAACCCCTTTGCGGATCCTTTCGAATTTCGAGTCGTTCGATTGGCCAAAAAGGTGAAGGCTGGGGTCGACTTCATTCAAACCCAGTGTATCTATGACATGAAACGATTCAAAGAATGGATGAAGATGGTGCGTGACCGAGGCCTGCATGAAAAGGTACACATCCTCGCGGGCGTCACCCCTCTTAAATCTGGAGGTATGGCTCGATACATGGCGAAAAATGTCTCCGGGATTATCATCCCTGAGGAGATTATTGATCGAATCGTCAAGGCGAAAAAACCTGCCGAAGAAGGAATCAAGCTCTGTGTCGAACAGATTCAAGAACTAAGAGAGATTGAAGGGGTTCATGGGGTTCATATCATGGCGATTGAATGGGAGCAAATGGTCAGCCAAATTACCGAAATGGCCGGATTGCTCCCTCGACCCAAAGTGGAATAAGGAGGCTTCATTAACCTTAATGATCAGGGGAGAAAAACTATGACCTTTAAAGAACGTCTGGAATCCCATAAGTTTGTGGTCGTCGCTCAACTTCAGCCCCCAAAAGGAATTGACCTCTCAGAGATCTATGGGCATGTGGAGCGATTGAAAGGTCGAGTCGATGCCATCCATGTTCCAGATCTTCAACATGCCATCATGCGATTAGGCTCGCTCTCGGTCTGTAGCCTCCTCAAAGGAAAAGGGATGGAAGTGATTTATCATCTCTCCTGTAGCGATCGCAATCGATTGGCCCTTCAATCCGACTTACTCAATGCGGCTGCCCTGGGATTACAAAATATTCTTGTCCGACAGGGGGATCCTCCTTCCATCGGAGACCATTTTGAAGCCAAACCCGTTTTCGACCTCGATGTGATGGGGCTTTTAGCCGCGGTCAAACGGCTTCAAGAAGGATACGATCTTGGGGGAAATGACCTTCAGGGTAAACCCCAATTCTATGTAGGAACCGAGGTCAATGCTACCGCCAAAGGCCACGCCCTTGACCTCGAGGTCATGGATATGGAAAAGAAGATCCGTTTAGGAGCAGAATTCTTTTTTACCAATTCCATCTATGACCCAAGCTTACTCGAGAATTTCATCAAAAAGGTGGCCCACTTCAGGGTACCGATCATCGTTGGAATTACCCTATTGAAATCGGTAGGGATGGCCCGTTATATGAATAAACATGTAGAGGGGACCTATATTCCTGATTCCCTGATTGACCGGTTGATGAAGGCTTCAGATAAACAGAAAGAGAGTATTGAGATCGCTTCAGAGCTCATCCGAGAAATGAAGCCCCTGGTTCAAGGGATCCAGATCATTCCCCTCGGATGGGAAAATCTTATCCCACCCTTACTGGATCAAGTGGGACTCTAAAGGGAGTTGATCCATTGAAGCCCAAAAAGACCCCGTTTCAAAAAAGGAAAACATCAAGCTATCTTTCTATTGTCCCACCAAGGATAAATGGGGAGATGTTTCAGGCAATTGCCGAATTGGGAAACGATGGGATCCTGGTTTTCAATGAGAACTTCCAAATCGAATACGCCAATCGAATGGCCTCTGTGATTTCAGGCTACTCCAATGAGGAGCTTTTGAATCGGACCCTCCTCTCTCTATTAAAACAGCCCTACCCTTCTTTTTTAGGGAGCCTCTTTTCTCGTTCCGAGCCGTTTGGAGAAAAGACCTGTACCGAAGCCCAATTGATGACGGCTTCGGGGGAGATAAGAGAGGTGGAAATCTGTATCGCCCTAACCCAAACGTCCCAGGGACAATCAAAGGGCTATGCCTATCTCAAGGACATCACTGAATCTAAACGAATGGAGCGAAAGATTCTTGAAGCGACCCGGGAGTTCGAAAAGATCGCTGAGATGGGGGATGATGGGATTGTGGTATTTGATCAAGACTTTCGAATCATCTTCTCTAATCAGATGGCTTCTGAGATTATGGGAATCCCCAAAGAGGAACTCATGGGGAAAAATTTCTTCTCTGTCATTGGAAAAGAGGACAAAGAGTTCTTGGTGGGAATGGTAAAAAAGGGGCAGGGGATAGGGGAAAAATTCTGCACCGAGATGAGAATCCATACTCCTCAAGGGGAGGCCAAGGATACGGAGGTTTGCATCGCCACCTCCCGATCGGAGACAGGGGAGATAAAAACCTACGCCTATATCCGGGACATTACGGCTCGAAAGAAGTTCGAACGGGAACTTCGTGAATCCGAGGAGAAACTCCGAACCCTTTTTGAAAGGGTTCGGCACGGGCTCTTCATCAGCTCAAAAGAAGGGAAATTTTTAGATTGTAATCAGGCCCTCCTTGAGATGCTGGGCTATTCTTCAAAAGAAGAATTTCTTAAAATCGATATCACGAAGGATCTCTATGTCCATCCTGAAGATCGAAAGATTTTTCAGGAAAGGATTGAACACGATGGGTTCGTAAAGGACATGGAGGTGGAGTTTAAAAAGAAGAACGGCGAAAAAATTACGGTCCTTCTGACCGGCCATCCAATCAAAGACGACAAAGGAGAGATCATCGGTTACGAAGGAATCAACTTAGACATTACCGAAAGAAAACGGATCGAAGATGAGTTGCGGGAGACGAATGAATTTTTAATGAATTTGATCGAAAGTTCTGTAGATGGAATCATTGCTGCCGATATGAAAGGCAATATCATTATTTTTAATAAGGGAGCAGAAGTGCTCACAGGGTATAAGGCAGAAGAGGTCATTGGGAAAATTCATATCACCCAAATCTATCCCCCTGGAATTGCGAAAGAAGTGATGAGAAGGCTCCGGAGTCCTGACTACGGGGGGGTAGGAAAACTCCTTCCGACCCAATTCAATGTGGTCAATAAATTTGGAGAGGAGATTCCCATCCAGCTCTCTGCCACCCTGATTTACGACTCCTCGGGGAATGAAATTGCAAGTGTGGGAATCTTCACGGACCTTCGTCCCCGTTTGATGATGGAAAAAAGGCTTCAAGAAACTCACCTCCAACTGGTAAGCTCTGAGAAGATGGCCTCTCTTGGAAAATTGGCCGCAGGGATTGCTCACGAGATCAATAATCCTTTGGGTGGGATCCTCATCTATGCCAGTTTAATGAAGGAAGACCTTCCTGAGGACGATCCAAAAAGAGCAGACCTTGAACGGATCGTTCAGGAGGCCGGTCGTTGCAAAGAGATTGTAAAGAGTTTACTGGAATTTGCTCGCCAAACCGAACCCAAAAAGGAGCCCGTGGATATCAATCGAGCCATCAATGACGGCTTATTCTTCCTGGTCAACCAGGCCCTTTTTCACAACATTGAAATTGTGAAGAACCTGGATCCTTTCCTCCCATTCGTTCAGGGAAATGCCGGTCAACTCAAACAGGTGTTTATGAACATTATCGTCAATGCGGCTGAGGCCATGCATGGAAACGGTCGACTGACCATTACCACTTCCCGTTCCCCCGATGGGAGAAGCGTTCTTATTGAGTTTACGGATACGGGAGAAGGAATTCCAGAGGAGAACCTCACTCGTATCTTTGACCCCTTCTTTACCACTAAGGATGTTGGAAAAGGGACAGGATTGGGTCTGGCTACTTCCTACGGAATTGTGGAAGAACATGGGGGAAAGATCAGGGTGAAGAGTAAAGTGGGAGAAGGTTCGACCTTTACCATTGAACTCCCTATTCCTCCTCAGAGGCAACCCATCCTCGAGGAGAAAATGGCTAACGAAGCGAGGTAGATGATGAATCAGAAGTCTTTCCTTACAGAGGTCATGGAGGTGAGTGGCCAAAATCTTCAGGCCTGTTACCAATGTCAGAAGTGCTCTGCCGGTTGTCCTGTAGCCTATGCTATGGATATCCTTCCAAATCAGATCCTTCGGCATATCCAGTACGGTCACCGAGAAAAGGTCCTGGGTTCAAAAACGATCTGGATCTGTGCCTCCTGCTATACCTGTAGCGTTCGGTGTCCCAATGATATTGATATTGCGAGAATCATGGATTCCCTGAGAGAGATAGCTCTCCGTTCAGGGATTCAACCCGGGGAGAAGGAGATCCCTCTCTTCCACTCCGTCTTTTTAGACACCATTCGGTCCAGAGGTCGGATTCACGAGCTCAGTCTCATCCTCCAGTTTAAATCCAAGACGAAAGACTTCTTCAAAGATGCAGCCCTGGGATGGAAGATGTACCGAAAGGGAAAGATCAAACTCTTTCCTTCCAAGTTTGGAGGAGGCAAGGAGATCAAAGAGATCTTTAAGGGTTTTGAAGGAAGAGGAGAAACGGGTTCGCAATCCTAATGAGGCCTATCATTCCGTTGTGAGCAGCAAGGATGGAGGAGGTTAAAAGGGTGAAAGAACTTTCTTATTATCCAGGATGTAGTCTTCATGGAACGGCAAGGGAGTATGATGAATCGATACGAGGAGTATCCGAACTCCTTAATCTTCGCCTCTATGAATTGGAGGATTGGACCTGTTGCGGAGCGAGTTCCGCTCACTGTACCAACGAGGATTTAGCGATCGATCTGGCCTCAAGAAATTTGGCCATTGCTGAACGAAACGGTCGGGATCTGCTGGTTCCTTGTGTGGCCTGTTACAGCCGATTCAAATGGGCGGAAAAGGCCTCTCACGAGACCCCTCAAAAAATCCATTTCCCTTATCATGGAAAAGTGCCCATCCGGTATGTCCTCGACTTTTTCTGTGAAGAATCCATGCTGGAGGAGATCAAAAAGAGGGTCTCCCGTCCCCTCAAAGGATTAAAGGTAGTCTGTTATTATGGATGTCTTACTGTTCGGCCTCCTCAGGTTACAGGAATTAAAGAGTATGAAAACCCCCAGCATATGGATCGTCTGATGGATCTCCTGGGGGCAGAACCGATTCCCTGGTCCTATAAAACGGACTGCTGTGGAGCCAGTCTGGTCATGACGAGAACGGATATCGTTAAAAAATTGAGTGGAAAACTTCTCTCCATGGCAAAGGAGGCAGAAGCAGAGGGAGTGGTTACGGGCTGTCCCATGTGTCAGGCCAATCTCGATACCCGGCAGGAAGAAGTGGAGAAGGAAGTGGGAAACCCGGTAGAGATTCCGATTTTCTATTTTACCGAACTGATGGGATTAGCGATGGGGCATAAGGATACCAAAAAATGGTTGGGACGTCATCTCACCGATCCCATTAAACTCCTTAGCAAAAAGGGACTGATTTAAAGAGGATTCGCAATGATGAAGAAGGATGGGGAGAGCATGAAAGAAAAAGTGGGCGCCGTGATGGTGGTAGGGGGTGGGATCGCCGGAATCCAGGCCTCTCTCGATCTGGCTGAATCCGGTTATTATGTCTATCTTGTTGAATCCTCTCCAGCCATCGGTGGAGTGATGGCTCAGCTCGATAAAACCTTTCCTACCAACGATTGCTCGATGTGCATTCTTTCCCCTAAACTCGTGGAGGCAGGTCGCCATCTCAATATCATGCCTCTGACCTATTCCGAGGTCGTGGAGGTTAAAGGAGAACCTGGAGAGTTTGAAGTCACGGTGAGGCAGAAACCCCGTTTTATTGATCCTGCTAAATGTACAGGATGTGGGGAATGCCCTCAGGCCTGTCCCGTCCTCAGAAAGAACCAATTTGACGAGGGATTGGCAGAGCGAAAAGCGATCTATAGGCCTTATGCCCAGGCCTTTCCAAATATTTTTACGATCGAAAAAGGAGATCGAGCCCCCTGTGGGATCACCTGTCCATCTCATATTAATGTTCAGGGCTATGTGGCGCTCGTTGGGGCTGGAAAGGATAAAGAAGCCTATTCTCTGATCTGGAAAGACCTTCCCCTTCCAGGGGTGTTAGGCCGAATCTGTCCCCATCCCTGTGAGAAGGAGTGCAATCGTAAAGAGTTAGACGAACCCATCGCCATCTGTGACCTGAAACGATTTGTTGCGGATCAGGTGAGGGGAGGGATACCTCTTCAGAAGGAGGAGCCCAAAGAAGAGAAGGTAGCCATCATTGGATCAGGTCCTTCAGGACTGACAGCCTCTGCCTATCTGGCATTGAAAGGATATTCCGTCACCGTATTTGAAGCCCTTCCGATGGCAGGAGGAATGCTTTCGGTAGGAATTCCCTCCTATCGCCTTCCCAGAGAGGTCCTCGAAGAAGAGATCAAAACGATCCAATCGCTGGGAGTGGAGATTAAAACCAATACGCCCATAGGACCCAACCTTACCTTAGAGGATCTATTTCAGAAAGGTTATCGAGCCATCTTCATCGGAGTGGGGGCCCATCAGGATCAGAAACTGAACATTCCTGGAGAAGAGAACCCTTCCGTCGTTCCAGGGGTCGTCTTTTTAAGAAAGGTCAATTTGGGAGAAAAAGTGGAGGTGGGAAAGAAGGTTGCAGTTATTGGAGGCGGAAATGTCGCCATCGATGCAGCTCGAACAGCCTTACGAATGGGGGCAGAAGAAGTCATTCTCCTTTACCGAAGATCGAAAGCCGAAATGCCCGCTTACGAGGAAGATGTAAAAGAGGCTGAAGAGGAGGGGATTCAATTTCAATTCCTTACAGCTCCTGTGGAGATCCTCTCCAAAGATGGGAAAATCTCTTCTCTCCGCTGCATTCGAATGGAATTAGGAGAACCCGATGCCTCCGGTCGAAGGCGTCCCATCCCAATTCCCAACTCGGATTTTATTTTAGAAGTAGATATGGTCATCCCTGCTATCGGTCAAATCCCCGATCTCTCTTTCCTCCAAGGAACAAAGATCGAACTGACCCCACAGGGAACCATTAAAGCTGACCCTCTCACTTTCGAGACCTCCATTCCGGGGGTCTTTGCAGGAGGAGATGCCGTTACAGGACCTAAGATTGCTATTGATGCCGTGGCGGCTGGAAAGGAGGCTGCCATTTCGATTGACCGATTCCTTCGAGGGGAAGACCTTCGAGAAGGAAGAGAGACCTATTTTCAGAAGGCCAAATTTGAAGAGATCTATGGAGGTCAACCAAAAAGCCGAAGGGTCCATGGAGAAACCTTACCTCCAGAGCAAAGAAGAAGGAATTTCTTGGAAGTAAGAAAAGGGTTGACTGAAGAAGAGGCTCGACAGGAAGCCCTTCGATGTCTTAACTGTGGCCTCTGCTCCGAGTGTCTTCAATGTGTCGCCCTATGCAAAGCAGGGGCAATCAACCATCAAATGAAAGAACAGTATATTCATTTCAAAGTAGGTTCGATCATTCTCAGTCCAGGTTTCGATGAATACGACGCCAGCCGATTAGCCGCCTACGGATTTGGAAGATACGACAATGTGATCACCAGTATCCAATTTGAACGAATTCTGAGTGCTTCAGGCCCTTTTCAAGGAAGTCTCCTGAGGCCCTCTGATCGTAAAGCTCCTCATAAGATTGCCTGGATCCAATGTGCGGGATCAAGAGATCAAACAGGAAGGGATGGAAATGAATATTGTAGTTCTGTCTGTTGCATGTATGCCATCAAGGAGGCCGTCATCGCCAAAGAACATCATCCCGAAGTAGAACCTACCATCTTCTACATGGATATCCGGGCCCATGGGAAAGAATTTGATCTCTATTACGAAAGGGCAAAAAAGGAATACGGGGTTCGTTTCATCCGCTCCATGGTCTCTCGGGTAGCAGAGAGGCCTAAATCCAAGAACCTTCTCCTCACCTATATCGATTCAGAGGGTCGACCGAAGGAAGAGGAGTTTGATCTGGTCGTCCTCTCTGTAGGTCTTACCCCTTCTCAGGGAGCCAAAGCCCTGGCGCAAAAACTGGGTCTCGAGCTCGACCCCTATGGTTTCTGTAAAACCGAAGAGTTCTCCCCTCTTCAAACCAGTCGAGAGGGTTTCTATGTCTGTGGTACCTTCCAGGGACCCAAAGATATTCCAGAAACCGTAGCTCAAGCCAGTGGAGCAGTGGCAGCCGCTTCAAGTCTTCTCTCCGAGGTTCGAGGAACCCTCACTCGTAAAAAGGAGTATCCGGAGGAGATCAATGTAAAGGATCAGGAACCAAGAATTGGAGTCTTCGTCTGTCACTGTGGAATCAATATCGGAGGAGTCGTTAACGTTTCGGAAGTCAAAGAGTATGCCAAGCATCTAAAAGGAGTGGTTTACGTCGAAGAAAACCTTTATACCTGTTCCCAGGATACCCAGGAAAAGATAAAGAAGGCCATTCAAGAAAACCAGTTGAACCGGGTCGTTGTGGCCTCGTGTTCCCCAAGAACCCATGAGCCCCTCTTTCAGGAGACGATCCGTGAGATTGGCCTCAATAAGTATCTTTTTGAAATGACCAATATTCGGGATCAATGCTCTTGGGTCCATATGCATCAACCTAAAGAGGCTACAGAAAAGGCAAAGGAATTGGTTCGAATGGCAGTGGCTAAATCTCGACTTCTGAGACCTTTGAAAGAACCGCTCATGGAGGTCATCCGAAAAGGATTGGTGATCGGAGGAGGTCTCACTGGAATGAGAGCGGCCCTTGGGTTAGCTCAACAGGGATTTGAATGTGCCATAGTGGAGAGGGAAGCTCAACTGGGAGGGCATCTTCGTCACCTTTATTATACCCTTGAAGGCAACGACCCCCAGGCACTGCTCAAAAAAATGGTCGAAGAAGTGATGGCCAATCCCCGGATCCAGGTCTTTACTCGTTCTGAACTAAAGAGCCTCTCCGGATATATAGGAAACTTCAAATCCGTTATCTCTACCGATGGGATAGAAAAAGAGTATGAGCATGGAGTGATCATCGTGGCAGTGGGAGCGAAGGAGAGTCAACCTAAAGAATATCGGTATGGTCAAGATCCGAGGGTGATGACTCAGAGAGAGCTTGAAGAAAGGATCGTCCATCAACCCGAAGAGATCAAGAAGGTTCGTCACATCGTGATGATCCAGTGCGTTGGCTCTCGAACGGAAGAACATCCTCACTGCAGTCGTATCTGTTGCTCGGTAGCGATTAAAAATGCACTGAAGCTCAAAGAGATCCATCCGGAATCCAAGGTGAGCATTCTCTATCGAGATCTCCGAACCTATGGATTGATGGAGCGTTATTACACTCAAGCAAGAAAACTCGGGGTAGAGTTTATCCTTTACAACCTTGACTCGAAACCCCAATTGACTCTCGAAAATGGAGGGCTTCGCCTCAACGTAAAGGATCCTATTCTCGGGGAAGAGGTTTCCCTCTTTCCAGATCTGGTCGTTCTTTCCAGTGCCATTCTTCCTTACGAGAATGAGGCTCTGGCAAAAATGCTGAAGGTCCCTTTAACCGGAGATGGCTTCTTTCTCGAGGCTCATATGAAATTAAGACCTGTCGATTTTGCAACGGATGGTATCTTTCTTGCTGGTATGGCCCACTTCCCAAAGAAAATCAGTGAATCTCTGTTTCAAGCCGATGCGGCCGTTGCCCGTGCCACGGCAGCACTGGCCAAAGGATATGTCTCGGTGCTTCCGACCATTTCGGAGGTGGATCAGACCCGCTGCGTCGGTTGTGGGCTCTGTGAGTTGCTCTGCCCCTTTAGTGCCATTCGAGTCGGAGAAACCGATAAAGGAAAGAAGGCAGAGACCATTGGAGCTTCTTGCAAGGGATGTGGAATCTGTGCCTCGAGCTGTCCCCAAAAGGCAGTGACTGTTCACCATTTCTCTGACGATCAGCTTGGTGCACAGATCGAGGCATTGATCGACTCCCTGGAAGAAAAGGCGGCCTAAGAAAAAGGAAATCTGAGGGCAAAAGATGAGTTTCGAACCTAAAATCCTATCCTTTCTCTGTAACTGGTGTGCCTATGCAGGGGCTGACCTAGCGGGGATCTCCAGATTTCAATATCCCCCGAATACTCGAGTCATTCGAGTGATGTGTTCAGGAAGGGTCGATCCGGCCTTTATCCCAAGAGCTTTTCTTGCTGGATACGATGGGGTGATGGTATTGGGATGTCATCCCGGAGACTGTCATTATTTGACTGGAAATTACCAGGCGGAGCGGAAGATTAACCTTACCCGAAAATTGTTGGAGATGGCAGGAATCGGCTCAGAGAGACTTCTTCTGGATTGGGTCTCCGCAGGAGAGGGCGAACGGTTTTCACAGGTCGTTCGCAATTTTGTTGAAAAGATAAAAGGCCTTGGCCCTTTCTCCCTCGACGAAGAGGTGAAGGGAAAACTTCGTGCCGTGAGGGCATCGCTCGAGGGAGAGAAGATTCGTTGGATGATAGGCAAAGGGCCTGAATTGATGGAAAAAGAGAATGTCTATCACGAACGGTTATCTAAAGAGAGAATCCACGAGGCCATCGAGTCCACCATTCGAGACGAATTTTTAAAGAATCGAATTTTGGCCTTGATCGAATCTAAACCGATGGCGGCAAAAGAGATCAGTCAGAAACTGAATCTAAAATTGAACGAGACGCTGAACTACTTGGTCTCTTTAGTCGGCGAAGGGAAGATAGGGTTCGATCCGGCTGAAGAGGGGAAAATCCCCCGATATATCCGTAATATTTGAACGATAGGGTTTCCTCATGGAAGCGGTAAGAAAAATGGAAGGAAGCAAAAAGCAACCCATTGGAGCAGTGATGGTCATTGGTGGGGGAATCGGAGGAATGCAGGCCTCCTTAGACCTCGCCGATTCTGGATTTTTTGTCTATCTCGTAGACAACTCCCCTGCCATTGGTGGAGTGATGGCCCAACTCGACAAGACCTTTCCCACCAATGACTGCTCCATGTGTATCATGTCTCCTAAATTGGTGGAGTGTGGTCGTCATCTGAATATCCGGATTATTGCCAATGCAGAAGTGAAGTCCCTGGAGGGAGAACCCGGTCAATTCACCGTGACCCTTCTTCGGAAACCCAGGTATATCCGCTTGGATCGATGTACCGGTTGTGGAGAATGTGCTAAACACTGTCCTGTGACCGCCATTGATACCTATAACGAACGAATGAGCCGAAGGACAGCCATCTATATTAAATATCCCCAGGCCATCCCTAAAGTCTATATGATTGATCGAGAGATCTGTATCGGATGTGGCTTATGCGAAAGGATCTGTTTGGCTCGGGCTGTCAATTATGAGGACAAAGAGACTGAGGAAAAGATCGAGGTCGGGTCCATCATCCTTTCCCCGGGTTACGAGGTCTTTGATGCTCGTCTTCGGCAGGAGTTCGGCTATGGAATCTATCCCAATGTGGTCTCCAGTATAGAATTCGAGAGACTTTTGAGTGCTACAGGACCCCATCGAGGCCATCTTCTCAGACCTTCGGATGGAACGATTCCAGAGCGGATTGCCTTCATCCAGTGTGTGGGCTCAAGAGACTCCAACTGTGGAAATGAGTTCTGCTCTTCGATCTGCTGTATGTATGCCACAAAGGAAGCCATCATCGCCAAAGAGCATGTCCATTTTGTGAAGCCTACCATTTTCTATATGGATGTGAGGGCTTATGGAAAGGGATTTGATGCCTATTACGAAAGAGCAAAATCAGAATACGGGGTTCGATTTATCAAATGTATGGTCTCCAAAGTGCGGGAGGACCTGAAGACAAAAAACCTTCTTCTCACCTATCTTAACGAAGAGGGAGAGTGTGTAGAAGAAGAGTTTGAACTGGTCGTTCTCTCCGTAGGGATGGTTCCCTCAAAAGGGGCGGTCGAGATGGCCAAAAGGATGGGAGTGGAACTGGATTCCTATGGGTGGTGCAAGACCTCTCCTTTCGCGCCCACCTCCACTTCCAGACCTGGGATCTTTGTATGCGGGGCATTCCAGGGGCCAAAGGATATCCCTGAAACGGTCTCTCAAGCCAGCGGAGCCGTCGCAGAGGCAACGGCCCTGATTGCTCCTTCGAGAGGAACCATTGCCAAAAAGAAGGAATATCCTCCTGAGTGGGATGTAAGCCAGGAAGAGCCTCGAATCGGCGTATTTGTATGTCATTGTGGGATCAATATAGGAGGAGTGGTCGATGTCCCTGCCGTCAAGGAGTATGCCCGTACCTTAAAAAATGTGGTCTATGTGGACGAAAATCTTTATACCTGCTCCACGGATACCCAGGAAAAAATCAAAAATGCGATTCAAGAACACCATCTCAATCGTGTCATTGTCGCCTCCTGTTCTCCAAGAACCCATGAACCGATGTTTCGAGAAACCTTAAAGGATGCTGGCCTCAATAAATACCTCTTCGAGATGGCCAATATTCGAGATCAATGCTCTTGGGTTCATATGACCCAGAAAAGGGAGGCAACGGAAAAGGCCAAGGAACTGGTGAGAATGGCGGTAGCGAACGCCCGGATGATTCGACCCCTTGGAGAACTTACCGTTCCAGTGATTCAAAAGGGATTGGTCATTGGGGGTGGAGTCGCCGGGATGACGGCTTCTCTCAAGCTTGCAGAGCAAGGATTTGAGGTCTACCTCCTCGAAAAGGAACCCGAACTGGGTGGAAATTTAAGAAATCTCTATTACACCATTGAAGGAGAGGATATCCAGGGCTTTCTAAAAAATTTGATCGATCGGGTGACCCATCATCCACTCATTCACGTTTTGACCAATGCCTTGGTCGTGGATTTCAGCGGATCCAAGGGAAACTTCTCGACGGGGGTGATGGTCGCTCCGACCATGTATTATCGGAAGATCGAACATGGCATCACCATTCTTGCAACAGGGGCAGAAGAATGGAAGCCCAAAGAGTATCTCTATGGGGAAGATCCCCGGATTCTCACTCAACTCGAATTAGAGAAAAAGATCGTTGAGCAACGAGAGGAAATGGCAAAGGTAAATCAAGTGGTGATGATTCAGTGTGTCGGATCCAGAAATGAAGAACGTCCTTATTGTAGTCGGACCTGCTGTGCTACAGCCATTAAAAATGCCTTAAAGATTAAAGAGCTCAACCCTGATTCGAGGATCTTTATCCTCTATCGAGATATTAGAACTTATGGGCTTTTGGAGTCTTATTATGCCAAGGCTCGAAAGGAAGGCGTCCTGTTTATTAAATATGAGTTACAGGAGAAACCGGAGGTTCGGAAAGAGGGCTCCGATCTCGTCATCTCTTTCTTGGATAGGGTCATCAAAGAGAAAGTGGAGATCAAGCCCGATCTTCTTGTACTCTCTTCAGCCACCATTGCAAGAGAGAACGAAGAATTGGCCACTCTGCTAAAAGTTCCAAGAACGGCCGACGGGTTCTTTCTGGAAGCCCACATGAAGCTCAGGCCTGTGGATTTTGCGAGCGATGGACTCTTTCTTGCTGGATCAGGGCATGGACCTAAGTTGATCAGCGAAGCCATCTCCCAGGCCAATGCTGCCGTTTCGCGAGCCTGCACCATCCTCTCGAAGGAGAGGATTCAGGTGGGTGGGGTGGTGGCGGTGGTGGATGGGGAGAGGTGTGCGGCTTGTTTGACGTGTGTGAGGGTATGTCCTTATGGGGTGCCGGTGGTCAATGAGCGTGGGGAGGCGGAGATTGATGTAGCGAAGTGTAAGGGGT
>CAZMWF010000035.1:0-5803 GCA_964570075.1 uncultured Syntrophaceae bacterium | reverse complement strand
ACCCGCGACCCTCAGCTTGGAAGGCTGATGCTCTACCAACTGAGCTACTCCCGCTTTGAGTTCCTAATATTATATATATAGCATTTTTTAAATTTCTCAATCAATTAACCGTTTAATGAACCTGGTGGAGAGGGGAGGATTCGAACCTCCGAAGGCATCGCCAACAGATTTACAGTCTGTCCCCTTTGGCCGCTCGGGAACCTCTCCGTAAGGAAATTATTATTTAATGATTATTCAAGCTCCTCCTGATACAGAAAAAGAATGGAAAAACAATGAGTTACATATGCGGAATTAAGAATAATAAGATTTATAACTTAATTAAATTAACAGAAAAAAAAATAAATGTCAAGTTTTCATTAAAATATTTTTTGGGGCCGATTTGTTTTTGATTTTTTTTAGACCCTGTCTCAAAACCGAATTGGCTTTACTCCTTCTTGATCGAGGATTCGAAAGAAAGGACACAAAGATTTGACATTTATTGAATTTCCCTTTAATATTGCGAAGATATGTATAGAAGGCGTTAAGAAAGATGGCTGGAGAAAAAAGGCTTTCAAGAACAAGAAACATTGGATTTATGGCACACATCGATGCAGGAAAGACTACCGTCACCGAGAGGGTCCTTTTCTATACCAAGAAAATCCACCGCATGGGTGAAGTCGATGAGGGAACAACGGTAATGGATTGGATGCCATTAGAACAAGAAAGAGGAATTACCATTACCTCCGCGGTGACTTCAGTAGAATGGAAAGGAAATTTTATCCACATCATTGATACTCCTGGCCATGTAGATTTCACCATTGAGGTAGAACGCTCTCTGAGGGTTCTTGACGGAGTGATCGCCATCTTTAGCGCTGTAGAAGGAGTAGAACCTCAATCTGAAACCGTGTGGCATCAAGCGGATAAATATCGCGTCCCCAAATTGGCCTTTGTGAACAAAATGGATCGATTGGGAGCCGATTTTTGGGGAACCGTGAAGATGATGGTGGATCGACTCGGAGCCAATCCGATTCCCATTCAGATTCCGATGGGTTCAGAAGACCGATTTCTGGGAGTGGTGGATCTTATTCGAAATAGAGGAATCGTTTGGGATGAATACAGCTTGGGAACAGAATTCAAGGAGATTACCATCCCGAATGAATTTGAAGAGGAGGCCTCTCAATCTCGATCCAAAATGATTGAATCCCTTGCAGAATTAGACGACCTTATCATGGAAAAATATCTCGGGGGAGAAGACCTCTCAGAATCCGAAATTAAGAATGCCCTGAGAAAGGCAACCCTCGCCCTGAAGGCTGTTCCCGTCCTATGTGGGGCGGCTTTACGAAACCAAGGGATTCAACCTCTCATCGATGCCATTGTGGACTACCTCCCTTCCCCCCTCGATGTTCCTCCCGTAATAGGGAAAAATCCTCTCACCGGTGAGGACGAAAAAAGAATACCCAAGGATGAAGAACCCTTGACCGCCCTCGCTTTTAAAGTGATGATGGACGAAGGAAGAAAGTTGGTCTATATTCGAATCTACTCAGGAATATTGAAGGTGGGAGCAGAAGTATATAACCCACGGATCAAGAAAATGGAAAAGGTCTCGAGGATCTTCGAGATGCATGCCAATCAACGGACAAGAATCGAGGAAGCAAAAACCGGTGAGATCGTGGCGGTCATGGGTTTAAAAGAGACCATTACGGGAGATACCCTCTGTGATCGAAACCATCCCATTTTACTCGAACCGATTGACTTCTATAAACCGGTGATGTCCGTGGCCGTGGAACCGAAAACAGGCAAAGACCAAGACAAACTCACCCAATCCCTGGAAAAGTTAAGCGAAGAGGATCCGACCTTCCAATTTAAGTTGGACGAAGACACGGGACAAACGATTATCTCCGGTATGGGAGAGTTACATCTTGAGGTATTGGTTCATCGTCTTCTCACGGATTATCATTTGGAAGTAAATGTGGGGAAACCTCAGGTCGTTTATCGGGAAACGGTGGAGAAGGAGGCAGAGGCCTTCTATCGATTTGTTAAGGAAATAGACGAAGTAAAACATCTCGGAGAAGTTCATTTAAGGATTTCTCCCAATGGTCGAGGGAAAGGAATCGAATTTGACTCCGAACTCCCTGAAGGAACCCTCTATCCAGAGGCCCTTTCAGCCATTGAAGAGGGGGTAAGGGAAGGGGCTACGGTAGGGGTCATTATGGGTTATCCTTTAACCGATCTGAAAGTCATCTTAATCAAAGCGGTCACTGACCCGAATCATCCCTCTCCCCTTGCCCTGAAAATTGCTGCCTCCCATGCCCTTCAAGAGGGGTGTCGAAAGGCCCATCCTATTCTGTTGGAACCCATGATGGAAGTCCACATTATCGTTCCAGAAGAATTTATGGGAGAAGTGATAGGAGATTTAAAGGCGAGAAAGAGCTCTGTAGAAACCATTACTCCCAAGGGAAAAGTCGTATTGATCAAAGCCATCTCCCCTCTTACCAAGATGTTTGGATATTCCACAGATTTGAGGTCCCTTACCCAGGGACGAGGAACGTTTTCAATGCAATTCAGCCGTTACGATAAGGCGATTGGATAAGTGATTTCCGTGAAATGACTGTCCAAAAACAAACTGCAGAGGAGAAGATTCTCGAACTCTTCCATCAATCTCCATCCCGCTCTATCTCCGGAGAACAGATCGGCCGCCTTTTGGGAATAAGCCGAACCGCTGTCTGGAAGCGCATTCAACATCTTCGGAGATTAGGATATGAAATCGAGTCCTCCACTCGCGCGGGGTATCGCCTCATTCGCTCCCCGGATCTTCTTATTCCATTTGAGATCAAACCCAATCTTCAAACTCGATGGATGGGCAAAAGGATTCATTATTTTCGAGCCATCGATTCTACCAATTCAAAGGCCTATGAATTAGCCTTAAAAGGTGCAAAAGAAGGAGAAATAGTAGTGGCGGAGTCCCAAAAAAGAGGGCGGGGAAGACTGGGAAGGAAATGGTTTTCTCCTCCCTACCTCAATCTTTATCTCTCCGTAATCCTCCGGCCAAAAATCCCACCTCATCAGGCCTCCCTGATTACCTTGATGGCTGCTGTGGCCACAGCGGAAGGGATAGAAAAATATTCGGGTCTTAAACCTTTGATCAAATGGCCCAATGATATTCTTTTGGGAAATCGAAAATTGGCCGGCCTTCTTAATGAGATCCGATCCGAAGGGGATCGGATTGAGTTCATCATCCTTGGGATAGGGATCAATCTCAATATGGGTGAAGGGCAATTCCCCGAAGAGATCCGTCCTCTTGCTACGTCCCTCAAGATAGAAAAAGGAGAACCGATCTCGAGAAAAGCCTTTCTTCAAACCCTTCTCAAAGAGTTAGAAGAATGGTATGAGATCTTCTTGAGGGAAGGTGGGGAGAGGATCTTGAAAGCCTGGAAAGAAAGGTCAAAGATCAAAGGGAGAAGGATTCGGGTAACCTCCTTCGGTCAGAGTTTAACAGGAGAGGCGGTGGATGTGGATTCGGAGGGGGCTTTAATCTTAAGGATGAAAAAGGGAGAGCGAAGGAGGATTGTCGCCGGGGATATCGAATATCTTGAATGAAGGAGGTCTTATGTTACTGGTTATTGATATAGGCAATACGAATACCGTGTTAGGGGTTTATGATCAGAAGGTCCTGGTCGATCACTGGCGACTGGGAACAGAAAGGGAGAAGACGGCCGATGAATGGGGAATCCTTTTTCGTGAACTCTTTCAGTTTGACCATCTTTCCATGGAAGAATTTAGAGGTTTGATCATCTCCTGCGTGGTCCCTCCGGTTCTCGAAAGGATTCAGGAAATGGCAGAGAAATACTTTCATGTAAAACCCCTCATTGTGGGGCCCGAGATTGAGACTGGAATGAAAATCCTCTACGACCACCCTCAGGAAGTGGGAGCTGACCGGATTGTCAATGCGGTCGCCGCTTATGAACGGTATAAAAAGAGTGTGATCGTGGTCGACTTTGGCACAGCGACCACTTTTGACGCCGTCTCTTCGAGAGGCGAATATTTAGGCGGAGCCATCGCTCCTGGAATTGGGATCTCCGCAGAGGCTCTCTTTCAACGAGCCTCTAAACTACCCCGAATCGAGATTCTGAAACCCAAAAACGTAATTGGGAAAAATACGGTTCAGAGCATGCAATCGGGGATCTTCTTTGGATATGTAGGACTGGTTGACGAGATTGTGAAACGAATGAAGAAGGAGATGGGATCCAATCCCAAAGTGATCGCTACCGGAGGACTGGCCAATTTGATTTCGAAGGAATCTAAGTCGATCGAAGAAGTCGATGAATTTCTTACCCTCGAGGGTTTAAGAATTATTTATGAGAGAAACCAGAAACTTAAAAAAAGGAATCCGTAACTGCCTATAAGGCCTCCCTCGACTTGAGAATACTTTATAGAAGAGATGGCCCCGTTTTTCATATTTTACTTCATAGAAATTTCCCCTTGTATCTCTCTATTGGATCTGGTATAAATAGCCTCGATGTTGGCTCGGGTTCTCAGTAGTGCCCTCTTTGGAATTGATGCCTATGTGGTAGAGGTCGAGGTCGATATTGCCTCGGGTCTTCCTGCCTTTGCGACGGTAGGGCTTCCGGAAGGAGCGGTCAAAGAATCCAAAGACCGAGTAAAGGCCGCCATCAAAAATTGTGGCTATGAATTCCCCTCCCGTCGAATCACTGTCAATCTGGCTCCTGCAGATATTAAAAAAGAAGGGGCCGCCTTTGATCTTCCTATGGCCATTGGTATTCTTGCTGCCACTGAAATGGTCCGAAAGGAAAAGCTAAACCAGTACTTTATTTTGGGCGAACTCTCCCTTGATGGTCAGGTCAAACCGATCAAAGGAACTCTTCCCATTGCTGTGGCGGCTCGGGATTCCGGTCTCAAAGGGATGCTTCTTCCAAGAGGCAATGCCAGAGAAGCGGCTGTGGTTAAAGGCATTGAGATATTGCCTGTGGATACCCTTTCAGATTGTGTTGAATTCCTCAACGGAACTCTTCATATTGACTCTATCGAGGTCGATCTCGATGAGCTCTTTCGAACCGAACCCAACTACCCGGTCGATTTCAACGAAGTGAAGGGACAGGAGCATGTCAAGCGATGTCTCGAAGTGGCAGCGGCAGGTGGCCATAATGTGATTATGATCGGGCCCCCAGGTTCTGGAAAGACCATGCTTGCCAAAAGGCTTCCCACCATTCTTCCAGACATGAACTTTGAGGAGAGTCTCGAGACCACAAAGATTCACAGTGTCATGGGGCTCATTCCTCCTGACCATTCCCTGATCGTTACCCGCCCCTTTCGGAATCCCCATCATACCATCTCGGATGCGGGCCTCATCGGAGGGGGTCAGATTCCAAAACCAGGCGAAGTCTCCCTGGCCCACAACGGAGTCCTCTTTTTGGATGAACTTCCGGAATTTAAGAAGAATGTCCTTGAGGTGATGCGTCAACCCCTTGAAGAGGAAAAGGTAACCATCTCTCGAGCTGCTACTTCTCTGACCTATCCCGCACGGTTCATGCTGGTCGCTGCAATGAATCCCTGTCCCTGCGGTTACTATGGTGATCCTAATAATGAATGTACCTGCACCATTCCTCAAATTCAACGCTATCGCTCGAAGATCTCAGGCCCCTTGATGGACCGAATCGATATCCATATCGAAGTCCCGGCCGTAAAATATCGGGATCTGGTCAGCCGGGATCCAGGGGAATCCTCCTCGGAGATAAAAAAGAGAGTCGATGCGGCCCGAAAGATCCAACTCAATCGTTTCAAAGGAATGAAGATATACTGCAATGCC